>DASTPT010000062.1:0-14330 GCA_035762085.1 Actinomycetota bacterium | reverse complement strand
GAGGGGGTGGAAGCGTAGGCACGAGGAACGTCGCTCGGCTTGCCCTTCGCGGCTACCCCCCGCAGTAGACCGACTCCACGGACTGGAGGGCATCTCGTCGGTCGGCGCAGTAGACATCGTGACCCACACCACCGACCACACGGTCCTGCCCATCGCCGTCATCAGTCCAAAGCTCGTCGCGTCCACGGCCTGCGAACAGCGAGTCCGTGCCCTGCACGTCCCACACCACGTCGGCACCGCGCCGACCGAGGAGCCGATCGTGTCCGCGCCCGCCTCCGACCTCGTCCCGTCCGGAGCCTCCACGGACGTGGTCGTTCCCGCGGCCACCGAAGACATCGTCGTCTCCGCGACCGCCGTAGATGACGTCCGCGAGCTTGTGCATCACGCCGACGACTGGGCCTCGATCCATCCGGAAGGCTGGATCGTTGAGTGGAACAAGCTCGAGGGGTTATCCGTCGGCGATTAGTCGGTCTTGCGTTTGGGGGGCTGGTGGGGCTCTCCGGGCCGTCGTAGGCGTTTCGTGGACGGGTTATCCGCTTGGAACATGCCGGTCTTGCATCTGGGTGGGGCGCTCAGGCTCCTGTGGCCATTCGTTCGTGCGTTCCGGCGAATCGGGGGGCAAGAACTCCCGTTTATCAGCGACTCTCAACGGACGCCGGTATGAGTGATGGTGCAGGTGAAGCCGTCGCCCCAGTTGTCAGTCGAGTTGATGTCGTTGATGCCGATGAACAACGGCCCGACCTCGTCTCGGATGAACATCCTGCCCGCCGTGCCAATGAGGAACATGGTTCCGCTTGGCCCGATCCTTCCAATCAGCGAGTACGGCGGCAGATCTGGTGCTGGCCAGTCAACGTCCGCGAATCCTTGCTTGCCGTCGGGATTTGCTCCCCACTGCGAAGTCGCCAACGCCACCCATATCCATCCGAAGGCGCTCCATCCAAGAAGATCGCCGTCTTCGACGACTATGCCGGTGGGCATGAACGTCGTTGTGGGAGCGACTCTGATTGTCCTGACGGAAAGCGTGCTCGGTTCCTGTTGGCGGATCAGGGTCGCTTGCGGGGAGACACCGCCGAAGAACGTATCACGGGTGCGGTAGCTGAAGGTCGCCACCACCTGGTCATCACGATTGAGGACCGTGGCGGTGTCTCCGGCGTTGTTCCAAACGGGCGCGCCCCGGTTCACGAATATCTCCGTCACGTCCCCCGGCAGAGCTGGGTCACCGGATGCTTGGGCCCCAGTGTAGATGCGCAGCTTCTTCGCTGAATCAAGGAGGAGGTCAAACGTGAACTCGATGAGCAGCGCTGGTCCGCTTGCCCGTCCGAAGGTCGTGTGCATGACCTTGCAACCGTTGAGATTGAGCTGCCTGTTCGAGATGTTCTGGAGTTCCACGTACTCACCAGGGGTCGCGGTGAGATCGGGCCCAGTGGGGTTCGCATTCACGTCGGATACCTTGAGACAGCCATCTCCGACCCCGTCTGCGTTCCCCTGAATGGGAACCTGCACCGGAAAGCCGGGAACCGGAGCCCCGGTGGTCTCAATCACGGTGATCGTCAGAGTTGTGTTGGCTGGCTTCGTGTCCACCGGGTTGAAGGTGACAGGAATGCCAACTGTCGGCTCGTGGTAGTAGTGGGCGGGTACCGCATGGGTGGTTCCACGTGCATAGGCGATCTCATCGACGTGATGCGTCGGCTGAGTGGCATCGAGCAGCCACCCCGGTGCGGTCGGCTTCGGCCACCAGAAGGGACTTCCGACCGGTGGGTCGCTGACCGTAACGTAGAACCGTCCGCTCCCACCCGTGACACCGACCGCCTGCGTCTCACGTACGGGGACCGAACCCGGCCTGAAGAAGGTCAGCTGCTGGGGCAACACTCGTGGCGGTTTCGCCATCCCTCGTCCTCCCGGTCGACATGCTCTGTGTGGCACAGTCCCCGCTGGGAGGCCTATGGAAGAGGATCAGCGGGGACTGCTCCTTGAGGATGATGTTCCCGCCACGAGTACTTCGGTATCAGTCATCTGGCGGTCGCCGGAAGAGCCGATGCCGAAGGTACGCGTGCTTCTAGGGACTTCCTCGGCCGCTGGCTCGACATGGTGGACGATGGAGGGGCTGCGGGTGATCGGCAGCACCGACACGCCGTTCGGGAGCCGAGGTTCCGACCCACGTCCGTCATGGACGCGCCAGTGCAAGCGACGACGAGGAAGACCGCCAATGGGTCCGGCGCGGCCAGTGACGAATGTCGGTTTGTCACGAAACGACTGCCACGCGCCGCGGACCCATCTTCCGATTCCAGCGCGGAGCCGAGCGTTCGATCAGCCAGCGACGTTGTCGATCTTCCAGATCTCCCCTCCGAGGGTGACGATATACGCGGTCTTCCCGATGAGTTCGAGCGAGGTCGGCTGGTTCAGAGGCTCCTCGACCACCGTGAACCCACCTTGTCCATCGACCCTGAGCAGCTTGCCAGTGTTCGGGTTCGCCGGCGCACCCGCGGGATTGCCGGGCGTGAATTCGCCTTGTGCCAAGGCGAAGAGATCGTGACTGGGGCCGAACTCCACGTCTACGAGAAGTGGGCCGCCAGCGGCCACCTCGGTGACCACGTCTGATGTCGGCTGGAACGACACGACCTTGCCGTCCTGGGGCAGGTGCGGCACCGGTCCGGCCTCCGCCATGTACACCGTGTTGCCGCGAACTTCGAGACCGGTCGGCACGATGTTGCCGAACGCGATCTCCTCGCTGATCGTCCCATCAAGGCTCACCCGCAACACGCGGTTGTGGTGGCCATCGGTCACCAGGAAGGAGTTGCGATACTTCTCCATGGCGTACTGGACTCCGGTCGGGACGTCGAAGGGCGTGGCGGGCGGATGGGCCAGCGACCATGCCCCGATGTCCGCGATGACGGTGAAGTCGTCCGAGTCGTCCACACGGTAGATGCCGACGACATCGCTCCCCCCGACATCCGGGCCGACCAGAGTCACGAGCACGTACGCGGCGCTGTCTCTGAACTCGATGTCCATCGCGCCGCCGAGGCCGACGATCGAGGGCGGCAGGCCGCTCGCATAGGTCGTGACGGCACCCGTCTGCGGATCGACCCGCGAGACACGGCCCGCTGCTCCTTCCGTGACGTAGAGCGCTCCATCTGGTCCGACCGTGCTGCCCGATCCGCTTGCGAGTCCGGTGACCAATCGCGTCGCGGTCGGCGCCGCCGTCGCCGGTGCAGACGGGGCCATCAGAACTGATCCGGCGAGCCATAGGACTATGACGACCGGCGCGAGTGCGCGTACCCGTGCGGACGGAGTTTCGGTCTCGCCCATGCATCTCTCCTCGGATTGGCCTCGCGGGACGCGAGGACGGTGAGGTAGCGAGGACTGGGCCGAGCTTCTGGCCATCACCTCCTCCGCTCTCCGTGGAACGTGTCGCAACACCTGAGAGCACGATGGGTGAGGAATCCGACATCGTCACCCTTACTACATCTATGCGTCTGCGCGCAAGGGCCGCGACGCGCAAGTCCTCAGATCGGTGTCGCTTCTGGCGGGAAGCAACTGCCACGCGCGCCCGACCTGCAAGAGGCCTCTCTTGAGCGGGTGCTCTCAGCCAGGGTGCTTGAAGAGCCTGGGCGGACGGGATCGGCCTACCCGCATGGGGAAGCCGGTCGCCTTCTCCCTCATGGAGGCTGGGAAGGGTGGCGCAAGGACGCGCTCGTCGGCGGCGACACGACGAACGTGTTCTTCGACCGGGTCACATGCTCGACGCAGCTCGACTGCGACATCTACCGCCTGGACGTCTGAGGCTCACACCGAGCTCGCCTCATGCAAGTTTCCACCATGCCGTCGATGTCTGCTCCTCGGGCAGCAGCATCTTCACAGGAAGGCCCGCGCGCGTGACCATGTGTAGGGGGCGTAGGTTCCGGGTGATTGCCACATGCGCGACGCCGCAGTCGTCGTACCAGTCGCTGATTGCCTGTGGATCGACCCACGGCTTGAAGGTTATGTACGCGAAATCGTTTCCATGTCCGTCGCAACACGAATGCGTTGTCAGTCCACGGCGGTTTGCATCAACGACCATCGCCCGAATCCCTGAATCGACCGGGATCTCGCCGGATTCGACCCGGCGAAGAACCACCTCGGGATCCTCCGAATACCACTCGAACCACTCCTCAGATCCGTACGAAGGCTGTCTCATAGTCGCTCCTTTCATCCTCACCTCTGGAAATCCATCTGTGTTCCTCCAGACGGTGTTCATGACCACCCGTACACGGCCCTTGGGCGTTCGGAGGCGGGTGTCGTCTGGTATGAAGACCGGGCGAGCGGGTGGGACCGCCGCGCCGCGTTGGCGTGGGTGGGACCCAACGGGACGGGCAGCACTCCCGCCCGAGACGAACGGCTACCGCTGATGCGCCTCGGGATTCCGACGAGGCGTTGAAACTGTGGGCGGATGCCAGCGCCCGCCGCCCTTCGGACGTGCGCCTCCTAGGCAGGCGCACAGAGATCTGCCTCAGGGACAGCCCCTGGCGACGCAGCTTCTTTGCCAAGCCATCGCCCGCTCCCACCCTGAACGGGCTCCTGACCGCCTCCCGTGGCTCTGTACCCATGCTCGGGGCCCCCGGCATATCCGCGAGATCGTTTCATCTCGGGCCAGCGCAATCTCAGGAGGCAGTTGCTCGCTCCACAACCCTCGAAACCGTCGCGGGATGCCACCGGCGTCCGCGCTTCGGGCGGACGCCGTCCTCGTTCAGAGTCCCCGCAATCTCACGAAGGCTCCGCCCGTCCTCACGCATCTCCATCATCATCAGGACTTCCCCCTGCGTTCGCATCCCGCTCCCCAAGGCGCAGGAACGCGAGATGCGTGCGCTCTCCGTGGACGAACTGCTTCGGCTTGAGGATGCCTTCCCCGACCGCTACCGGGCGATAATCCCGACCGCAGGGTGGCTCGGGCATCGGTTCTCCGAAATCGCAGGGACGAAGGTTTCGCACGCTCGCTTCCTCGAAAGGAAGCTGGACGTGCGTGAGGTCGTGGTCGAGGTCGGCGGGAGGCTGTACGTCGGGCCGCCGAAGACCGATGCCTCGCGTCGCACGGTTACGATGCCTGCTTTCCTCGCGGATGTCCTGGCGGAACACGTCACTAGATACCCAGACGCTTCGGGGCAGGGGTATCTGTTCACTTCCCCTGAAGGTGGCCCTCTGCGCCGCAGCAACTTCACGCATCGCGTCTTTATCCCTGCCGTACATAAGGCAGGATTCGACGACCTGCGGTTCCACGACCTGCGACACACGGCCGCATCGCTCGCCATCGCGGCGGGGGCTCATCCGAAGCAGATCCAGGCGCGACTCGGCCATGCCTCGATTACGACGACGCTGAACCGCTACGGCCACATCTTGCCGACGCTGGACGAACGGCTCGCCGACGAACTCGATGCGGTCGCACGAAACGCAATCGACGACGCCAGGAAGGTCGTCGCGATTCGCTAGCCACCACAGCTGCCCGACTCAAGGAAAGGCTGAGCGGGCATGTCCAGCACCAGCGAAAGCCCCGTTCAGGCTTTCTCCAGCTACCGCCCAACTACCGCCATGGCCATCGGCTCATCGGGCGTCTGAACCGGACCGGTCCTGACCTGCGGGTCTTCTCGTGGAGGTGAGCGGACTCGAACCGCCGACCTCTGCCGTGCGAAGGCAGCGCTCTACCGGACTGAGCTACACCCCCGAGACCGGCGACCAGCGTAGCAGAGGCCCAGCTACGGGCCGCCGAGGACCTCGCGCGCGTGGCGCTCGAGCGCGTCGTGGAGGTCCTGGCTCACGCGGGCGACGGAGAGGTCGCCGCGGGTCTTCTCGATCAGGCTCCGCGCGACGTCGGTCGAGCGGCGCAGGTTGCCGGTGATCGCGTCCGGATAGTCCATCGTGACGAGGACGGTGTAGAGATCGTCCATCGCCGACAGCGTGGCCTCGCCCTCGGCGACCTTGCCGTGGCGGAGCAGGTCGAGGATGTGTCGCCGTCCCTCGCCGATCGCCTCGGCGATCCCGTTCAGGTACGGCGCGTCCTCGACGCCGAGCTCCTCGGGCGCGGGGATGCCCGCCCCGGTCACGACGGCCTCGGTCACGCGCGCCTCGGCGTACTCCTTCTGCGCGTCCTGCAGGTAGCCGGCGAATCGGATCTCGGGCTGGTCGCGGACGGCCTCGAGCCCCTCGTCGATCGCCGCCTTCGCCTCGTCCATCAGGCGGTGCGCCCGGTCCCACTCCTCGCGGTGGATCGCCCGGATCGCGTTCGCGCAGGCCCTGATCGCACGGCGCGACGCGGGGAGGGCCCGCTCGCGCGCCTCCATGCGCTCGTCGAAGCGACGGCGGATGCCCTCGGAGATGTCGTCCAGGTCCACGCGGAGACGGTACGTCAGGCCCGGGCGGGCTGCACCTGTCGGGCTCGGCGCACGACGATGTTCACCGCGTCGTCGCCGTCGAGGGTGAGTCCATGGAACGCCGGGCGGGGCATCCGGCTGGAGGCGTCGGCCACGTAGCGGGACGGCGCCATCGTGGGCGCGTCCGGGACGCGGACCAGCCGGTTCTGCTCGAGCACCCGGGCCGAGGGCGGCTGGTCCTTCAGCCACAGCAGGAGCCACACGTACACGCCGAGCAGCAACAGGAGCGCGCCGGTCGCGTACCACATGGAGCGCAGCGGCGGGACGAGCCCGATCAGGAAGGTGATGCCGATGCTCTCGAGCATCACGACGAAGACGCGGCGGCGACGCTCGCGTGCCCGCTGCTGGGCCCGGGCCCGGGAGCCGATGAACGGGGTGCCCTTCTGGGGGGTCACGATCCACCGTCCTTGGCCGGCTCTGCCGGTCTCCGCGAGCAGGTCCATGTTCCTCTCGAAATCCTCCACGGTTCGCCTGGACGCCTTCCCTCGTTCGTGGGGAAGGAGGAAAGCGGCCCATATCATGCCCAAGGCCGCGAGCATCAGCCAACTCACCCGCCCGGTCCCCTGTCCACGTGAACCCCGGTCCACCACAACATGTTGGGCTGGCTCCCGACCGTAGCACCGCATCGTGCGCCGAACAATCACATCCATGTGATTTGCGGAACTAGTGCACAAGCGCCCCGATCGGGGCCTTCCGGAGCCGATCGGGCGCTCGACCCGCTCGAACGCTGCCGTTCGGCCGGGCGTCGCGATCCGGTCGCACGTTAGCTTCCGAGGCGTCGTCTCGAGAAAGGAACGCCCATGCCCGAGTACCGCTACGGCGTCCTCGGCGCCGGCCGGCAGGGGACGGCCGCCGCCTACGACCTGGTCGCCCGGGGCGAGGCCGCCTCGGTCGTCCTGGCCGACCTGGACGGTGGCCGCGCCGCCGCGGCGGCCGAGCGCGTCAACCGGCTCACCGGCGGGGACGCGGCCCGCCCGGCGATCCTCGACGGCGGCGACGGGCGGGCCGTCCGCGCGATGCTCGAGCCGCTCGACGCGATCGTGAGCGCACTGCCCTACCAGCACAACCTCGCCGTCGCGGAGGCGGCGGTCGAGACCGGCACGCACCACTGCGACCTGGGTGGGAACACGCCGATCGTGGTGCGCCAGCTCGAGCTCGACCAGCGGGCGAGGGCCGCGGGCGTGGCGCTCGTCCCGGACTGCGGCGAGGCGCCGGGCATGGCGAACAACCTCATCGTGTACGCGATGGGCTTGCTCGACCGACCGGAGGACGTCCTCATGCTCGACGGCGGCATCCCGCTCGAGCCCGTGCCGCCCTGGAACTACGAGGTCACCTTCATGATGGACGGCCTCATCAACGAGTACGACGGGGCCTGCACCTGGATCGTCGACGGCGAGCTCGTCGAGATCCCGTGCCTGGACCCCAAACACGAGGAGCTGATCGACTTCGGCCCGCCGTTCGGGCGGCTCGAGGCGCTCATCGCGAACACGGGCTCGACCACGACGCGCACGATCGGGAGGGGCCTGCGCTCGCTCCGGTTCAAGATCCTGCGCTGGCCGGGCCACGGCGCGCAGTTCCGTGCGTTCCGCGACCTCGGCCTGTTCTCGTGGGACCCGGTCGACGCCCGCGGCACGACCGTCGTGCCGCGCGAGGTGCTCCTGTCTCTGCTCGAGCCGCGGATCGGCGCGAACCCCGGCGTCCGGGACGTCGTGATCTGCCGGATCGTCGCGAGCGGCGAGAAGGCCGGGATGCCGGCGACGGCCACGGTCGACGTGGTCGTCTACCCGGACGAGGAGACCGGCTTCACCGCGATGGAGCAGTCGACCGGGTGGCACGCAGCGATCGTTTGCCACTGGATGGCGAGCGGTCGGATCGCCCCCGGCGCGACGCCGAACGAGCTGGCCGTGGACGCGCGGGCGCTCATCTCCGAGCTCACCGCGCGCGGGTTCCTGTTCACGGAGAAGGTCGAGTAGTCACTCGGCCACGTAGTGGCCGGACTTGCCGCCGCGCTTCTCGAGCAGGCGCAGGCCATCGATCCTCGCGGCCCGGTCGAACGCCTTCGCGGTGTCGTAGAGGCTGAGCGCGGCCACCGCGGCGGCCGTGAGCGCCTCCATCTCGGCGCCGGTGCGATCGACGGCGCGTACCGTCGTCCGGACGTGGATCGTGCCCGCGGTCCGGTCGGGCGTCACCACCACCTCGGCGCCGGTCACGGCGATCGGGTGGCAGAACGGCAGGAGGTCCGGGGTGCGCTTCACGCCCATCACCCCGGCCACGCGTGCCGCCTCGAGCGGGTTCCCCTTCGGGGTCCCGGCCACCAGCGTGGCCACGGCCTCGGGCGTCATCGAGACCACGCACTCGGCGATCGCCTCTCGCTCGGTGACGGCCTTGGCCCCGACCTCGACGATCCGCGCGACGTCCCTGCGCTCGGCCACGGTCAGTCCTCGGCCGAGCGGAAGACCATCACCCGGACCTCGCTCCCGGATGGCGCGGTGGCCGTCCCGGGCGGGATCATCGCGAGCCCGTTCGCGCGCGAGACGGTCGCGATCAGGTTCGAGCCGCGGGCGCCGGTCGGCGTGGCCGTCCAGCCCTCCTTCGTGCGCTTCACGCGGACCCGCGCGAACTGCAACTTGCCCCCGGGGCCGGTGACGTCGGCCTCGAGCCGCGCGGTGATCTCGGGACGGAAGAGCTGACGGCGGCCCATCATCTTGCGGAGCGCCGGCCGGATGAAGACCTCGAAGCTCACGAACACGCTCACGGGGTTCCCCGGCAGGCCGAAGAACGGCTTGCCCTCGATGTGGCCGAACCCCTGCGGCATGCCCGGCTGCATCGCCACCTTGTAGAAGTCCAGGTCGCCTCGCTTGAAGAACGCCGCCTTCACGACGTCGCGCTCGCCGACCGAGACCCCGCCCGAGGAGACGAACGCGTCGGCCTGCACCAGATGCGAGAGCACGGTCTCCTTCAGTTCGTCGGCCTCGTCGCGGACGATGCCGGCGAGCATCGGCACGGCGCCCACCTCGCGAAGCGCCCCGAACAACAGGTAGGCGTTCGAGTCACGGACCTGCCCGTACTCGGGCGTCTGCCCCGGCGGGATCAGCTCGTCGCCGGTCGAGAGCACCACGACCCGGGGCCGCGGGTGCACGAGCGGGTGCGAGAACCCGGCCGTCGCGAGCAGCCCGAGCTCCGGCGCGCCGAGCCGACGACCGGCGGGCAGCAGGACCTCGCCACCCTTCACGTCCTCGCCGGTCGGGCGGATGTGCTTGCCCTCGGGCGTCGGGGTGAGGACCCGCACGACGTCCGCGACGGCCTCGCAGTTCTCGACCGGCACGATCGTGTCGGCGCCGGCGGGGATCGGCGCGCCGGTCGCGATCCGCACGGCCTCGCCGCCCCCGACCGTGGCGTCCGGACGGCGGCCGATCAGCGCCCGGCCGACGATCCGGAGCTCGACCGGCGCGGTGGGGGCGGCCTCGGCGACGTCGTTCGAGCGCACGGCGAACCCGTCCATCGCGGAGGACGCGAAGTCCGGGATGTCCGTGGACGCCACCACGTCCTGCGCCAGGACGCAGCCCTCGGCCTCGTGGAGCGGCAGCTCGAGCGGCTGGAGCGGCTTGATCTGCGACAGGATGCGCTCGCGCGCCTCCTCGACGGGGACGAGCCCCTCGCCGCTGTCGTGGTCGTGGATGTGGGCCGAGGACATCCGAGCCAGTCTAGCCCTGCGCCGGTGAGCGGACGGTCCTAGAGCAGCTTCTTGCGCTGCACGAGGTCGGCGAGGTAGTCGCGCAGGCCCTCGCCCAGGTCCTCGCGGTCGATCGCGAGCTCGATCGTCGCCTTGAGGTAGTCGAGCTTGTTGCCCACGTCGAACCGCCCGTCCTCGAACACCCACGCGTACACGGCCTGTTGCTGCGCGAGCAACGTGATCGCGTCGGTGAGCTGGATCTCGCCGCCGCGACCCGGCGGGATCCCGCGCAGGCAGTCGAAGATCTCGGGGGTGAGGACGTAGCGGCCGATCGCCGCCAGGTTCGAGGGCGCCTCGTCGGGCTCGGGCTTCTCGACCACCGAGAGCACGCGGGACAGGCGCTCTTCCACCACCTCGGGCTCGACGATGCCGTACAGCGACACCTCGGCGCGCGAGACCTCGGTCACCGCCAGGACGCTGCGGCCGTAGCGGTCGTGCACGCCGAGCATCTCGGAAAGGAGCGGGTGGCGCTCGGCCATGATGTCGTCGCCGAGGAGCACGGCGAACGGCTCGCCCCCGACGAACGCCTCGGCCACGGCGACCGCGTGCCCCAGCCCGAGCGGGTCCTTCTGGCGGATGTAGTGGATCTCCGCCATGTCCGAGATCTCGCGGACCTGCTTGAGGTCGTCGAACTTGCCCTTCTCCTCCAGGTAGTGCTCGAGCTCGAGCGAGCGGTCGAAATGGTCCTCGATCGAGCGCTTGCCCCGGCCGGTCACGATGAGGATCTCGGTGAGGCCCGCGCGCACGGCCTCCTCGACCACGTACTGGATCGCCGGCTTGTCGACGAGGGGCAGCATCTCCTTCGGCTGCGCCTTCGTCGCAGGGAGGAACCGCGTGCCGAGCCCGGCCGCCGGGATGACCGCCTTCCTGAGCTTCATCGGGGCTCCTTTCCCCTGCGGGCATCGGAGCATACCCCCGTGGCGCCGGTTCGCGGGAGTCCCCCGGCGGGGGGACGACGACGCTCGGATACACTGCTCCCCGTGCCCACCTACGAGTACGAGTGCACCTCGTGCGGCCAGCACGTCGAGGTCTTCCAGCGGATCACGGAGGACCCGCTCACGACCTGCGGCGTGTGTGGCGGCTCGCTCCGGAAGGTGTTCCACCCGGCCGGCATCGTGTTCAAAGGATCGGGCTTCTACGCAACCGACAACCGGTCGAAGCCGAAGACCTCCTCGTCCTCGTCGTCCGAGAGCTCGGACCCCGCGAAGGGAACCGGGAAGGGCTCGGCGAAGGAACCGGCGAAGCCGTCCACCACGGAGAAGAGCGCGTGACGCAGGCCGAGATCGGCGTCTTCGGCGGCTCCGGGTTCTACTCGTTCCTCGAGTCGACCGAGACCGTGCACCCGTTCGACACGCCGTACGGCCCCCCCTCCGCCCCGCCGGTGATCGGCGAGCTCGAGGGGCGGCGCGTGGCGTTCATCCCTCGGCACGGGGTCCACCACGAGTACCCGCCGCACAAGATCAACTACCGCGCCAACGTGTGGGCGATGAAGGAGCTCGGCGTCGAGCGGATCGTCGGCCCCTGCGCCGCCGGGTCGCTCCGCAAGGGCGTGGCGCTCGGTGACTTCGTCGTGTGCGACCAGATCGTCGACCGCACGCGCTCGCGCCCGCACACGTTCTACGACGGGCCGGTCACCACGCACATCTCGTACGCGGACCCGTACTGCGAGACGATGCGCGAGCTCGCCGTCGCGGTCGGCCGCGGGCTCGGTATCGAGATGCACACCCACGGCACGATGGTGGTGATCGAGGGACCGCGGTTCTCGACCCGCGCGGAGTCGAAGTGGTTCATCTCGCAGGGCTGGGACACGCTGAACATGACCGGCTACCCGGAGGCGGTCCTCGCCCGCGAGCTCGAGATCTGCTACGTGAACGTCTCGCTGATCACCGACTTCGACGTCGGCGTCGAGGACGCGCCGCCCGTGACCCACGAGCAGGTGATCACCGTCTTCAAGCAGAACAACGAGCGCCTGCGCGAGCTGCTGTTCGGGATGATCGCCGCCCTGCCCGCCGAACGCGACTGCGTCTGTGCGACCGCGCTCAGCGGCGCCCGCTTCGAGGCGTAGCGGGTAGGCTCGCCCGCATGGCCGAACCCGTGCTCGTGACGATCGAGCTCCGATTCCGGACCGAGGACGACCCGCAGCAGCTCGGCGAGCGCGTCCGCGAGTCGGTCGCGATGATCGTGGGCCGCCAGGCGCTCGAGGACTACCGCGTCCGCGTGCTGCCGCTCACGCCGCCGAAGAGACCGCGCGCGGTGTGACATCCGTCACGGCGCCGGACCGCGCGCCCGGCTAGCGTCCGGGTCGTCCCCCTCGCTCGCGGCTCGGATGGAGGGGCCATGCGGCGGATCTACCTGCGGCGCTGGTCGCCGCGCTCGAAGCTCTACCTGGTGCTCGCGATCGCCTGCGGCGCGAGCGCGTTCGCGCTCGTCCGCGGGTACGAGGCCCGACTCGCGGCCCTGCGTCCGGTGGCCGGCCGCCCCGTGCCCGTCGTCGTTGCCGCGACGCCCCTGTCGCGCGGCGCCGTGCTGAGCCACGACGCGCTGCGCGTGTCCAGCGTCCCATCCGCGTTCGTACCGCCGGGCGCGATCCGGTCGGTGGAGGACGCCGTCGGCGCCACGCTCGCCTCCGACCTCGCCGAGGGCGAGGCCCTGACGCGGACGCGCGTCGGCACCGCGGGCGGTCCCGTCGCGTCGCAGGTGCCGAGCGGGCTCCGGGCCTTCGTGGCCCCCTCGGGCATGCCGGCGGGGAGCGTTCGGCCCGGCGACCGCGTGGACGTGCTCGCCACGTTCGGGGGGCAGCGCCCGTACACGGACACGGTGGCGACCGGGCTCGAGGTGCTCGCCGTCCTGTCCTCCGCCGAGGGCTCGCTGGCGGTGGGCGCCGACGCCGGCCCGTCGCTCGTGCTGCTCGTCGCCCCCGACGCCGCCGAGCGCCTGGCCCACGCGAAGGCGTTCGGCACGCTCACCCTCACGATCGCCGGCCCGGGATGACGGGCGCGCTCGCGTAGGATGTGCCGGTCCCGCGACCGGCGAAGGAGTCACCCTGAGCATCCTGCAGGCGATCGTGCTCGGCATCGTCCAGGGCATCACGGAGTTCGCGCCGATCTCCAGCTCCGGGCACCTGATCCTGGTGCCCTGGCTGTTCGACTGGCCGATCCTGAACGACCCGGACTTCAACAAGACGTTCGACGTCGCGCTCCATATCGGCACGCTCGTCGGCGCGCTCGTGTACTTCCGGCGCGACGTCTGGCGGTACCTGACCGCGTGGGTCCGCTCGATCCGGACGCGGAGCATCGCGACGGTGGACGAGCGGCTGGCCTGGGCGCTGGTCGTCGGCACGATCCCCGGCGTGATCGTCGGGGCGCTCCTCGAGGACGTGATCCAGGAGAACCTGAGCCAGCCGGTGGTCATCGCGGTGATGCTCGTGGTGTTCGCGATCGTCCTGTACGTGGTCGACCGGGTCGCGAGCGTGCGACGCGGGATCGAGGACCTCACGGTGCGCGACGGTCTGGTGCTCGGCGTGGCCCAGGCGGTGGCGCTGCAGCCCGGCGTCTCCCGCTCGGGGGTCACGATCACCGCCGGGCGCATGATCGGCCTCGATCGGGCGGGCGCTGCCCGCTTCTCGTTCCTGCTGTCGCTGCCGATCATCGCCGGCGCCGGGGTCTACAAGGGCATAGACCTGGTCCAGACGGGGATGCCGGCCGGCATGGGCGCGCCGTTCTTCTGGGGCTTCGTGTCCTCGGCGGTCAGCGGATTCCTCGTGATCGCGTTCCTGCTCGCGTACCTGCGCAAGCACGACTTCGCGGTGTTCCTGTGGTACCGCGTCGCGGTCGCGATCCTCACGATCGGGATCGTGGTGGCGGGGGTGCGGCCCGCCACGATCTGACCGGGCGCTCTCTCAGCCGGTCGCGATCGAGGCGACCCCGAACCCGACCGAGAAGCGCCGGCACCACACGACCGCCGTCCGGTACCGATCGAGCCGCACGTCGTCGGGGATGTGGTAGTTCGAGCTCCCCAGGTTGCCCTTGAGCGCGCCGAGGTCCACGTACGCACCGTCGTCCCAGACGTGCCAGTCCTCCGAGATCGGGCGATCCGTCACGATCACCCGGAGGTCCGGGCCGTTCGAGGTCTGGAGGTCCTCGAGCCGCAGGACCCGGCCGCCGTCGGCGAGCCGCAGTACGAGCGCCGCGCCGGTCGTC
>DASTPT010000061.1:0-2028 GCA_035762085.1 Actinomycetota bacterium | reverse complement strand
CGGTTCATGGCGATCGCGAGGGTCTCGTGCGCCTCCTTGCTGATCGAGCCGTACGACATCGCGCCGGTCGAGAACCGCTTGACGATCTCGGAGACCGGCTCGACCTCCTCGACCGGGATCGGGTCGCGGTCGCTCTTGAAGGAGAACAGGCCGCGCAGCGTCATCAGCCGCTCGGACTGGTCGTCCACGCGCTTCGTGTACTGCTTGAAGATGTCGTAGCGGCCGGTCCGCGTCGAGTGCTGGAGGCGGAAGACCGTCTCCGGGTCGAACAGGTGCGGCTCGCCCTCGCGGCGCCACTGGTACTCGCCGCCGATCTCGAGGGAGCGGTGCGCCGGGGGGAGCCCGTCGACCGGGTACGCCTTGCGGTGCCGGCGTGCTACCTCCTCGGCGACCGTGTCGATGTCGATGCCACCGAGCTTGCTGACGGTCCCGGTGAAGTACTTGTCGACCAGGCTCTGGGAGAGGCCGACCGCCTCGAAGATCTGGGCGCCGGTGTACGACGCGACCGTCGAGACGCCCATCTTGCTCATCACCTTGAGGACGCCCTTGCCGAGCGACTTCACGAGGTTCTTGACGGCCTTCTCGGGTTCGACGTCGACGAAGTAGCCGTCGCGGGCCAGGTCCTCGACGGTCTCCATGGCCAGGTAGGGGTTGACCGCGGCTGCGCCGTAGCCGATGAGCAGCGCGACGTGGTGCACCTCGCGCACGTCGCCGGCCTCCACGATCAGGCCGACCTGCGTGCGGGTCTTCTCGCGCACCAGGTGGTGGTGCACGGCGCCGGTGAGCAGGAGGGACGGGATCGGCGCGAGGTCGGCGGTCGAGTGCCGGTCGGAGAGCACGATGATGCGCGCGCCGTCGGCGATGGCCGCGGAGACCTCCTCGCAGATCTCGTCGATCCGGCGGGCCAGCGCCTCTCCCCCGCCCTCGACCTCGTAGAGGCCGCGGGAGACGTGGGTGATGAAGCCCGGCATGTCCCCGTCGCGGTTGATGTGCCGGATCTTCGCGAGCTGGTCGTTGTCGATGACCGGGAACGGCACGACGACCTGGCGGCACGAGGCCGGCGTCGGCTGGAGGAGGTTCATCTCCGGGCCGATGGTGCCGGCGAGCGAGGTGACGAGCTCCTCGCGGATCGCGTCGAGCGGCGGGTTCGTCACCTGCGCGAACAGCTGGGTGAAGTAGTCGAACAGCAGCCGCGGGCGGTCCGAGAGCGCCGCGATCGGCGTGTCCGTGCCCATCGAGCCGATCGGCTCGGCGCCGGTCCTCGCCATCGGCGTGAGGAGGATCCGCTTCTCCTCCTCGGAGTACCCGAAGATCTGCTGGCGACGGGTCACGGAGGCATGGGTGTGGACGATGTGCTCGCGGTCGGGGAGGTCGTCGAGGTTGATCAGGCCGGCGTGCAGCCACTCGTCGTACGGATGCTCCGCGGCGAGCTCGGCCTTGATCTCCTCGTCCTCGATGATCCGGTGCTCGGCCGTGTCGACGAGGAACATGCGCCCGGGCTGCAGGCGCCCCTTGCGTACGACGGACGCCGGGTCGATGTCGAGGACGCCCACCTCGGACGCCATCACGACGAGTCCGTCGTCGGTGACCCAGTACCGGCTGGGACGCAGGCCGTTGCGGTCGAGGACCGCGCCGATCTGGGTGCCGTCGGTGAAGACCACCGCGGCCGGGCCGTCCCACGGCTCCATCATCGAGGCGTGGAACCTGTAGAAGGCCTTCCGCTTCTCGGCCATCTCGGCGTGGTTCTCCCACGCCTCGGGGATCATCATCAGCACCGAGTGCGGGAGCGTCCGGCCGCCCATGTGCAGCAGCTCGAGGACCTCGTCGAAGGACGCGGAGTCCGACGCACCCGGGGTGCAGATCGGGTAGAGCCGCTCGAGGTCGCCGGGGATCAGGTCGCTGTCGAGGAGCGCCTCACGGGCCCGCATCCAGTTGCGGTTGCCCATGACGGTGTTGATCTCGCCGTTGTGGGCGATGAACCGGAACGGGTGCGACAGCGGCCAGCTCGGGAAGGTGTTCGTGGAGAAG
>DASTPT010000060.1:0-36236 GCA_035762085.1 Actinomycetota bacterium | reverse complement strand
CGATCGCGGTCTGGACCGGGACGCTGAGCTTCGGGCTCGTCACGATCCCCGTGAAGCTCTATCCGGCCACGCAGCCGAAGGACGTGCGGTTCCACCTGATGGACCGCGAGGGCCGGCGCATCCGGTACCGGCGCGTGGTCGAGGACGCGCCGCCGCTCCGCGACGAGGCGACACCGACCGAGCCGCCCGCACGGGCCGACGACGTCGTGGACCGGACCGCGCCGAGCCGCGAGCCGGCAACACCCGTCCCGGCTCCCGCGCCGGCCGAGTCCGAGGTCGAGTTCCACGACCTGGTGCGCGGCTACGAGACGGACGAGGGCACGGTCACGCTCACGAGCGAGGAGATCGAGGCGGTGCGGCCGCAGCGGAGCCGCACGATCGACGTCGAGGACTTCGTCGAGCTCGCGGACATCGACCCGGTGTACTTCGAGAAGACGTACTACGTCGTGCCCGCCGACCGGGACGCGGAGCCGCCGTACCTCCTGCTGCACCGGGCGATGCGGCAGGCGGGCCGGGTGGGGATCGGCCGCTTCGTCCTGCGCACGAAGCCGCATCTGGTCGCGATCCGGCCGATGGCCGGCGCGCTCGCCCTGCACACCCTGTTCTTCGGCGACGAGGTACGGACGCCGGACACGTTCGTGCGCCCGTCGGGGGTCGAGGTCGACGCGCGGCAGCTCGAGCTCGCGATGTCGCTGATCGAGACGCTGAAGACCGACTGGGACCCGCAGGCGTACTCGGACACCTATCGCGAGGATCTGCTCCGGATCATCACGGAGAAGCGGCCTCTCGAGGAGGCCGAGCCGCCGACGGAGCGCACGCCCGCTCGGATCGAGGAGCTCATGCGCGCGCTGAAGGAGAGCGTCGAGGCCGCGAAGGAGGGCAAGCGGCCTGGGAAGCGCGAGGCGGGGTAGTGGCCACCCGGGACGTCGAGTCGCGGATCGACGAGCTCTACGCGCTGCCGCTGGACCGGTTCATCCCCGAGCGCGACGCGCTCGCGAAGGAACTGCGCTCGGCGGGCGACCGCGATGCGGCGGACGTGGTGAAGTCGCAGCGCAAGCCGGTCGTCGCCGCGTGGGCGCTGAACCGGCTCGCGCGCGAGGAACCCTCGGGCGTGCAGGAGCTCGCGGCGGTCGGGGAGCGGCTGCGGGCGGCGCAGCAACGGGCGCTGTCGGGCGGTGACACCGAGCCTCTGCGCACGGCGACCGAGGAGCGCCGCGCCGTCGTCGCTCGCCTGGCGGCGGCCTCGCGCGCGATCTTGGAGCGTGATGGGACCGATCCCGGTCCGCACGCCGACGACCTGACGAACACGCTCGACGCGGCGGTCGTCGTCGAGGAGGCCGCCGAGGCGCTGGCCGCCGGCCGGCTGACGAAGGCGCTGATGCCGCCGTCGGGCTTCGGCGACGTCTCCGGGCTCGTGGCGCTCCAGGGCGGCAAGCCCGCGCGAGCCGGGAAGGCGGAGGAGCATGCAGAGCCGTCGGGGGATGCGACGGCCGCCGAGGCCGGGGCCGACCGCCGACGCGAGCGCCGGGCCCTCGAGCGCGAGCTGGCGCAGGCCCGCACGAAGCAGCGTCGGGCGCAGGAGTCGGTCGAGCGCGCCCGCCGGCAGCTCGAGGACCTCGACCGCCGACGCGCCGACGCGAAGGAGCGGGTCCGCGCCGCCGAGGCCGAGCAGCGGGGCGCCGCGGTCGAGATCAAGCGCCTCGAGACCCGCCTCGGCAAGCTCGGCGGCTAGCGTTCAGCCGGCCGTCCGCGGCTCGCGGACGAGCTCGACCCGCTGCGTGAGCCTGAGGCTCCAGGGCCACCGCCACGGCGTGGTGCTCGAGACCCGGAGCGAGGACATCTCGACGTGCTCCATCGGATCGGGCACGCGGGCGTGGAAGGGAACGGTTCCCGGACGGAGGTCCCAGATCAGCGCCCGGCCGCCGGCGCGGAGCACCCTGCCGATCTCGGCGAGCCCGGCGCTCGGGTCGGCCCAGTGATGCATCGACAGCGTGCTGACGACGAGGTCGAACGCGGCGTCGGGGAACGCGAGCGACGCCACGTCGCCGACGAGGAACGACGGCCGGGACCCGACCGGCAGGCGCTCGGCATTCATCCGGGCACGGCGGATCATCGTGGGGTCGAGGTCGAGCGCCGTGACGGTCAGCCCGTCCCGTGCCAGCCGTGTGGAGAGACGGCCGGGTCCGCAGCCGATCTCGAGGACACGCGCGGCGGCCGGCGCGGCGCTCACCACGTCGTCGGCGACCCGCTCGAAGAACGGTCCGAGCGCGCACCCGGTGACCACGTCGTAGATCGCCGCGTCGGCGATGACGATGCCGCCGGGCTCCCGACGTCCCGAGGCTGTGCCGCGCAGGTGTCTGGCCACGCCGACGGCCGCGGCCGTCGTTCCGAGGGCGACCAGCCAGCGCAGCAACGGTCGTCGCCGGTCCGGCATGCGCGCCATGCGTCCGAGGGTAGCGTCCCGCGCCTCGGGACCGATGCCGAGCGTCGACCGGGTCGCCCGGCGGCGAGCCGCCGGACTCGACCTCGCAGGGGAAGGGCGGCTACGGGGTCGCGCTCGGACTCGACGTGGCGGTCGCGGTCGGGCTCGGCGTACCCGTGGGCGACGGGCTCACCGCCGTGATCGTCGTCGGGGCCACGATGGTGAGCCTCGGCGCGGTCGGCGTGAACTGCGGCACCGCGAGCACCGTGCACCCCGGCGCGCCGGTCGCCGTCGGGCCGCACCCGGCGTCGGCCGCGCGGCCGTCGGAGACCAGCACCGAGATGTAGCTGGCGTTCGCGTCCACGGCGAACGTCTCCTGGATCGAGAGCCTGCCCGCGCTGCTGCCATGCCGGGTCACGTGGCCGACGAGCGCCCCGTTCGGGTCGACGGCGCTGCCGTACTCGCGCATCGTGACGGTCAGCGTGTCGTCGGCGCCGAACCCGTTCGCGCGGACCCGAACGGTCGCGGTCACCGGAGCGGTCGTCGTGTCGAACGTCACCGCAGCCGCGGGAAGCGGCCTGGCGTCGGCGAACAGCGGCGGAACCACGGCGACCAGCAGCGCGAACGCGAACAGCGTGGCCGAGATCCCGGCGGTCAGGCGGAACAGGTCCACACGGGCCGCGTACAGGTACTGGAGCCAGTACGTGTCGTTCATGTTGCCGGCGCGGTCGCGGACGGCGAAGAACGGGGCCGCCGCGAACGCGAGCGCCGCACCGCCGAGGATGAACGCGAGCGCGAGCCATCCGGTGGTCTCGCGCGCGGCGAGCGCGAGCCCGCCGCTCGCCCACGCGAACGCGAGCAGCAGGACGCCGATCAGCACCTCGACGCCGAGCAGCATCCAGGTCCGCCGCTCGAGGCGGGAGGTCTCGGCCCCGGGCGTCATCTCCTGGAGCGCCGCGGCCTCGACCTCGGCGTCCCACGCGTCGACGGCCGTCCCGTAGACGATCGCCGGCTCCGGGTCGCCCGTGCCGGTGAACAGCAGGTCGTGGGTGGCGGCGGGCGAACCCTCGGCGCGGGGGCACGTGACGATCACGCGCCACGGGTCGGTGACCGCGCCCACGTGTGAGTGGATCGGCGTCGTGTCCCAGATCGCCTCGATCAGGTGGTCCTCCTCGCGCTCGGCCGCGGCGAGGTTCCCGGCCAGCTCGTGGAGCGGGTACACGCCCTCGGGGATCACGACGAGCGCCTGATCGCGTTCGCGCGTGATCGTCGCGGTCGACGCCTGGGCCGTCGCCGTGGCGGTCGCGGACGGCGCCCCGGCCTCGGGGATCAGGACGACGTCGTCGCGGGTCCGAGCGACGGGCTCGAACGCCGGGTCGACCTGCGCGAGGACGCGCTCGACCTCGGGCTCGCGGGTCCGCAGGTCGTCGAGCTCGTACCGGCCGGGCTGCCGGATGATCGAGCGTCGGGACATCAGGATCACCGGTAGGTCCTGCGGGTCGCTCACGCCGGTGATCAGCTGCTCGATCCGGCGCTGACGGTGGCCGTCGTCCCCGAGCCCCTTCACGACCTCGATGAGGTCCTCGGTGATGCCCAGGTACGCGTCGGTCCTGGGGATCAGCGAGCGCTCCAACCGGACCTGGGCGGTGACGTCGACGCTCCCGGCGTCGGATCCCCGCCGGTGCGACGGGTGTGCGCACACGTACCTGGTCATGGGTGGTCCCCCTATCCTGGGTCGTGCCGGTTCCGTGGGGCCGGCTCTCGAGGCACCTTTGCCCAGGGTAGTGCGATTCAAACGTTAGCGCTGGTCGCGGGCGGGTTTCAGGCGACCTGGACGACCACGGCGTGCCAGCCGGTCGCACCGCTCGGGAAGGGCTCGGCCCGCTCCTCGGGTTGGGTGACGCCGTCGGCGTCGGTGGCGCGGACCTGCAGCCGGTGCTCGCCGGGCGTCGCGTCCCACGTCGCGGCCCACTGCCGCCACGTGTCGATCGTGCCCTCCTCGGAGAGCTCGACCTCCATCCACGCGCCGTCGTCGACGCGCACCTCGACGCGCTCGATGCCGCGGTGCTGCGCCCAGGCGACCCCGGCGATCGGGACCCGGCCGGCGCGCACGGTCTTCGAGCCGGTGGGCGTGTCGATCCGCGACATCGTCTTGATCGGCGCCTGCTCGGCCCACCCCCGCTGCACCCAGTACGCGTCGTACGCGGCGAACGTCGTGAGCTCGAGCTCGACGAGCCACTTCATCGCCGAGACGTACCCGTAGAGGCCGGGCACGACCATCCGGACCGGGAAGCCATGCTCGAGCGGCAGGGGCTCGCCGTTCATCGCCACGGCGAGCATCGCGTCGCGCCCGTCCATCACGGCCGCCGTCGGCGTGCCGATCGTGAACCCGTCGACCGAGCGCGAGACCAGCTGGTCGGCGCCGGGGCGAACACCGGCCTCCTCGAGCAGGTCCCGCAGCGGCGCGCCGACCCAGCGCGCGTTCCCGACGTACGGCCCGCCGACCGGGTTCGAGACGCAGGCGAGCGTGATGTCACGCTCGATCAGCGGCCGGGCGAGCAGCCGCCGGTAGTCGAGCCGCAACTCGCGCTCGACCATGCCGCGGACCCGCAGCTCCCAGCCCTCGGCCTCGACGGACGGGACGAGCAGTGCGGTGTCCACGCGGTAGAAGCGGTCGTTCGGGGTGTGGAACGGCTCCAGTCCAGGGACGTCCGGTCCCACGGCGGCCCGTGGCGAGGCGGGGCTGACGGGGTCCGGGATCGTGACGTCGGCCCTCGAGGCGCTCGCGCGGGCGCTGCGCCCGAGGAGGGCCCCGGCACCGCCCGCGACCACGGCGGCGACCGCGCCACCCCCGGCGGCGATCAGGAACCGCCGCCGGTCGAACGCCCGCGGCATCTCACGGGGCGGGGGCGGCTCGTCGAGCGACGCCGAGCGCCGCAGCAGCCCGAGGACCAGGGCGCCGACCGCCACGCCCGCGAGCGTTGGGATCGCGTCGCCGGGCACCGCGTCCGGCCGTGTGAGCGCGGTGAGCACCCCGACGGCGCCGAGCGCCAGGAGCCCGGCGAGGGCGACCCACCGTCGGCGCATCGACGCGATGCCCAGAGCCACCGCGATCGTCGCGAGCACGACGCCGATCCCGAGGAGCAGGACGGCCTTGTCGGCCTGGCCGAACGTGCGGATCGCCCATGCCTTGAGCCACTCGGGCGAGGCGTCGATCGCGGTCTCGCCGACCGCGACGAACGGGGACGCCTCGGGGTTCGCGAGCCCCGCCACCAGGTGCGCGACGCCGAGCGCCGTCCCACCGACGACGATGCCGATCGCCGCCCCGAGCCAGGCGGGCCCGCGCGGCCGGTGCGACCGGTCGCCGGCCGCGGCGTCGATCGGCCTGGTCTCAGCCATCCTTGAAGGATGCACCGTTCTGCGCGGAGCGGTCGAGCGCGGAGCGGGCGAGGGAGGACGTCGCCCCCCTCGCCCACGTCGAGCGAGTCACGACGACCGCGGGACCGGGATCACCGGGCACTCGAACTGCCTGACGACGCCGAGGTCCTCGGCCAGGTCGGCCGCGAGCGCGGCGGCGACCTCCTCGTCGCTGTCGATGTCCCCACTGCCGTTCGTGTCCACCTCGGTGACCGCGGCCGCGTAGTCGTCGAACGCCAGTGCGTGCACCCGCCACCGGCCGCCGTTGAACCCCGGGTCGCCGGGCGCCGCCGTCGCAACGTTCGGCTGCAGCCCGCCGAAGTCGTAGATCACGTCGAAGCTCCTCGCGGGCGCTCCCGTCCCCGAGAAGTCGGTCTGGGTCCCCACCGTCCGGTACAGGTCCCCGTCCACGTAGAACGCGGGTCCGGTCACGCCCGCCGATGCGAGCCCCGCGGGGAGCGCCACCAGCACCGCGAGGGCGGCGAGCAGCACGATCGTCCGCCTCACCATCGTCCCGTCCTCCTTCCGCGGCCGCCGCTCGCGGCCGCTCCGAGATCGATGGTGCGGGACGGGCCGTTGTGGAACGCTTGCGCGCCCCTTACGGCTTCCTGAATTCACGTGTGCCGTGTCCTGCTTCGGCGCCATGCCCATGCGTAAGGGGTGTGTGGACGGCATCGCCGTCGCGTGGGACCGTACCCGTGGCGACGGGTTCCTGTTCCGCCCGACGAGCCGATGCAGGAGCGTCGGCGCCACGTCCGCAAGTACGCGCGGGGCGACGTCCAGGACAAGGCGTTCTACTTCCGCGGACCGCACGAGCGGCTGAACCTACGGGCGCAGAACCTGGAGCTGTTGGCGCAGATCGCCGAGGGCGTCGACGACGAGAGGTGGTCGCTCCGCCTCGAGCGCGGCGACTACGAGCGCTGGTTTCGAGACGCGATCGAAGATCCCGAGCTTGCCGACGTCGCGGCCGAAATGGCACGATCGAACGACGGCGCCGACCAGACCCGCCGGGGGATCCTGGACGCGATCGCTGAGCGCTACACGCTCCCGGCCTGATCGCGCCCGAATGGATCGCTCACGTCGCGGCGCGAAGTGTCGCCGGCTTCCGCCACATGTACCAGCACGGCACGCCAAGCACGGCGGCCTCGGCGCGGACCACGAACCCGAACCGCTCGTAGAGGCGGACGTTCTCGGGCTTGTCCGTCTCGAGGTAGGCGGCGTCGCCGGCGACGTCGAGCCGTTCGCGGAAGAGCTCGAGCATCCGCGAGCCGATGCCCTGACCCTGCAGCTCGGGCGTGACCCCGATCGGCCCCAGGTGGACGTGCGGCTCCGACGGGTCTCGCTCTTCCCACGCCCTGACCCATCTCATGGCCTTCGGCAGCGAGCGCCCGAACGACGCGACCGCGGTGGGGGCCATCGCGACCTTCTCCCGCAGCCGGAGCCGGCACCGCGGGGACGCGACCCATCGGATCGCGCCGACGATCCGGCCGTCCAACAGGGCGACGGACACCTCGCCATCGAGACGGAGCGTGGCGGTGTACGCCCGGATCAAGCCGCGGCGCTCCCGGTCTCCGATCGGTCCGCGGACGGCTCGCTCGAGCGGGCTCGACGCGAACGCCGCGCCGAGCGCCCGCCCCGCGTCCTCGACGTCGTGGTCGGACAGTGGCGTGACCGAGACGAGGAGCGTGGCCATGCTGGGCTCCCTCCGTCGTCGCTATGTCGGTGTCGTGCTCTTGGTGCGCCGGAGCGTGTCGAGCAGCCGCTCGTACTCCTCGGTGTCGATCTCGCCGCGCGCCAGACGGTTGGCGAGCGTGCGCTCGGCGTCCGCTGCCCCGTCCGCATGATCGCCGTGGCCGCCGCCCCCGTGATCCGCGCCGCCGTGGCTCATCATCCGGGACATCATCCAGACGCAGAACACGATCATCAACGCCCCGACGATCCACCAGCCGGAACCCCACATCATCGTCCTCACCCCCTCCCGCTCGGCGAGGCCCGAACCCGAAGCATCGGGCACGGTCGTGGATGCGACGTGGAGACGGCGTGGAGGTGACGTGGAAGGACGTGGAGTCCCAGACGGGGACGGACCCCGGGAGGCGGGGCATCTCCCGGGGTCCGAACGTTCGCGTGAGCGTCAGGCGAGCGCGCGGTCCGCGGCGGTGCGCACGAGCGCGGCGGCGCGGGTCGCCAGGTACACGCCCGAGATGCCGACGAGCCCGTACACGATCCGTGTGATCGCGTTCGTCTCGCCGAAGCTCAGGCCGAAGAGCGCGGCCACCAGGTCGAACTCCGCGAGCGCGACGAGCCCCCAGTTGAGCGCGCCCACGATCGCGAGTCCGATCGCCGCGATGTCCATCTTCCGCATGTCGTCCTCCCTTCACGATCTGTCGGTTCGTACCGGTAGAGCATGTGTACCGCGGCGAGAGGTTCTGACACGTTCCTGGGCACCGCCGCATAGATTCGTGCGTGCCGACCGACCGGATCTCGGCTGCCGGTAGACTTCCGTCCATGGGATCCACGCCCCGCGTCCGCGCCGCGTTGGCGCTCGAGCGGCCCGACAGGCCGCCCGCGGGCTGGTGGGGCCACACGTACCGCGAGGAGTGGTCGCCGGCGGAGCTCGCGGCCTCGACCCTGGCCAGGCAACGCGCGTACGGCTGGGACGTCGTCAAGCTCCAGCCGCGGGCCTCGTGCTTCGCGGAGGCATTCGGCTCCGAGTACCGCCCATCGGGCGACGCGAGCCGCGGCCCCGTGCTCGTCCGCCCGGCCGTGATCGGCCCGAACGACTGGTCCGCGCTGCCCGCGGTCGACGCCACCGTCCCGGCGCTCGGTGACCAGGTGGAGGCGCTCAGGATCGTCGCCGGCGAGCTCGGCGACCCGGTCCCGGTGATCCAGACGGTGTTCTCGCCGCTCACCGTGGCCGGCTACCTGGTGGGCGAGGACCGGACGCGGATGGTCGAGGAGCTTCGGAGCCGGTCCGCGGCGGTCCAGGACGCGCTCGCGCGGATCTCGGACGCGCTGGCGGACCTCGCCGCCCGATCCGCCGCCGCCGGCGCGGCGGGGATCTTCTTCGCGATCTCGGACTTCGCGTCGACGGACCTGCTGTCGCTCGAGGAGTACGAGGAGCTCGCGCTGCCGCACGATGTCCGCGTGCTGGCGTCGATGCCGTCGGAGACCTGGTTCAACGTGCTGCACCTGTGCGGCCCACGCCTCAGCTTCGAGCTCGCCTCCCAGCTCGACACACACGTCGTGAGCTGGTCGATCCACGAGCCCGGCAACCCGTCGCTCGCCGAGGGACGGAGCCGGGCAGGCCGCGCCGTGATGGGCGGCATCGATCGGGAGACGCTGGCCCACGAGCCGCCCGAGGCGGTCCTCGAGCAGCGCCGGGCGGCCATCACGGATACCGGGAGCGTCGGCCTCCTGCTCGCGCCCGACTGCTCGGTCCCGCCCGACGCACCCGAGGAGAACCTGCGCGCGATCGCGGTACCCGTGGCCGACACGCAGCGGTAGCCCGGGTTCGATCTCGAACGATCCTCGGCGGCCGGACGCTCGGAGGGTGGTCGAGCCGCCGCCCGCTCGATCGAGACGCCTCGTCGGGACACCGATCACCTCGTTCCCCAGGGCGTGCGCGAGATCCTTCGGTACCCTGGCCGGGACCCGGGAGGTGAGGAGCTCGACCAACCGATCTGCCCGCATCGCCACGGCCGTCCTGGTCGTGCTCGCCCTCCTCTGGTTCACGCCCGCCGCCGTCGCGCAGGAGGCTCCGACCTCCACCGGCCCGGCCGGCGTGCCCGTCGTCACCGCTCAACCGCCCGGGACGCTCCCAGGGATCGACGTCTCGCACTGGAACGAGGAGATCGACTGGGTGCAGGTCGCCGGCGCCGGGAAGACCTTCGCCTTCGCGAAGGCGTCCGAGGGCCGGCACTACGTGGACCCGAGGTACGCGTCGAACAAGGCCGGCGCCGAGGCGAACGGGATCGTGTTCGGCGCCTATCACTTCGCCCGGCCGGACGACACGTTCCGGGATGCGATCCGCGAGGCCGACCACTTCGTCCAGACCGCGCAGCTCACGCCGGGGAACCTGGTCCCCGTCCTGGACATCGAGCGGACCGGCGGGCTCACGAAGCGCCAGGTGACGCGGTGGATCCTGACGTGGCTCGGCCGGGTGACCGAGCGCCTGGGTGTGCGCCCGATGGTCTACACGAGCCCCAACGGGTGGGCCCTGCGCACCGGCGACACGACCGCGGTCGCCGCCGCTGGGTACACGGTGCTCTGGGTCGCCCATTGGGGTGTGCCGGCGCCGACCGTCCCGGCCCAGAACTGGGGCGGCAACGGCTGGCGGTTCTGGCAACACACCGACAGCGGGAGCGTGCCGGGTATCCAGGGCAAGGTGGACCTGAACTGGTTCCTGGGCGGCTCGTTCGGCGGCCTCACGATCCCGAGCCCCGACGAGACGGCGCCAAAGGTCCAGATCGCGCCGCCGGCCGGTCTGACCGCGCCGGTCACGATCTCGTTCAACGAGGCCGTCCGCGGCGTCACGACCGAGAACACGATCCTGTACCGGTCGGACGCGGCCGGGTTCGAGGACGTCCGGCTCACGTGCCGCACGCGCACCGGCGAGGTCGAGGACTGTCTGATCGGCAGGGTGCGATCGGTGTTGGTGCAGCCCATCGAGCCGCTGATCCCCGGCGCCACGTACCACGCCGCGGTCAACCCCCTGGGCGTCGATCCCGTCGTCGATCGCAGCGGCAACCCAGCTCCGATCACCGCGCTCGACTTCCCGACGGCGAGCGAGCTCGAGCAGAACAGCCCCGCGATCGACTACTCGTGGCGGACGGTCGCGCACCGCGACGCGCGCGGCGGCTCGTACGTCACCGAGCGGAACGCCGGCGCCACCGCGAGCTTCGCGTTCGCGGGGCGCTCGGTCACCTGGTTCACGGTCCGCGGGCCGGCGCAGGGGAAGGCCGCCGTGTCGATCGACGGCCGCGTCGTCGGCGAGTTCGACCAGCACGCCGGCCGGACGTCGTTCGGTGTCGCGCGCACCTTCGACGGTCTCCCGCCCGGGTGGCACACGATCACGATCCGCGTGCTCGGCAAGGGCTCGGGGAAGGACGCGCTCGTCGCGGTCGACGGGTTCGCGGTCGGCCACGAGCGCTTCTGGTCGCCCGAGCTGGACCACTCGTGGCGGACGGTGACCGCGCCGGAGGCCTCGGCCGGGGCGTACGCGGCCAGCGACCTGAAGGGCGCGGACCTGGAGGTCACGTTCCGCGGCACCGGGATCGAGTGGACCACGGTCCGGAACACGAACCAGGGCCGGGCCGAGGTCTACGTCGACGACACGCTCGTGCGCACGGTCGACAACTACGCGAGCGAGCCGTTCTTCGGCCTGACCCGGACGGTCTCGGGACTCTCCGAGGACGTGCACGTGCTTCGGATCGTCGCCCTCGGCGAGGCCAGGCCGAGGGCGAAGGGCACCATGGTCTCGGTCGACGGGCTCTCGGTAATCCCGTGACGGTCGGCTAGCTGCTCGTCTGCTCCGAACCTCCAGAGCCGCCCCGAAGCGCGGCGAGCCGGGCCTCGACCTCGGCGTCCTGCGCGGCGTCCTCGAGGTCCTCGAACTGAGCGTCCAGCGAAGACGCGGCCAGCTCGGCCTGTCCGGCGACCCGCGACTCCTCGCGCCGGATCTTGTCCTCGAACCGCGAGATCTCGCTGGTCGGATCCATGACGTCCACGCTTCCCAGCGCGTCCTGAACCTGCGCCTGCGCCCGGGCCATCTTCGCGCGAGCCACGAGCTCGCTCCGCTTCGTCTTGAGCTCCTCGAGCTTGGAGTTCATCGTCTGAAGGCCGGTCTTCAGCTTGTCGACGATCTCGGTCTGCTGCGAGATCGTCGGCTGGAGCGTCTTGGCCTGCTCCTCGTACTGGATCTGCTTCTTGAGGGCGATCCGTGCGAGGTTCTCGAACTTGTCGGCGTCGGCGGTGTTGCCCTCCGCCCGGAGCTCGTCCGCCTTCTTCGCGGCGGCGGCCGCCTTCGTCCCCCACTCCTGCGCGGTCTCGCGCGCCTCGCGCTCGTCCTCCTCCATCATCCGGAGGTTGCCGATCGTGGTCGCGACCGCGTCGTTCGCCTCGTCGATGTTGTTCGTGTAGTCCCGGATCATCTGGTCGAGCATCTTCTCCGGGTCCTCGGCCGCATCGAGCAGCGCGTTGATGTTGGCCCTCGTGAGCTGCGCGATACGTCCCAAGATCGACTGCTGTGTCATCGTGGCCTCCCTCCGCGGGGTCCCACCCCGCTCTCCATCTTCCCCTGCGTGCTCAGAACCGTCCTCCACCGCCCCGGCGCCCCCCCATCCCCCTGCCGCCGAAGCTCCCGACACGGAACCGTCCGCCTCCGCCCCGCCGGCCGCCTCCGAACCCGCCGAAACCTCCCCCGCCGCCGCGTCGGCCGCCGCCGGATCGACCGGGGGTCCGCCAACCGCCAGCCCGGCCGCCTCCACCCCCGAGGACGTTCCCGATCAGGATCCCGCCGAGGATCGCTCCCCAGTCGCTGCCGCCGCCACCGAACCCGCCGGGAGGCCGACCGTATCGGGACACGTCGTCATCCGCGAGCCGCTGGGCGTCGTGTGCGAGCGACTCGGCGCTCCTCGCGTGGCGCAGCCCGGTCGCGGGGTCACTCTCGGCGAGCGAGACGGCCCGGTCGTAGTGCCGGCCCGCCTCGGACAGGCGGGTCCGGGCCTCGGAGCGGACCGCGCCGCGTCGCGTCGTGATGAAGTCGGTCGCCGCGTCGATCCGCGCCCGCGCGGCCAGGAGGGCCTGGTCGAGCGACGCCCGCGCCTTCTGCTTGCGCGCCCGCTCGTCGCGGATCCCCTCGAGCGCGCGGTCGAGGGCGTCGTCGGCCTCCTCGAGACGTTCCAGGGCGCCGAGCGGATCGCGGCCCCCCTCGTCCGAGGCGGCCGTGCGCGCCTCCATCAGGGCCACCTCCGCCCTCCCCATGAGCGCGCCGAGCTCCTTGCCCTCTCCGATCCGCCTGGCCTCGGTGAGGCTGCTCTCCATGTCGGCGATGGCCGCCTGGATCTTGTTCGCCGAGCCCGCGAGGTCCCGCCCGAGCCGGTCGACCGCGTCGAGCAGCCGGGCCGCCTGTCCGACCGCCTCCTCCGCGGCCCGAGCGGCGACCGCGGCCCGGCCGGCGTTCCCTGCGTCGAGGTGGGCCCGACCCGCCGTCACCTGCTCGCTGGCGAACGCGAGGCGCTGCCTCGCCTGCTCGTCGTTGTCGGCGACCGCCGCGATGGCCGTCGGCGCGTACACCCTCCGGAGCTCGGCAACGGTCGTGCTGACCATGGGGATGCGGTCGGACAGCGCCACGATCTCCCGCTCCAGGCGCGGGAGGATCTCGGGGACCTTCTTCTGCAGGTCGCGGAGCTCGTCGAACTTCTGCGCCTCGGCGTCGAGGCGGTCGCTCGCGGCGTCGGTCCTGTGGCAGATCTCGATCAGCATCGAGCGCCGGGTCGCGTCATCCTCGGGCTCCGAGTCGTCGAGCCGCTGCTGCACGCGGAACGCGACCGCCATGTCCTCGCGCGCGGCCTCGAGGGCGGCCGCGAACGGCGCGGTCTGCTCCTCGCCGAACTCGGCGATCGCGAACGCCAGCTCCTGCTCGCTCGTCCTGATCGCGTCGTCGGTCTCGACCAGCTGCGCCGCAGCTCGCCGCCTGAGCTCGTCCAGCGACATCCGGTCGTACGGGTCGGCGGTCGGCGGCGGTGCCGGGACGGGGACGCCCTTCCGGCCGCCCGCCCTGCGGAGCCGGTACACGACGAAGACGATCAGGCCCAGGACGACGAGGCCGACGAGCACCCACGCGAGCCACGACGCCCCGCCGTCATCCGGCGCCTCCGGCTGGACGTCCTCGCCCGGCGCGGGCCGTCCGTCCAGCGCCTGGCCGATCCCCTCCGCCGCCGCGATCGCGGCGCCCGCCCAGTCGTCGTTCGAGAGCGCCGGCTCGATCGCGCCGGTCGCGATCCGTGCGAGCTCGGCATCGGTGAGCGGGAACTGCTGGTCGACCGAGTACGCGTACGCTCGGTCCTCGGTCGCCACCGCGAGCAGGGCATCGTTCAGCCCCAGGCTGCTGATGTTGGCGGTCTCGTCCGCCCAGTCCTGCGCGTTCCGTCCCGAGAAGGTCGCGACGTACACGACCCACAGCTCGACGTCGTCGTTCTGCTCGAGCTGTTGGAGCGCCGCCTCGACCTCGCCCTCGCGTCCCTCGAGCGCAGCCACCCGATCCGTGATCCGACCGTCGAGACGGAACGGCTCCTCCGCCCTGGCGACGCTCGGTGACGCGAGGAACTGGACGATCGCCAGCGCGGCGATGATCGCCGGCAGTCGTGGCGCTGCGAGCCGCTGCGTCCAGATCACCTCCGCGTCGTCGTTCCTCCGGACAGCGACACTACTACCCGGATCCGGATCGGCCGCCGGGCGGCGAGCCGACCCCCGATGCGGTCGGAGCGCCGTATCCGGACCGCGTGGGTAAGGTCGATACGAGCGAAGGGAGGACCGCCGTGAACGTTGCCATCATCGGCACGGGGAACGTCGGCGGAGCGCTCGCGCGCACGCTGTCGTCGGCCGGACACCAGATCGTCGTGACCTCGACGACGCCCGAAGAGGCCCAGGCGCTCGCGAATGAGGTCGGGGGGCGGAGCGTCCGGTCGAACGTGGAGGCGATCGAGGCGGCCGACATCGTGATCATGGCCGTGCCGTTCGACGCGATCGGGTCCATCGTCGCGGAGGTCGGCGCGACGCTCGAGGGCAAGGTCGTGATCGACGTCACGAACCGCATGAGCCAGGACAACCCGGGCTCGGTCGTCGACGGCACCTCGAACGCCGAACAGGTCCAGTCGATGGTGCCGGGCGCCTACGTCGTGAAGGCGTTCAACACCGTGCTGGCCTCTCGGCAAGCCGACCCGAAGATCGCCGACATGCCCGTCGACAACTTCGTGGCCGCGACCGACCCGGCAGCGAAGGCGACGGTCGTCGATCTCGTGCGGTCGATCGGGATGCGCCCGATCGACGCCGGACCGCTCGAGGCCGCCCGGGTCCTGGAGGGGATGGGAGCGCTGAACATCTTCCTCAACATGCAGGGAGGGACCTGGCAGAACGCCTGGAAGTTGGTCGAGCCGAGCGGATGAGCGACGGCGCCGGCCTGGTCGACCGGGTCGCCGAGTGGGTCGCCGCGGCCGAGCGCATCGCGGTCCTCACCGGCGCCGGCGTCAGCACCGAGTCCGGCATCCCCGACTACCGCGGCCCGAACGGCGTCTGGACCCGCGACCCCGCGAAGATGCGGCTGGTTTCGATCGAGGACTACCTGGCCGACCCGCGGGTCCGGGTCGAGGCGTGGCAGGAGCGGCTCCACCATCCGGCCTGGACGGCGGAGCCGGGTGCCGGCCACCGCGCGCTCGTGGACCTGGAGCGGGCAGGCAGGCTCGTCGCGCTGATCACGCAGAACGTCGACGGCCTGCACCAGGCCGCGGGCTCGAGCTCGGACCTGGTGCTCGAGCTCCACGGGACACTTCACGTCGCTCGGTGTCTGGGATGCGGCTACGAGACGCCGATGGCCCAGCAGCTCGACCGGGTCCGCGCCGGCGAGGCCGACCCACCGTGCGCCCGGTGTCGCGGGATTCAGCGCTCGGCCACGGTGGCGTTCGGGCAGTCGCTCGACCCCGAGGTGCTGGCGCGGGCGCAGGCGGCGGCCGAGGCCTGCGAGCTGTTCCTCGCGGTCGGCACGTCACTCACGGTCCAGCCTGCGGCCGCGTTGCCGGGCATCGCCGTGCGCGCCGGCGCACGCCTCGTCGTCGTGAACGCGGAACCGACCCCCTACGACCGGATGGCCGCCGCGGTCGCCCGCGGCTCGATCGGCGAGGTGCTCCCGCGGATTGTCGGGCGAGCCGTCACCCCTTGACCTTGACCACCGCGAACGCGCTTCGGTCTGTGCAAGCTCAGCTCGTGATCGGCTCGCCCTCGGGGGAGACGACGTACCAGACGTCGCCGACGCCCTGGCCGTTGGTGTCGCCCGGGCCCTCGTCGCCGGCGAAGAAGTACAGCGGCCAGCCGTTGTAGGTGACCTGGCGCCCGCCGTCGTCCCGCCGCGCGGTGCCTAGCAGGCTGTCGTCGGTCGGGTCCTCGTCGTTGCCGCTCACCTCGAGCTCGCCCTGGGCCATCAGCGGCGGCCAGTTCGCGGCGCAGTCGTCGTAGCAGGTGCTCGGCCCCTGCTCGTCGGGCAGGAACGCGTACAGGGTGTTGCCGCGCCGGTCGGTGAGGATCAGCCCGAACGCGGAGTCGTCGCTCTCGATCTCGGTGCCGTGACCCGCCGAGGGCGTCTCGGTCGGCGACTCGGTGGGGCTCTCGGTCGGCGTCTCGGTCGGCTCGGCGGTCGGCGAGGCGGGGCTCGGCGAGCCGGCGGCCCCGGTGGCATCGTCGCCCTCGGTGCACGCGGCGAGCGTGAGGATCAGCGCGAACGCGACGAGAGCCGATCTACGGGTGGACATCGTGGCAGCCTCCTTGCGGGCTCGGACAGGAGGTCTACGCACGAGGGTCCATCGCGGTTCGGGCCGGACCAGAGGTGCGGAGGCACACACCCCCCGTTCGACCGACTTCGCGGCGTTGGGAGCGATGCCATAGGGTGTCGTGGCGCTCCTGAGCCCGAGGGCGCGTTCCCGGAGGGAGAGTGGAGATGGGTCGCTGGCGCCACCCACGTGGGTCTCGAGGTGGGGACGTGGATGTGGAGGTCCCGGATGGGCCCGAGCTTCCCGTCGCCCCTCCGCCCACCGAGGCCCCGACGAGCGATGGGACCGAGGCCGGAGGCGTCGACGAGATCGCCGAGGAAGCGCAGGAGGTATCCATGGATCGTGCAGACGGCGGGTCCGAGCTCTCGGTCGTGGGGCCGGGGACGCGGATCGAGGGCACGGTGACGGCCGCGGGCTCCCTGCGCGTCGACGGCGAGGTCAAGGGCAAGATCACCGCGGCCAAGGACGTCACGCTCTCCCCGCAGGGACGGGTCGAGGCGAACATCCAGGCGGCCAGCATCACCCTGGCCGGCCGGGTCAAGGGCGACCTGGTCGCGAACGGCGACGTCTCACTGCCCGCCCAGAGCCGGCTCGACGGCAACGTCCAGGCCCGCAACGTCCTGGTGGGTGGCGTGGTCATGGGCGACATCGTGGGCAAGGGGAAGGTGGAGCTCGGTCCTCGAGCCCGCGTCGAGGGCGACATCCGCTCGCAGGCCCTCTCGATCGCCGAGGGCGCCGTGTTCATCGGGACGTCGGTGATGGGTGACGACGCCCGGGCGGCCGACGACACCTCGGCCTGAGTCTGCGCGCGGGTGCACCTCATCCGCGCGTCAGTCCGGGACGACGATCCGGGCACGCCGAGGCTCCACCTGAGCTGCGTCGTCGTGTCCCGTTCGGGGAATGGTCCGTTCCTGGGGAAGGGGTCAGGATGAGGAGCGGTGGTTCGCCCTCCAGGGGCGTCGCCGTCGTCACCGGCGCGTCCGCGGGGGTCGGCCGGGCGAGCGCCCATGCGCTCGCCGACCGTGGGTTCGACGTCGGGTTGCTCGCCCGGGGACGTACCGGTCTCGCGGCGGCCGAGCACGAGGTGCGCGCACGGGGCGTGCGCGCGATCGCGATCCCCACCGACGTCGCCGAGCCGGCTCAGGTGCGTGCGGCCGCCGACCGTGTCGAGCGGGAGCTGGGACCGATCGAGGTCTGGGTCAACAGCGCCATGGTCACGGTCTTCGGCCGCTTCGTCGACATCTCCCCGGAGGACTTCGGCAGGGTGACGAGCGTGACGTACCTCGGCTCGGTGAACGGGATCCGGATTGCGCTCGACGCGATGCGACCGCGGAACCGGGGGACCATCGTCCAGGTCGGCTCCGGGATCGCGTGGCGCGGGATCCCGCTGCAGTCCGCCTACTCGGGCGCGAAACATGCCATCGAGGGCCTGGTGGAGGCGGTGCGCGAGGAGCTGATCCACGATCGGTCCGCGATCGAGGTCTGCCTCGTCCAGCTCCCCGCCCTGAACACGCCACAGTTCGAGTGGGGCAAGCTCCTCATGGACCGTCGTCCGCAACCCGTCCCCCCGATCCTCCAGCCGGAGGTCGCGGCGGAGGCGGTCGCGTGGCTCGCCGAACATCCGCGCAAAGAGCTGTGGGTGGACCGGTCGACGGTCCGGCTGGCGCTCGCCGACCGGATCGCGCCACGGCTGCTGGACCGTGCCGTCGCCCGCCGAGCCTGGGTCGGACAGCTGACCGAGGAGCCGGCAACGGCGGCGCCAGACAATCTGTGGGAGCCTGTCGAGGTCGACCTCGGTGTCCGGGGCCGGTTCGATCCGGTCGCGAAGGACCGGAGGCTGCAGATGCGGCTCGCGATGCACCGACGGACGATCGCAGCGGGGCTCGGCGTCGCGCTTCTGGCCGTGCTCGCAGGGAGGAGCCTCCGATGGTCGCCGAGATCTTGAACTGGCGTCAGGCGGACCCCGCGTCGGTCGCGGTCGCGGGGCTCGTCGCCGGGTACGTCATGGCGGTGATCGGGCTGTGGGCTGGCTCCCTGCCGTTCCTCGTCGCGATCGACATCGCGGACTTCGGTCGCCGCTACATGGTCTCCGATCGGCCGAGCGCGTGGATCTTCGGCCTGGGCGCACACCTCGTGAACAGCGTCCTGCTCGTGTTCGTGTGGGCCTCGGTCATCGTGCCCAACGTCGACGTCCCGCAGGTCGTCTCGGCGGTCGCCTGGGGACTGGTGCTGGCGGTGGTCCTGGCGGGCGGGCTCGTCGCGCCCTTCTCCGGGCTCGGCTTCCTCGGCGCGAAGACCGGAAGCCTACGGTTCGCGGCGACGGACCTCGTGATGCACGCCGCATGGGGCCTGCTCGTCGGCCTCCTCTACGTGCGATGAGCCCGAGCGTCCGCCATCCCCTCGAGATCCTCTTCCACGGCGGCGTGTCGCTCGTGTGCGGTCCGGACGGGCTCATCGCCGCGCACGAGCTCCAGGGCCTGTTCGCAGGCGACACACGGATGCTCTCGACCTACCGTCTGGCGATCAACGGGCGGCCGTGGCAACTGCTCGGCCGCGCGCGGCCGGACACCCGCTCCGGCGTCTGGGACTACCAGAACGCGCGGTTCGCCACCCCGACGGGCGAGGTCCCACCGCAGACGCTCCACCTCCGCCTCGAGCGCCGTCTGGAGCGTTCGCTCCACGAACGGCTGGCGATCCGGTCCTTCGGCGATCGCCGCATCCATGCGACGCTCTCGCTCCAGCTCGACGCGGACTTCGCGGACCTGTTCGAGGTCAAGGAGCAGCGCCTCCCGCCGCGCCCATCGGTGAGCAGGAGCGGGGACGCCCGACACGTCCGGATCGGATACCGACGTGGCGGGTTCGAGCGGGCCCTCGAGGTCCGCCTTCGTGCCGAGGGGCCCACGCATCTCGTCGGGACGCGTCTGCTGTTCGACCTGGACCTCCGCCACGGCGACACCTGGGCGTGCGAGCTCGATCTCGAGCCTGGGGGAATAGGTATCGTGCCGACGGCCGCCGCGTCGGAGCCGCGCGCGCCCGAGGTCACGCTCGAGGCGCCGGCGTTCCTGCGCGAGCCGTTCGAGCGCGGTGCGGCCGACCTGCGCTCGCTCGAGATGCGGGACGCGGAAGGGGACGCGTTCCTCGCGGGCGGGGCTCCGTGGTTCCTCACGCTCTTCGGCAGGGATTCCCTCCTCGCGGGGATGATGGGTGCGCTCGCCGCCACCGGGCCGCTCGTCGGTGCGCTCGGCGCGGTCGGTCGGACCCAGGCGGCGGAGCGCGACGACTGGCGGGATGCCGAGCCGGGCAAGCTGCTGCACGAGATCCGGGTCGGCGAGCTCGCGCGGAGCGGCGCGATCCCGCACACCCCGTACTACGGCGCGCACGACGTTCCGGCGCTGTATGCGTTGGCCCTCTGGTCCGCCTGGCGGTGGACCGGCGACGCCGGGCTCCTCGAGGCACACCTCCCGACCGCCGAGCGCGCGCTCCGGTGGTGTGGCGAGCTCGGCGATCGCGATGGCGACGGGCTGCAGGAGTACGGGACGAGGAGCCGGCGCGGCTACGTGAACCAGGGGTGGAAGGATGCGGGGGACGCGATCGTGACCGAGGACGGTCCGCAGGCCGACCCACCGATCGCCACCGTCGAGCTCCAGGGGAACCTCTACGCGGCTCGACTCGCGATGGCCGAGCTGCTCGAGGTCTCCGCCCGGCCAGGCGACGCGGAGGAGCAGCGGCGGGCCGCCAGGGATCTGCGCGACATCGTCGAGGAGCGGTTCTGGCTGGAGGACCTCGGCTTCTACGCGATGGCCCTCGACGGGGAGAAGCGACGGTTGCGCTCGATCGGCTCGAACGCCGGGCAGCTGCTGTGGTCGGGTCTGCCCGCTCCGAACCGCGCCCGGCGGGTCGCGGAGCGGATGCTGGAGGCCGACATGTTCTCCGGGTGGGGGATCCGGACGCTGTCCGCGGGACACCCGGCGTTCGACCCGCTCTCGTACCAGCGGGGCTCGGTCTGGCCGCACGATTCCCTGCTCGCCGCGGCGGGGATGGCGCGCTACGGGGTGGAGACGCAGGCGCACGCGGTGCTCGGCGCCGTCCTCGACGCCGCGATGGAGTTCGAGGATCGGCGCCTCCCCGAGCTCTTCTGCGGGTTCGACCGCTCCCGGGGCCTCGTTCCGTACATCGAGGCGAACATGCCGCAGGCGTGGGCGGCGGCGGTGCCCGTCCTCGCGGTGCAGCTCCTGCTCGGACTCGTCCCGGACGCTCCTCGGAGACGGTGCTTCGTGGCGCCGTCGCTCCCCGACCGCGTGTCGGCGCTCCGCGTCCGCGGGATCCGTGTGGCCGGGGAGGAGCTGGACCTCACGATCGCCCGGCGCGGGGACGCCACCGTGGTCGAGGAAGCGGTGACCGAGCTGGAGCTGGTCGTAGGTCCCGTCGACGCGCCGCTCTGGGGACGGCTCCGCTCAGAGGCGTGAGCGACCGCAGGATACGTCGCACGGGTCGCTCGGCTCGTCGCACGGTAGGTTAGGCGTCCAACATCCCGGAGGTGACCGATGGCAGCACGGCTGGCCCCGTACCTGAGCTTCCGCGACAACACGCGCGAGGCGATGGAGTTCTACCAAGGGATCTTCGGCGGAGAGCTGAGGATGAACACCTTCGGGGACTTCCAGGCCGCGCACGACCCGAGCGAGAACGACAAGATCATGCACTCGCAGCTGGAGGCCGCCAACGGGATCACGTTCATGGCCGCCGACACGCCGAACGACATGGAGCACGTGCCCGGACGCAACATCGCCATGTCGCTGAGCGGCGAAGACGAGACGGAGCTCCGCGGCTACTTCGACAAGCTCGCCGAGGGCGGCACGGTCGAGATGCCGCTCACCGAGGCGACGTGGGGGGACACCTTCGGGATGCTCACGGACCGGTTCGGCATCCGCTGGCTGGTGAACGTCTCGCACGCGCAGGAGTAGCGCGAGGTCGTCCGCCGCGGCGGTCGCGGGTGGTCAGGCCGACCGATCCCCTGCGTGACCATCGACGCGGAGGTCACGGTCTTCGCCACGACGAGCCATTGGCGCCGAAGGCGCATCCCCGCCCGTTCGTACAGGTGCGTGGCTCCCGAAGCGTTGTCCCGATCGACGTTGAGCCTCACGTCGGCAACGCCTCGGACCCGGAACATCGCGAACGCCGCGCGCAGGAGCGCGCCGGCGATGCCGCGACGACGCCACGCGGCACGGACACCGACGGCGCTGATCTGGCCGCGCCCGTTCGCGATGTACCCGAACAGCGCTCCGACCGTCTCGTCCCCGTCGAGGGCGACGAGCCAGAGCGTCGGGTCGTGGTCTTCGGCCCGAGCAACTCCTGTCGAGCCTCCTCGTAGTCCCAGGGATCCTCGAACGCATCGGCCATCACCGCGACGATCGCCCGGTCGTCGGTCTCGACCCGTGGCCGGACCGTGATCCCGGCCGGTGCACCCCCGGGATCGAATCCATCGGGCACGTCGATCCCCATGTGTAGGTACTCGCGCTCGGGGGAGTAGCCGGGCCCCTCGAGCAGGGCGCGGGCGCCGGAGGCGTCCGGGGCTCCTCGTCCCAGGTGTAGGTGGCGGCGACGACCTGTCCGCCGGGCTCCGTCACGACCCACGCATCGGTCGATGGGTCGAAGCGCGGACGTACCCATTCGTCGTGGACCCAGTCGTCGAACACGTCGAGCTCCCCGATGTCCTGGAGGTCGCACGCCTTGCCCACCGCGACGACGGCCGGGATGTCGTCGAAGGTCGCGGTGCGCATCCGATAGCCGCGTGGAAGATCCGCTCGCATCCGCCGATGGTAGGCCTCGACGATCGACCAGGGCCTTCCCCTCGTGACGTGACGGCGAAGCGGCTGGTCGTGGAACCGTCCGAGGCGCTCGAGCGTCACTCCTCCATAGGGGGGAAGCGGGGGGCCTCGATGAAGCGTTCGAGGCCCTCATGGTTCCTTGGCGGTCGACACCGCCGGAGGGGAGGAAGGATGAGGACGACGTCAGGACCCCGAAGGAGGCGGCGGTCCGGTGTCGTGGCGGTGCTGACGGCAGCGCTGCTCTCGGCGGTCGTGGGGTTCGTCGCCATCGGCACGGCCCCGGCCAGTGCGCATCGGTTGGACCTGATGAAGCCCGACCGGGCCGGACCGATCGTGCGCGGGGAGACCACGTTGCGCGATCTGCGAGGGTGGTTCGGGCCGCCGACGGCTCGGAAGATGATCGACGTCGGATGCCAGCAGGTCATCCGCGCGAGGTGGAGTGGTCGGCTCACGGTCTACGCGTACCCGGAGGCGCGGACGGTCGGGGCCATCTTCGTGCGGTCCCGCAGCATCACCAGCGACGCACTCGGCGAGCTGAGGATGCACACGCGCAAGGGGCTGCGGGTCGGCGACGGCGAGGGGAAGCTCCAGCGGCTCTATCCGCGGGCTCGACCCATCGGACACGCGCAGCACACCCACTACCGTCTCAAGGAGGACGTCTACGGCGCCCGCCTGATGGCCAAGGTCGTAGACGGCAGGGTGGTCCAGCTGGAGGCATGGCCCCTCGAGTTCTGCTGAGGGTTCCCGGGTTCTCGTCTCGGTACGAAGGATGAAGGGGGCGCGCCCCCGCGGCGCGCCCCCTCGTCGTCGTCACGACAGCGGTGGACCGCGCCGACACCGCCGGAACGATGTTCCGCAAGGTCGGGCCGAGTCCGGAAGTGAGAAACCGCCGAGTCCGGAAGTGAGAAACCGCCGGGGCCCGAAGGCTCCAGCGGTCTCTCACTGCGCAACCTATCGGTGGCTGGGCCTCGCCGTCAATCGGAACGGCGATCTTGTCACTCTTCTTCCGCGAGCCCCCGGATGAGCCCGGACCTACGTCTTCGCCGGGAGCGAGCGCGCGTAGCTGACGCCCATCGTGACCCACTTCGCGAGCTGCCGTTTCGTCCGGACCTCCTCCGCGTCGACGCGCAGCCATCCCCGCATCTCGCGGCCGCGCATCTCCATCGGCCGGGCACCCGTGGTCGCCACCACCCGATCGGAGCGCTCGGGATCGACCCGGACCAGCAGTCCGCCCTGCCCGCTCGCTGCGATCGCCATGTTGCCGCCGATCAGGAACGCGAGCCCTCCGAACATCTTCTTCTCGGTCAGGCGCCGTTCGCCGGCGACGAGCTCGCGGATCCGATCGGCCAGGTCTTCGTCATAGGCCACGGCTTCCCGCGTCTCCTTCTTCTCGGACGGGGCGTGAGGCGCCGACCCTGAGGACCCCAGGGGGCTCGATCAGATGGATGGTGTGGGGCCGCTCGGCCCTCCCGTGGCCGCGGTGTCGATCTCGGAGAGCGCCTCCTCCGGCAACCCCTGCTCCCTGGCGATGGCCTGGAGCATCGCGAGGTAGCGCTCCGTCGGAGCCACGAACCGCTCGGGCGAATCGACCGCGAACGTCGTCGCCGTGACCGGGCCTTCCGGACCCTGCACCTCGACCTCGAACACCCGCTGCATCTGCTCGTCGCCGCGGAAGGAATCCAGCGCCTTCAGCTCGGCCTCACCGATCTCCCACAGGATCCCCCACAGGTGTCCGCCGATCGCGGGAACGGCGTTGGCGGCACCGCCACCCCAGGAGCGGCTGCGCACATTGAACACGAGCCGGTATCCGTCGAGCCGAGCCGGTCCGACCATGACCGCACCCGGCATGTCGTCCTGCATGGTCTTCGGGTTCATCCGGGCGCCGTAAGCGAAGAAGTAGGGCACGGCCGCGATACTACCCCGAGCGGTTCCCTCGCGCTCCAGTCGGACGCGACCCGTCGGAACCGCTCCGCGGCTCGACCCTAGTCGAGCAGGGCGTCCGCCGCCCGCATCGTCTCGCCCAGGCGGTCGGCGAGCGTCGTCGCGAGCCACCGATGCAGTGCCGCGGCCACCTCGGGCTCCTCGGCCTCCATCCTCGCGATCGATCCGGCGCTGAACCGCAGGACGACGCTCTCCGTCTCGGCTACGACGTCGGCCGTGCGTGCCATACCGGTGTAGAGCGCGACCTCGCCGACCACGACGCCCGGGCGGAGCGTGCGCCGCCTGATCCGGGTGCCTTGCCCCGTGACCGTCTCCACCGCCAGGCGCCCCGTCTCGAGAACGTAGACGTCGCCGGGCGGCTCGTCCTGGCGGATCAGCACGGTGCCCGCCGGCACCGAGATGCGCTCGAGGTAGGGGACGACCCCCGGAGGCGGGCCGCCCTGGCCGTCCAGCTCGACCTCGAGGCCCGCCGCGGTGGGCTCGCCCTCGGTCCCGAGCAGCGCATCCTCGCACCGCTGCAGCCCTCGGTCGAGGTCGGGCTCGAACCGGACGCTGTCGCCCTCGCGCACCCCGCCGCGCTCGAGCTGCACGCGCACCGGCCCGGACGCGCCGGTGAGCACGACCTCGAACCCGTGCGTCCGCGCGAGCCGCAGCACCTTGCCGAGCGCGGCCACCGCCGAGGAATCCACGCCGGTGACGCGACGCAGGTCGATCACCAGGAATGCCGGCGGCGCGGTCTCGACGCGCCCGCGGACCCGCTCGAGCAGGCCGCTCGTCGACCCGAAGAACAGGAACCCGCTCACGCGCAGGATCTGGACGCGATCCATGAGCGTGCGGAGCCGGGCGCGCTCCGCCGATGGGCGATCGACGTTGCTGCGGTAGGTGTTGCCGAAGGCGACCTCACGCACGAGGTCCGTCCGGCCGTAGCTCACCACGAACAGCACGACCGCGAGCACGAGCCCGAGCACGACCCCGGGCAGGAACCCTCGGACGACGATCGTGACCAGGATCACGAGCACGACCCCGTACTCCAGGAGCGGTAGCACCCGGCGCTTGTCCCAGACCCACTCGACGATGAACGCGAGGCCGAGGAACACGAGCACGCCGGCCACGATCATCCGCGGGATCAGCTCGACGACGGTGGCGCCGAGGACCACCGCCGACAGCGGGACCGCCGCGGCGATCAGCCCCGCGACCCGCGCGTTCACGCGCATCCGCTCGGCGAGCGCGCTGAGGCTGAGGGCGTGGTACGCGGGGACCCCCCCGAGCGCGCCGGAGACCACGTTGACGAACCCCGCGTCGCGGACCTCACGGTTCGTGTCGAGGTCGCGGTCCAGCACGACCTCCATGCCGCTGACGTTGAAGAGGATCGCGATCGCCGCGATGAACACCGCCGTGGCGATCCCCGCCCATTCCCCGAGCACGGCCGACCAGTCCGCGCCGGTCAGCGCCCGGAGCGCCCACGGCTCCCATCGGGTAGAGCCCTCGAACGGGCCGAGCAGCCATCTCCCGTCCCGCGCGGCCTCGATCGACGTACCGGTGGCGAGCATGCCGATCACGAACGCCGCCAGCCCGATCCCGATCACGGCCGGGATCACGAGCGGCCGGCGAAGCAGCCGCACGGCGACGAGCAGGACGACCCCGAACGCGAAGGCGGGAAGCCACAGGACCAGTTGGTGTCCTTCGATCAGCTTGGGGATGGTCCGCAGGTGGGGCGACACGCCGCAGGCGACGTAGATGCCACCCATCAGGAGCAGCCACCCGGTGCCCGCCAGGAAGCCGCCCACGACCGGGAAGGGAACGAACCGGATCACGTTGCCCAACCGGAAGGTGCCGAGCGTCAGGAAGACCACGCCGCACAGGACGGTCACGACCAGCGTCGCGGCGACCACGGTGAGGAAGATGTCGGGGGCCTCGAAGTCGTTCACGCCGGCCATCACGGCGACGCGGGCGAGGTCGGCGGCCTTCGTCGCCGCGGCCGAGGCGACAAGGGCCAGTACCGCGGTCGCGGCGTCCTGCACGCTGCCGATCACACCCCGGGCGCCGCCCCGCCACGCGAAGAGTGCGAGCGTCACGGCGGCTGCCGCCAGGTAGAGCCCGATCCCCTCGTCGAGCCGGTCCGCGAGCAGGCCCCCGAAGACGAAGGCCGCGAAGGCGACGGCGAGCACGGTCTCGACGGCGCCCAGGATCAGGCCCGCGGCGAGCGGGGCAAGCCATCGCATGGTTCGTCGCTGCTCGGTCACGGCCATCCGGTCACTCCAGGAGGGTCTCGAAGGTCTTCTGCGTCTCGTGAAGGCGATCCGCGAGCGTCGTCGCGAGCCACCGATGCAGCGCCGTGGCCACCTCGGGCTCCTCGGCCTCGATCCTCGCGATCGCTCCGGCGCTGAACCGCATGACGACGCTTTCCGTCTCGGCCACGACGTCGGCCGTACGTGGCGTGCCGGTGTAGAGCCCGATCTCACCGACCACCACACCCGGGCGGAGCGTACGCAGCCTGATCCGGGTCCCCTCGGCGGTGAGCGTCTCGACCGCCAGACGCCCGGATCCCAGCACGTACAGGTCGCCCGGCGGCTCGTCCTGGCGGATCAGCACGGTGCCCGCCGGCACGGAGATCCGCTCGAGGTGCGGGACGATCCCGGGCGGCACCTGGCCGTCGAGCGCCGGATCTCCGTCGGCGCCGGCGAGCGCCGTCTCGGAGCCGGTCCCGAGCAGCGCGTCCTCGCACCGCTGGAGCCCTCGGTCCAGGTCGGGCTCGAAGCTGATGGCCCCGTCCTCGGTCTCGTGCACGCCGCCGCGCTCGAGCTGGGCGCGCACCGAGACCGACGCGCCGGTGAGCACGATCTGGAACCCGTGCGTCTGTGCGAGCCGAAGCACCTTGCCGAGCGCCGCGACGGCAGAGGAGTCCACGCCGGTCACCCGCCGCAGGTCGATCACGACGAACCGGAGCGGTGAGCTCCGCACGCGGTCGCGGACCCGCTCGAGCAGACCGCTCGTCGATCCGAAGAACAGGAACCCGCTCACGCGCAGGATCTGGACCCGATCGACGAGCGAGCGCAGCTCCGTGCGCTCGGCCGGCGGGCGATCGACGTTGCTGCGGTACGTGTCGCCGAAGGCGACCTCCCGCACGAGGTCGGTCCGGCCGTAGCTGACGGCGAAGAGCACGACCGCGAGCACGAGTCCCAGGACGACGCCGGGCAGGAACCCGAGGGCGACGATCGCCACCAGGATCAGGAGCACGACCGCGTACTCCAGCGGCGGCAGCACCCGGCGCATGTCCCAGACCCAGTCGACGATGAAGGCCAGACCCAGGAAGGCCAGCACACCGCCGACGATCATCCGCGGGATCAGCTCGACGACGGCCACGCCGAACAGGGACACGGTCGCCGGGACCGCCGCGGCGATCAGCCCCGCCACCCGCGCGTCCACCCGCATCCGCTCGGCGAGCGCGGTGGAGCCGAGCGCGTGATAGCCGGGGATCCCGCCGAGCGCGCCCGCGACGATGTTCACCAGGCCGGCGTCGCGGACCTCCCGGTTCGTGTCGAGGTCGCGGTCGAGCGCCACCTCGGTCCCGCCGAGGTTGAACAGGATCGCGATCACGGAGATGAACACCGCGGTGACGATCGCGGCCCACTGGCCGAGCACCGCCAGCCAGTCCGCCTCCGCGAGCGCCCGGAACGTCCACGTCCGCCACAGCGTGTCGTCGAGCGGTCCGAGCAGCCAGGCCCCTTCCCGCGCGGTCTCGGTCGAGGAGCCGGTCACGAGCATCCCGGTCACGAACGCGACGAACCCGATCCCGATCGCCATGGGGAGCGCGAGGGGGTGCCTCACGATCCGCGCGACGAGAAGCAGGACCACGCCGAACGCGATCGCGGGCACCCACCGCATCAGCGCCTCTCGGTCGATCAGCTCGGTCAGGGGCGTGATGTACGGCGATCCGCCGGAAGACGCGTAGATCCCGGCCTTCACGAGCAGCCATCCCGTCCCGGCGATGAACCCGCCCACGACCGGGTACGGCACGAACCGGATCAGGTTGGCCAGCCGGCGCGTCCCGAGGACGAGGGAGACGACCCCGCACAGGACCGTGACCACCAGGGCCGCGGCCACCGCCGTGACGAAGTCCCGCGGGAGCGGTCCGTACGAGTCGATCGCCGCCCCCGCCACGACGATCGCGACCACCGCCGCCCCCACGGCCTGCATGCCGCCGATCACGCCTCGGGGCCCGGCGAACCACGCGAACCCCGCAAGCGCCACGGCGGCGGCTCCGAGGTACAGGCCGACGCCATCGGCGAGGAAGGACTCGAGGTACCCCGCGAACACGAACGTCGCGAACGAGATCGCCAGCAGCGCCTCGACGGTCCCGACGATCAGGCCGGTGGCCAGCGACGCCGGCCATCGATCCGTTCGGCGTCCGTGGTCGGACACGGCCCTCCCCCCGTGACCCGCGATCGCACGCGAGGGTGTGAACCTACGTCAGGGGAGGGCGATGCGCTACTCCCTGATCGCGGCGCCACGGTGTGCGCCTCGAGGCGACCTCACGTCCGCATGAGGCCGTGCTTGCCCGTCGCGCCGGCGGGTAAGGAAGCAGCCGGAGACGGACGCGTGTCACCCGTACCCACCGGCGCCGAGGGTGGTCGCGCGAACCCGCGCGAACGGTCGAAGAGGAGGACGTCGTGGATCGGCCCGAGAGCGTCGAGGTGCGACGCAACGGCGAGGTCGAGCGCCTGATCGAGGCGCTCCACGATCCGCTGCTGGCCGCCGACGCTGCGGAGGCGCTCGGGGAGCTCCGGGAGGCACGCGCGATCGGTCCGCTGATCCAGGCGCTGTTCGAAGCCCCTTCCCCCGTCCGACCCACCGTGGTGAAGGCGCTGACGAGGTTCGCCGATCCACGCGTCGCGGTCGCGCTGATGAAGGCAACGCACGACCCGGACGAAGCGGTGCGGACCCTCGCCACCGAGGCCGTCGAGATGCTGACGCCGCCACGGCACGCCGGCGACGACCGCGACCTCGCCGCGGATCCGCGCACGCCCGAACGCCGGCTCGCGGAGCTCTCGGCGACCGAGGATCCCGAGATCGTGGTCGCGCTCGTCCGGAACCCGTCGACACCTGCCGAGACGCTTCGGGCGATCTATGCGAAGTGGAAGAACGCCCCGAACCGCCCGAGCTTCCTCGTTGGGGACTTCGTCTCGAACGCGACCTGTCCCGCCGATGTCCTCGCGGACATCGCCGAGACGTCGGAGAACGAGGAGACGGCCCGAGCCGCCAGGGGTCATCCGAACCACCACATCGACGAGACGGGCTGACGCGGTCATCACCGCGGATCACGGAGCGGCGACCCGAGCCCGGAAGTGAGAAACCGCCGGGGCCCGAGGGCTCCAGCGGTCTCTCACCGCGGAATGTACCGAGCGGACTCGACGCTCGTCAAACGCGTGGGGCGTTCTTGTCGAACTTTCATGAGCGCGTCGGGCGGGTGGACCCTCCCAGAGGTTCCCCTTCGGTCGGCCCTGAGCCCACGCATGCGCCTGTGTCAGGGTCGGCGCCCGGGCGTACGGTGGTGGGCTGGGTGAGCGAGGTGATCGAGCACCGCACGCGGACAGTCGCACGGAGGTGGGGGATGACCGAGACGATCACGCCGCAGCAGTTCCACGAGGCCGAGGGCGTCGACGACTGGCGGGTCGTGGGTGACGGCGCCTGCACGTTCTTCCGCACGGGCTCGTTCGCGGACGGTGCGCGGCTCGTGCAGGCGATCGGCGATCTTCCCGGGCTGGAGGAGCACCGCCCCGACGTCGACCTTCGACCGGACGGCGTGACCGTTCGCCTGATCACGGTGACCGACGACTACTACGGCATGTCGATGCGCGACGTCGAGCTGGCTCGGCAGATCTCGGCCGTGGCCCGGGATCTCGGCTTGTCCGGCGATCCATCCGCGGTTCAGAGCGTGCTCGTCATCCCGGGAGCGCCGAACACCGCGGCGGTGATGCCGTTCTGGCGGGCGGCGCTGGGCTACGAGCCGCGCGCCGACACCCCCGACGAGGATCTGGTCGATCCTCGCGGCCGTGGGCCGTCGTTCTGGTTCGAGCCGATGGAGGAGCCGCGACCGGACGGGGGCGGCGCGATCCACGTGGCGATCTGGGTGCCGTACGAGCAGGCCGAGGCGCGGGTCGCCGCGGCGCTCGCAGCCGGCGGTCGCTTGGTGCGCGACGAGTTCGCGCCCGCGTGGTGGACCCTGGCCGACGCCGCGGGCAACGAGGCGGACATCGCGACCACGATGGCTCGCGACTGATCCCATCAACCGGCTCACGGACGGGCGTTTCGTCGCTCCATCGGCGAGGTATCTGCACCTCGTCGGCCGACGAGGGAGGTCGGGATGCCTGGCAAGAAGAGGTCCTCCGTCAAGGACGAGAAGCAGTACGAAGGCCTTCGCAAGAAGGGCATGTCGAAAGAGCGCGCGGCGAGGATCGCGAACTCGCCCGGTGCCTCGAAGCGCGGCGGCAAGGCCGCTTCGAAGAAGCGAGCGAAGAAGAAGTCCTGAGAACTCCTGAACGTACGGCGTCGCCCCGTGAGAGACGAACGGGCGGCCCCGATCGCGTCATGCGCGGCTCAGGGTCGCCCGTCCCTCGATAGGTCAGGATGCTCCCCGACCCGAGTCGACTAGCAGAAGATGCTGACGCCCCCAGGGCCCACGAGGAGTCCGACGACGATCAGAACGATGCCGGCGACGACCCCTCCACGGATGAGAGTGACGATGCCCGCGATCACCAGGACCACCGCGATGATCCACAGGATCGTCGTGACTCCGCCGCCGCACGACCTGGCGGCCAGCAACATGAGATCCATACGCCCTCCTTCTCCACGGGAACGTTACCGATAACCGGCCGCGGCGAAACGCCCTCAGGCGAGAACCTTCGTTCTGATCGCGCCGTGTACGCGCGGCCCCAGGAGGATCCCGCCGGCCGCTCGAGTCGACCGCCGGCTCCACCGGTAGGGATAGGGTGGCGCCGATGAGCGAGTGGTGGGAGGAGATGTTCGCGTCCGACGAGTGGCAGAAGGTCCAGCTCGGATGGGACGCGGTCGAGGACGCGGACGACCAGGCCGACCGGGTCGTCCGAGCCCTGCAGCTCGAGCCGGGGATGCGCGTGCTCGACGTGCCGTGCGGGACGGGACGGATCGCGGGCCGGCTCGCGGCGCGTGGGTGTGCCGTCGTCGGTGTCGACATCACCGACCGGTTCCTCGAGGTTGCGCGCGCTCGGGACGACGATGTCGAGTACCTCGAGGCGGACATGCGCGAGCTTCCGTTCGATGCGGAGTTCGACGCCGCGCTGTGCTTCTGGGGATCATTCGGATACTTCGACGAGGAGGGGAACCTCGCGCAGGTGACCGCGGCCGCCCGCGCGTTGCGGCCCGGCGGGCGCTACCTGATCGACGTTCCCGCGCTCGAGTCGATCCTCGCCCGCTTCCGCGAACGGAACTGGTTCGAGGTAGACGGGACGATCGTGCTCGAGGAGCGATCGTTCGCCATCGCGGCCGGCCGCATCGAGACGACGTGGACGTTCCTTCGGGGTGGGCATCGTGTCGAGCACCGATCGTCGATGCATCTGTACTCCGTGAAGGACCTCATCGACCTGCTCATGCGGGCGGGGTTCACCTCGTTCGAGACGCTCGACGACGCGCTCGAACCGTTCGAGCTCGACTCCGATCGCCTCTGGCTCGTCGCCGGGCGCTAGGAGCACGGTGTCGCTCGAACTTGGACCGACGGATCCGCTGCACCGCAACCAGGGTAGGGGCGCAACTCACGTCCCCGCGCGGCGCTCGGCCTCGTCCTTCAGGAGTCGCAGGACGCTGCCGATCCCGCGGTCGAGGGTCCTGCGGCTGGAGCCCCGGAGCAGGGTCGGCACGAGACCCGCCCACGACTCCTCGGACCGCGCGAGCGTGCCGCCGTCGTTCGGCTCGAAGCGGAAGGTATGGATCGCGCGGATCCCCATCGCCCGCCCGGTCCACGAGAGTTCGCGCGGGGGGTCAACCGCCCCGAGCGTCGAGGTGAGCGAGACGCCCCCCGCCCTCCAACGGAAGACCGAGCCGACGGCGAGTGGACCCTCCAGCGTCGCCGTCTTCACGTCCGGGTTCCAGGACGACCACGCCTCGATGTTCGAGATGACGTCCCAGACCACCTCGGGCGAGGCTGCGATGTCGAGCTCACCCGTCGCGATCGCCGGCGCGCTGCGATCGATCTCCATCGCGCCACCCTACGCTCATCGGCGTTCCGCGGCCGGGGCCCGACCGGATTCATCGGTCGGACGGCCAGCATCGCCACCGGTCGATGTCGACGACGATGGCTGGACCGGTGGGAGGGTCGTCGCGGTACTGCGGGTACTTCGCGGTCAGAAGCTCGACCGCTCGGTCGCGCTCGGGCCCGTCCCTCACGACCCGGCCATGCCCGTCGACCCGGACCCACCAGAGCCGTTCCCAGGACTCGTCGTACTCGTCCACCAGGACCGTGACCCGAGGATGGGCGGCGATGTTCGCGAGACGCCGCAGTCCCTTGGTCCGCTTCGGCTTCTCGTCGACGACGGCGTAGATCCTGTCGCCATGGAGGGCGAACACGAAGGGAACGAGATGGGGCTCACCGTTCTCCCGCACGGTCCCGAGCCGAGCCACCCGTGCCTCGGTGAGTCGACGCCTGGCCTCGGCCGCATCCATATCCGAAGGATAGGGTCGACACCGCTCACGGGCGGTTGACCGAGCATCACCGACGACGAGAGCCAAGGTGAGTTCTACCGGCGCGACCTCCGCTCTCGGTGGTATCAGAGGTTCCGAGGATGGCCGAAATCACAGGCTTGTAATCCGGCCGCGCCACCGACTACCATGAATCCATGAGGTACTACCGGATCGCCGATGACGGGTTCGGCCCCTACGTCGCGGTCGAGCTGACCGAGAGCCAGGAGCTCGAGGCCTTCTCGAGGGACTGGGAGGTTCTGCGCGCCGACGTCGCCGCGGCCCGATACCCCGAAGCGGTGCTTGCCTGGCAGCGCGCCGACGATCGGGTTGCCCGGGCAACGCAGGCCGTGGCCGAGGCCGTGTAGACGGCGAACGAGCTGGACGGCGCTCCGATAGAGCGGCTACGGCTCGAGTGGGTCTGTGGCGATCAGAGCTCGACAGCGAACCACACCCGTGTCGTGCCGTCCGAGGTTACCCCCCATCGGTCGGAGAGGCGCTCCACGAGTTGGAGCCCGAACCCCGACGTCGCAAGCGGACCATCCTGGGTCACCCGGTTCGGGTCGAATCCCGGGCCCGGATCCTCCACCTGAACCTTGAGCGAGCGGCCCTCCAGCTCTACCATCATCGCGAGCGACCCACGACCCCGGGCACCCGAGTGGCGGACGGCATTCGTCACGAGTTCGCTGGCCGCCAGGACCACGTCCTCGAGCCGTTCCGAGGGAACCACGGGCGTCAACGTCGAGATCAGCCCCCGGCGAGCCACGCGAGGGGCACCGCTATCTAGGGGGATCTCCCAACGTCGTCGCAAATCGGGCCATCCGTCCTTCCTCGAACTTCCTGTACCCGTCGACGACCACTTTTGCACATCTACCTCTTCCCAGCCCGGTCCCGATGGTGTAGTGTCAGACGTCAGACATCTGACGCCCGACGAAGCGGAGGATCCCGTGGACCAGCTGTCCATCCGTCAGCTCCCGGAGCCCGGAGCCTTCGCGCTCGTGGGGGAGCTCGACATGTTGTCCGCCGAGGCGGTGGTCTCGAGTCTGAAGGTTGCCTCCGAGGACCGTGATCTCGTCCTCGAGCTCTCGGAACTCCGGTTCATGGATAGCTCCGGCATCCGCGCGATCCTGCAGGTTGCCAGCGACCGGAACAACGGGTCCCGGGTCGTCCTTCGGAACGCGACGCCGGCGGTCGAGCGCGTGCTGGACATCGCCCTCCCGGGCGACATCCCGGGCCTCCTCGTCGCGTCGCGGAACGAGGGGGCAACGCGTGGCTGAGGCCGTGCGTACGCTCGCGGAGCAGCTCAGGACCACGCGAACAGAGCGTGGGCTCAGCCAGTCCGCGGCCGCCCGGGAGCTCAACGTCGCCCGGACGGCCTACCGGCTGTGGGAGCTCGAGGCCGCGCGGCCCGCGCCGGACCGGTGGCGGCTCGTGGCGCGCTGGCTCGGCGTCTCGTTGAGCACGCTGCTTCTGGCCGAGGGGCTGATCAGCGACGGCGAGGCCGATTCCTCGGGGGCGGTAGCCGACCGGTACCAAGCCGTGACCGGCACGCCGTTCGACGTGGACGCGGAGCAAGAGACCGGGGACTTCTTCGAGCAAGCGCACTCGGTGATCGACCGAAGCATCGAGCGCGGTCTCCTCAACGCCGAGGAAGCGGGACAGTTCCGAGCGATGTTCCGTCGGATCGAGGCCGGCTTGGGGTCGGAGACGTCCGGTACCTAGCCGGCCGTCAGAGCGGTTCGAGGGCTTGCCTGCGACATCCCTGCGATCCCGGGCGGGGCGAACCGTGGCATGATGGCTAATCTGGCGCATCCCGCGGGTGCGGCTCGATGGTAGGGAGGAACGTGTCGAACGACGACCCGGACGTGGCAGCGGTCGGAGCCGACGCGGCGTTGGCCGCCACCGAGAAGACGGCCGACGCGATCGAGCGAGCGGCCGAGCGGACCGACGACCCGGCCGTCGCCGAGACGCTCGACGAGGCGGCGACCCACGCCGAGACGGCGGTCAGCCGCGTGGGCTGGGTCCGATCCGTGATACGGCGGGTGTTCGGCCGGTCCTGACGAGGCGGTGGATCTGATGGGGAACTACGACGACGGGAAGCTGAAGGCCGCAGAAGACGCGATCCTGGACCGTATGGTCAAGGTGTTGGATGAGGCGACGCCGGCAGCATCGGCCGTGAAGGAGCTCGCGGAGGCCTTCAGCCTGTTGGAGAACGCGACCCGCAGTCGGCGTCCCCCTCAGGGGATGTAGGGATACCCGCTCCGACGCCTTCGACGAGCGATCGTCGCGTCCGGCCGGCTGGCCGCCGTCGCGGTTCGGTCACGCCTCGATCCGATCGATGAGGCGTTTGGCGTCGAGCAGATACCCCTCCCACTCGGGGAACTGCTCCACGAGGCCCTCCTTCAGAACGCCCAGGAGACCATTCGGATCGACCCCGGCCCGTTGCAGGGCCGCGAGGTGCACGATGGCTACGGACATCATGTTGGCCAGATGGGCCCGCCGCTCGCCCCTCGCCAACCGAAGCACCCGCTTCACTTCCCGGTCGATCTCGTGCACGGAGCCCGCCCCCTCTATCCGAGAACCACGAACACGCCCCGAGCGATCCTCGGTCCACCGACCTGCGGACCAGCGGGTGGCCATGGTCAGATGGGCCGCGCTCGCGGACGCGTACCGACCCGCCAGCTGCAGCCGCGGTCGTCTCGCTGGGGAGGTTCGATCCGCTCACGCGGGCAGGCCGTCGATCTCCCTTGCCGTGAGCCGTCGGGTCATCGGGGACAGCCTGAGGCCGATCATCCCGAGCGGCGCGCGCATCCAGGTGCCGTCCCGCAACACCTCGACGGTGAGCGCCCCGTCATCGGTCTCGTCCACACGGATCGTCTTGCCCATCGCCGTGCGGAAGATGTCCCTCACCCCTACAGGGTACTCGGTGTGGGGGTCGCCGCCGCTGCCACGTGCCCGACCCGGCCGCGGGGCACGAGCAGCGACCTGCCATGATGGTGACGGCGACCGACGGATGGAGCGCGCATGGGCGACGGAGACGCGGACGGAACCGGCGACACGGTCCACCGTGCTCAACCCTCACGTCCACGCTGCCCCGCATGCGGATCCAAGCGCACCCAACCGTTCGTTCACGCGGGTCCGGGCGCGCGGGTGAACATGCAGTGCACCGACTGCCGGCACCTGTTCAAGGACAAGGATCTCCGCCGCTGACGGGGGTCGCCGGCGGCGTCGCTCAGGCGGTGGGGACCCCCAACACGTAGTCTCCATCCTCGGGGTCCCATTCCAAGGTGATCACGCCCTGGGTGGCTGCGGCCTTCGCGAACTGCAGGAAGCCGCCGTACCCGAACGCCTTCTCGCTGAAGCCGGGTTGGATCTTCCTCACCC
>DASTPT010000059.1:0-11405 GCA_035762085.1 Actinomycetota bacterium | reverse complement strand
GCGTGCGGCGCGTCGAACCGATCCGGTTCGAGCGCCCGACCGACTCGTACCGAGACGCACAAGGCAATGGGACCTCGCCTCCGGGCGGGGTCCCGGCGCTTCCGGCCCGCGAGCGCGATCCGACCCCGGACCGCCGCGCCGGGCGTCTCACGCCTCGGCCGGCGCGGGCTGGAGGGCGCTCCGGACGAACGTGACGACCTCCCGCTCGCGGCGCCGGAGCGAGACGCGGCTCTTGTCCTCGCCGATCATCGCGCGGAGCACGCTCGCCTCGGTGAGGGAGCCCACCACCGCCGTGTACAGCTGGAAGAGCAGGAACGTCGGGTCCTGCTTGCGGATGTCGCCGGCGTCCATCCCCTCCTGCAGGAACCGGACGGCGCGGTGCTGGAGCGCCTCGAGATCGCCGGTCAGCTGCTCGAACGCCGCCGGCCCCAGGCGGCTCGCCTCGCGGATGAACATCGGGAACTCCGGCCACTCCTCGGCCAGACGGAAGACCGCGTGGATCACGGCCTCGGCGCGGTCCCAGTACGTCTGCTTGCCCTCGAGCCCGGCCGAGATCTCCTGGGTCACGCGCTCCCCCGCGGCGCGCAGGCACGCCTCGAGCAGCGCGTCCTTCGTCGGGAAGTAGTACAGGAGCGTCTGCTTGCGGATCCCGCACGCCGAGGCGATCTGCTCGAGGCTCGCGCCGCTGTAGCCGTCGCGACCGAACGCCCGGATCGCCTCCTCGATGAGCGCGTGCCGCCGCTTCTCGCCGCCCGTCCGGCTCACGGATCGAGCCCTCGGGTCCGGGTCGTCACGAACGCCCTTCCAGGCCCGCCCCACCGCTCGCCGGCCGCGGCGCCGCCCGTCATCGCCACGTCGGCCGGTGCCCGTGTCGGCGGATCGGGCGCGAGCCCTCCCAGACGCGCAGCCACGTCGGACCGGCCGGACCCGTGATCCTCGGCGTCTCGCCGTTCGCCGCCCGGCGGCGCGCCTCCCACCACGACGTGCGGTCCTCGTCGAAGAGCTCGGCGATCGCGCGCTGCATCCGCAGCGAGAACTCCTGGTGCGACTCGCCCTCGGCCGGCAGCAGCGCCTCGCCGTAGCGAACGCGGATCGGCGGGCGCCCCTTCTTCGGCCACGAGCGGCCCTTCGGCATGGCGGCGTACGCGCCGACGATCGCGATCGGGACGACCGGCATCTGCATCTCGATCGCGAGCCGCGCCGTCCCGTGGCGGAACCGCTGGACCCACCCGTCCGTGGAGCGAGTGCCCTCGGGGAACACGACCAGGTTCCAGCCGTCCCTGATCAGCGCCTTCGCCTTCGCCGTCGCGCGCTCGCCGCCGCCGCGCTCGATCGGGAACCCGCCGTAGACGAGGGCGGTGAACGCCGAGCGCCACCACACGTCGAAGAAGTAGTCCTTCGCCGCCGCCGTCGCGGTCTTGTCGCGCCACGACTGCGGGAGCGTCGTCAGGATCAGCGTCGCGTCCAGGTGGCTCGAGTGGTTGCTGATGAACATCACCGGAGCGCGCAGCTTGTCCAGGTGCTCGAGCCCGAACACCTGCGGCGTCGTCTCGTTCCACACGATCGGCCTCATCGCGCCGACGAGGATCACGTCCCGGGCCGTGCGGCCGGCCGCCGTGCGGGCCCAGTCGGTCGGGAAGGACCAGCGCTCGGCGGGCGCCGAGACGCCCTCCGCCGAGCGCGGCATGATCGGGCGGCGGCCCCAGCGCCAGCCCTCGGCGACGTCCCGCAGCTCGTCGACGAGCCTCCTCCTGGCGGCCATCAGCGGACGTCCGCGATCATGAAGGGGGGCATGTGGAAGTACGCGATCGACGGGCTCCGCCCCACGGTGTCGCCCGCCATCTCGAGCGCGTCCTTGAACGTCGTCGCCGCGCGGTACCCCATCCGCTCGCAGGCCCTCCGGTTCCCGCCGACGACGATCACGTCGCCGAGGTAGTCGAGCGCGTGCGCGCCCCAGTACCACATGTAGAACGGGTGGACGCCGTGGTACGCGTAGCTCTTCCGGTACAGGTGGATGTACCAGGGGTCGGTCGCGTAGTGCTCCTCGAACTTCGACTCGATCGTGGCGGGGTCGGTGGTCTCGGCCAGGACCTCCTCGAAGAAGTCCACGTAGCTCGGGTGGTGGACCTGGTGGAACTCCCACGGGACCGGGTGGAACATGATCATCACGCCGCCCGGCCGCACGACCGGCTTGTTCCGGTACATGTTGAAGACGTAACCCGGTCCCAGGCAGTGGACGAGGATCGGGTTCATGATCGAGTTCACGTTGTAGGGCCCCAGGTACGGCAGCCCGATCACCATGATGTCGCTCTGCCCGTCGACCTCGACGAGCTGCTGCTCGTGGAGCCTCGCGAGCGTGCGCTCGTGCACGGGGTCGGTGGCGCCGGCGTTCACGCCCGTCACCCCGTGCGGTGAACGGATCCGCATCCAGATCTGGTGCTTCGCCTGCGAGGGGCCCAGGTCGTTGAGCTTCCTCGCCGCCAGGTAGGTGGCCTGCTCCTTCACCGACCACTCCCACTCCCGCTTGTTCATGAAGCCGAAGGGCTCGGGGAACGTGTCGTTGTTCAGGGTGGTCTCGATCGTGAACACGCGGATGCCGGCGTCGGCGATGACCGTGCCCATCCGCCGTAGCGAGTCGTGGATCGCCGAGTGCCCCTCGCGCGGGTCCATGTACGAGTTCGAGTGCAGGAGCGTGTGCACGTTGTGGTGGTGCCGCACGCTCCGATAGCTCGCCAGGCCTGTGCCCACCGACTTGTGGCCGCCGTCGAGCGCGACCAGGTTGATGTTCACGTAGACGAGCAGGTCGGACTCGGCCGCGCGCTTGTTGAGCTCGACCTCCTCGCCCTTGTCGGTCGTGCCGACGAACAGCAGGTTGTCCGGGTCCTCGGCGTCGTGGTTCTTCAGGTCCTTCGGGTAGAAGGAACGGTAGACGCGCTCCCCGACCGCGTGCTTGATCTCGGGCCCGGTCATCCTGCGGTGCAAGGAGTTCGCCATGTAGAGCTTGATGTCCTCGACACCCTGGCGCGCGGCGAGCTCGATCACCTCCTCGAGGACGAGCTGCCGGACGTCGGGCGTCTGCATCGGCGGGAGCGGGAGCGAGATGTCGTCGATCGCGATCGTGAGCTTCATGCCGGGCTTCAGCAGCTCGGCGAGCGGCTCGCTCCCGTGCGGGTTCGCGAGCGCGTGGCGGATCGCGCCGCGTACGTCGCGGATCTTCGGCAGCGCGTCGGGCGGGTAGATCACCCGCGAGCCGAGCGGGAACTTCTCCAGGCGGAAGCCCTCGCCCTGGTGGACCAGGAGCGGGGGCGTCCGTTCGTCCACTTCCAGCACGAACCCCGGTCGAGCCATGTGTGCGATCCCTCCTAGATGCCCTCGGCCCTCGGGTCGAAGGCCACCTTCAACGTCCCGAGCTTGCCCGCGCCCAGCGCGTGGTCGATCGCCTCGCGCCACCGGCTGAGCGGGTACGTCGCGCCGACGATCCCGTCGATCGGGTTCTCGCCCGCCAGATCGATCGCGATGTCGAACGCATGCCGGCGATCGCCGTTCACCGTTTCCATGCCCCCCGTGTACGCGCCCACGAGCTCGAGCTCGCGGAACCACAGCGGCGTCAAATCCGGCGCCTGCACCGGGATCCCCGAGAGCACGATCCGGCCGCCGGCGCGCGTCGTCCGCAGGGCGAGGTCGAGCGAGGACCTCGAGCCCACGCAGTCGAGCACCACGTCGGCGCCGCCCATCAGGTAGCTGCGGCCCATCTCGGGCTTCAGCTTCATCGCGCGGGTCGAGCGGCGGACGGCGTTCGTCGCCTCGGACGGCGGGACGACCTCGGTCGCGCCGAAGGACTCGGCCCAGCGCCGCTGCTTGCCGTGCTTCGCCACGACGGTGATCCGGCCCGCCTGCGTGAGCTCCTTCAGCGCGATCAGCGTGAGGATGCCGACCGTGCCGGCGCCGATCACGACGACCTCGTCGTTCGGGCGCACGCCCGCGCGGAGCGCGCCGTGCACCGCGCACGAGAGCGGCTCGACCAGCACCGCGCGCCGGTCCGAGAGCTCGTCTGGCACGGCGTGGAGCTGGGAGCGGTGCGCGAGGAGCATCCGGCTCCACCCGCCGCCGGTGTCCTTGCAGAACCCCGTCTGCAGCCCGGCCGACAGGTGACCCGTCGTGACACGGTCGCATCGGCCGGTGTGGCCGGCCGCGCAGTTCGCGCAGGGCTCGAGACCCCGCGCCTCGCACTTCAGCACCGGCTCGAGGACCACGCGCGTCCCCGAGGCGAACCCGTCGACCTCGTCGATCAGCTCCCCGACGACCTCGTGCCCGGGGACGAACGGCATCGAGACCAGCGGCGAGAAGTAGAAGCTCGACTGCCCCGAGACCGTCGCCAGGTCCGAGCCGCAGATCCCCGCGAGCAGCGGCCGCACCCGCGACCACCCGGGACCGGGAAGCTCGGGGTCCTTCTTGTTCGCGAGCCGCATCGGCGCGAGCGGCCCCGAGACCAGCCCCGGCGCCCGCCCGCCGATCGCCCTCGCGGTGAGGTACCGCGGGACCGAGCGGAACAGCTCGACGGCCTGCACGGTCATCGGCGCACCGGCTTCGGGAAGCGGACCCGCGGCATGCCGCCCGACATGGGCCAGTCCTCGATCGGCCAGCGCCGGCGCTTCGCCACGCGCAGCAGCGCGGCGTCCGGCGAGACGACCACGGGGTTGCCGACCGCGCGGAGCAGCGCCAGGTCCGAGTGGCTGTCCGCGTACGCGTACGAGTTCTTCAGGTCGGCCCCCTCCTGCTCGGCGTACCGGCGGAGCCAGGCGGCGCGCGCCTCGCCGACGAGCGGCGGCTCGGCGAGGTAGCCGGTGTAGAGGCCGTCGCGGACCTCGAGCTTCGCGCCGATCACCACGTCGAACAGGGGCGCGAGCGGCCGGATGAACGGCTCGGCGGCCGCCGTGATCATCACGGTGCGGTGGCCGGCCTGCCGGTGCTCGCGGATCCGGCGGACCGCGGCGGCCGAGACCTTCTGCAGCATGAACTCGGACACGACATCGTCGACCAGGCGGTCGATCCCCTCCACGCTGGCGTTCTCGAACCGGCGGAAGAACGTGCGGAGGAACTCGCCGCGGTCGCGCCGGTCCGCCAGCAGGTACGAGGGGACCCGCGAGAACACGCTGGCCAGCTCGACCGGCCACTGGTCCCACGGGGTGTCGGCCATCCGCGACCAGACGTAGGACTCGACGACGTTCGAGGGCAGGATCGTGCCCTCCATGTCGAACAGCGCCAGGATCAGCTGCTCGCGCTCGCGGATCCGGACCTTCGGCTTCGCCCGCTTGCTCGAGAGCGCCCGCAGGCCGGCGGTCACCGCCGGGCAGTGGACCTCGACCAGGTAGTGCGCCCAGTCCACGTCGGTCGCGTCGAACGGGAACTTCTCCCGGTCGCCCTTCGTGAGCGAGCTCCACAGCTCGGCCAGGCGGTCGTCGGTGTAGATGACCTCGGCCTCGGTGTAGACCCCGTACAGGTCCGAGTACCGCCGGATGAACTCGACGCGACCACGGTCGCGGTCGACGCGGTCAACGAGGTCGCGCATCCGCTTGGACTTCGGCAGGTGGCTGACGATCTTGTCGGCGACGTCGACGAAGCGCTCGGCGTTCTTCAGGCGTCGCTCCACGTTCAGGCTGCCCGGGAAGACCCACTCGGGGACCTTGACGTCGCCCTGACCGCGAGCCGGGAGAGGGTGCATCTGGAAGTACCCGCGGACCAGCCGGTAGAGGTCCTTGAACTGGAGCGGGTTCCGGGTGCCCGAGCTCACGTGGTAGTAGGCCGGGCGCTCGGGCTCGGGCGGGGTGGCTGCCACGGCGAGCATCGCGTTCACGACGTGGTCGGCCGGGATGATGTCGATGATGCCCTCGGGGATGCCGGGGAACTCGGGGATCGCGCCTCGGCCGTACGCCAGGATGATCGGGTCCGCCATCTTGAAGCCCTCGATCCAGCCGGGGAACGGGTGGCGGAGCGAGGACTCGATGATCGAGGGCCGCACGATCGAGAGCGGCGCGCCGTGCTCGGCCGCGAGCTCCTCGACGGCGCGCTCGCCCATCGCCTTCGTGAACGTGTAGTTGTCCGGCCAGCCGAGCGTCTGCGCTCGGGCCCTCCCGTACTGGATCAGCCGCTTCGTGACCCAGGACTTCCGGCGCTCCTCGGCGTCATCGGCCACGGTCTGGGGACCGGCACGGCTGTGCTCCCGTTTCGCCTTGTCCATGAAGCGGTCGAGGAGCTCGGGCTTGCGGCTGGCGGCCTCGACGTCGATCCGGGCCTTGAGCGCGAGGTCGGCCTCGGTGCGCCAGTCGACGTTGTGGTCGAGCGTCGCCTCGGGGATCACGCCCTTGCGGTTGCCCGCCACGTACGCGGTCGAGATGTGGACCAAGTGCGGCGTGCTGCCTGCGGCCAGGACGCGCTCGTAGAAGCGAACGGCGCCGAGGAGGTTCGTCCGGAACCCCTCGTCGATCGGCGGGTCGAACGAGACGGTCGCCGCGCAGTGCATCACGACGTCCAGGTCGGCGGGGAGCTCGAGCGGAGCCTCCTGCGCGAGGTCGCCCTCGACGACCTCGACCCGCTCGTCGAGCAGGGCGAGCAGGCCGTCGTAGCCGAGCCTCTCGCGCAGGACGTTGAAGGCCGGGCGGGCGAGGATCTGCTCGACGCGCTCCTTCGCGCTCGAGCCGTGCTGCGGCCGGACCAGCAGGACGAGCTGGGTCTGCGGGAAGTCGAGCAGGAAGCGCTCGGCCGCGGCCTGGCCGAGGAAGCCGGTGAAGCCCGTGATCAGCACGCGCTTGCCGGCGAGCGCCCGCACGATCGAGGACCGGCGGCGGGACGGGGCCGTCTCTACCACTCGGCAGATTATGCCTTCTCTACCGGTCGGTAGACAAGTCCTACGATCGGGTTGCCCGCGGGTCGGACGGTGACTATGATCATGGTCATGAGTGAGACCCTGCCGCTTGCGACGATCAAGGCTCGGCTCTCCGAGATCGTGGATCGGGTCGAGAGTGAGCACGAGCGCGTCACGCTCACCCGGAACGGCCGCCCCGCGGCCGTGCTGATCAGCCCGGAGGACCTGGAGGCGCTCGAGGACACCATCGACCTCCTCTCCGACCGCTCCGCGGTCGCGGAGATCGAACAGGCACGGAAGGACATCGCCGCCGGGAAGGGTGTGAGCGCCGAGGAGCTCCGGCGCCGCCACCCCTCGCGGTGACCCAACCTCCGTGGGAGCTTGTGGTGGCTCCCTCGGTCGAGCGCACCCTCGGGCGGTTGCCCGAGAAGGCAGCGACCGCGATGGTTGAGTTCCTGCTCGGCCCGCTGACCGACGATCCGGTGCGGGTGGGCCATCCCGTGCGCCGGGAGCTCGAGGGCCTGTGGGCGGCCCGCCGAGGCCCGTACCGGGTGGTCTACGAGGTGGACGAGGAGGCACGCGAGATCCGCGTCCTGCGGGTCGATCATCGGGCGGACGTCTACCGTCCCAGGTGATGCGACGATGACGACCACCGAGGAGCCCGCCCAGACACCCGCGCGGTGGCGCGAGGTCTTCGAGGGCCGGCGTGGGCGCCTGTCGGCCGGCCTCCTCCTGCTCGAGGTCCTCGTCGCGATGCAGATCCTCGTCGTCGCGGCGGTGATGCCGGCCGTCCGACGCGACTTGGGCGACGTCCAGCTGTATGGGTGGACGTTCAGCGCCGCGGGCCTCGGCCAGTTCGCAGCGATCCCGATCGCCGGGCACGCGATGGACCGGTTCGGTGCGAGGAAGCTGCTCTCGGCCGCGCTCGTCGTGTACACGGCCGGTCTGGTGCTGGCGGCGCTGACGCCGTCGATGCTCGTGCTGGTGCTCGCCCGGCTGCTGCAGGGTCTCGGAGGCGGGGCGATCTACGCGGTGTCGCTCGGCACGGTGGCGAAGACGTATCCCGAGCGGATCCGGCCGCGGGTGCTCGCGCTGCTGGCGGCGATGTGGATCCTCCCCGGTCTGATCGGCCCGCCGATCGGGGCGGGCCTGGCGAGCACCATCGGCTGGCGGTACGCGTTCGTGGCGCCCCTGCCGATCATGGTGGTCGCGGCGGCGCTGACGTTCCCCGTGCTCGGCGAGACGAGCGTGGACCCCGAGGCGCGCGTGGCGCTGCTGTGGCCGCTCGTGCTGGCGTTCGGGGCGGGACTGTTCCTCGCCGGGCTGACGGACCTGACGGTGTGGACGGCGCCGCTCATCGTCGTCGGGCTCGTCATCGCCCTGCCTGCCCTCGTACGGATCGTGCCGCAGGGGACGCTCACGGCCCGCCGAGGGCTCCCGGCGGCGGCGGCCGCCGCGTTCCTGCTCTCGGTGTCGTTCGTGGCCGCGGACGCCTTCCTGCCCCTGATGATCGTGGAGGTGAACGGCCGCTCGCTCGGGGAGATGGGATTCGTCATCACGGCGGTCACCGTCGCGTGGTCGCTCGGCTCGTGGTGGCAGTCGAGGGTGGCCGTCCGGCGGAGCGCGGCGTCGCTCACGCTCCAGGGAGTCGTGATGGTGATCGTCGGGATGCTCGCCGCCGCGAGCGGCCTGCTGCAGTGGCCGCTGTGGATCACGTACGCGGGATGGACGGTCGCGGGGATCGGCATGGGGATCGCGTTCCCGACGATCCCGCTCTCGGTCATGAACGCGGCGCCCAAGGGCGAGGAGGCCCGCGAGCTCTCGGCGACGCTGCTGATGGACACGCTCGGGGTGGCGGTCGGTGCGGGGCTCGGCGGGGCGGCGGTGGCGATCGCGGAGGCCGAGGGCGCCTCGCTCGCCACGGGGATCGCCGGAGCGTTCGCCGTCGGCGTGCTCGCAGCGTTGCTGCTGTTGCCGGTGGCGCGCCGGCTCCCGGAGGGACGATAGCCAGGAAGCCGAGTGCACTGAGCTCGTCTAGGGCCAGCCCTCAGCTCCTCCCGAGGGGAGGTGTCTCGTCATCGGGGCCAGTTGGGAGGGTCTCCGTGCGTTCCTCCGGCGTTCCGAGCTCGGGGGATGCCGGCTCATCCACCGTCATGGTTGTCTCGGGCGACGCTATCGGCATCGGTGATGCAGCGGTGACGTCCCCGACGCTCGGTCGAGCGTCGGACGAGACCTCACTCGGTCGAACCATTAGGAAGATCCCTGCGACCAACGCGATGAGGCCGGCCGCGCCAGCGAGGAGAAACCCGGCTCCCGGCTCGACGTTCGGGGTCAGGAACCGTCAAGTGGCTTCACTCCTAGATGTTCACCATAATTACAAGCCAAATAGTTGGATTACGAGCAGGCCGGCCTGGGAGCTCATGTGTCAACGTTAAGGGTCTTGACGGGATAGAATGCAGGTGCCCGCGGTGAGCGTTTCGCCCATTGGATCCCATCGCGAAGGCGGGAAGTGGACAGCGCCAGTACCGTGGTGAGGAGATGACGACAGAGAAGTTCCCGCGCCAGCTGATCCGCAAGGCTGAAGACGAGATCTCTCCTCTTCGCGTGCTGGAGGGGGTCGGCGAGCTGCGGAAGTACCTCGACCATCTCGAGAAGCAAGCGCTCCTCGACGCGCGCAAGCTCGGTGTCTCGCCGAGCGTGATAGCGGAAGCTCTGGGCATCACCCGCCAGGGCGTCCATCACAAGCTGAAGAAGATCGATCGGGAGCTCGCCGAAGAGCGGCCCGTTCAAGGGGACAGCGTCGTCATCCCCGAACTCGAGCCCGAGTCCTACTGAGGCCGGACGAGGAGAGGGCCGGCGGGTTCCCCGCCGGCCCTCTTCGCTAATGCGCCCGTCTACGGGCAGTTCGAGGGGCCGTCACCCGAGTCCATGATCAGCCAGCCCTCGTTGATGCCCGTGAGGACCGTGATGATCTGGTCGTCGGTCAACGGGCTGAAGCTGCTGAACCCGTCATTCCACTTCTTCGGGTAGCTCGGCTGCAGCGACCCCGTCCAGTGGCCCTCGATGACGTCGACGACCTCCTCGATCGTCACCTTGTCGTCGTTGTTCGTGTCGAAGTAGTCCGTCGCGCCCGGGATCGGCGACAGGTCGACCAACGACCCGTTGAGGAAGATGTCGTCGTTCTTCTGCTCGAGCCCGAAGCATGCACCCTCATCGCTGATGGCGAGGTTCGACTTCACGGCCGTGAGCTGAGCCAGGATCATCTGGTCTCGCCCGAGCCCCTTCGGGAAATCGAAGATCGCGTCGTACTTCGTGATCGTTAGCGATGCGTACACCGACGGGTTGTTCGCCTTCAGGTAGTCGATCAGGTACTGGAACTCCGTCGAGTTGTAGTGGTTCCTCCAGTTCCTCCAGAACCCGATCGTCCCGGGGTGGATCGCCTTCGTGTTCGTGAAGACACACTTGACCGTCTCGCCCGGGTCGAGGTTGAAGGTTGCGGTCCCACCGGCGCCGTTGGGCTCGATCACCCCGGAGCTCGGGGTCGTGCTCGCCTGGTCGTCACACGTGATCGACGTCAGCTGGAAGAAGATGCCGGTCGGGTCCGCCTCCGTCGAGGTGTACGGCCCCGGCACCAGGTTGCCGACGGTGATCTGGCCGCCGTCCTGGAGCGTCCCCGCGGCGTCTCCGGTGAACACGAAGCCTCCGGGTGAACCGTCAGGCACCGTCTGCTTCTCGACGATGATGGTCCCCCGCTTCGTGTTCTCGAACGTGCACGTCACGTTCTCGCCGGCCGCTAGGTCGATCGACACGCCCGCGGTGCCCTCGGTCACGCCGCCCGTGTCGCCGGTGCAGCTGATGTCGGTGAGGTCCCACAGGGATGGGATGTTGACCTCATCGACCCCATAGCTACCGGGCAGCAGGCTGCCGAACACCTTCTGGTTCGAGAGCGTGGCGTTGGCGTCGTCGTCCAGGAAGAAGTTGTTCGCCTGGAGCGAAGCGGTCGGGTCGAACTCGAAGTCCTGGGCGTCGTTCGGGACGGCGTCCTTGACGATGGTGATCGATCCGAGCTTCGTGTTCTCGAACGTGCACACGATCGTCTCGCCGGGCTCCACGTCCAGCGTGGCGGTCGAGCCGGCCTCGGAGAAGTCGTCATCGCCCGTGCAGTCCAGGTCGGTGAGCGCCCAGCCGGTCTCGCCGTCCTCGGTCACGGTCTCGGCCCCGGCGTCGAAGTCCGAGCCGGAGAACGTGTAGGTGACCGAGGACTTGAGCGTGTTGGTCTCGTCCCCGTCGTCGTCCAGCAGATCGGTCGCCGGGGCGAAGCCGGTGTTCGTGAACGAGAAGTCCTGCGGATCGTCCGGGATCGCGTCCTTGATTACGGTCAAGGTCGCGTCCTTGGTGTTGGTGAACGTGCACACGATCGTCTCGCCGGGCTCCACGTCCAGCGTGGCGGTCGAGCCGGCCTCGGAGAAGTCGTCATCGCCCGTGCAGTCCAGGTCGGTGAGCGCCCAGCCGGTCTCGCCGTCCTCGGTCACGGTCTCGGCCC
>DASTPT010000058.1:0-22712 GCA_035762085.1 Actinomycetota bacterium | reverse complement strand
AAGGACGTCGTCCGCCTGATGCACGACTATCGGGTGAGCGCGCTCCCGGTCGTCGACGAGGAGGATCGCCTGGTGGGGATCGTGTCGGAGGGCGACCTGATCCTCAAGGAGGATCCCGAGCTCGAGGGCGCCACCCACCTGTTCCAGAGCCGTCAGCACCGGCACGAGCGCGAGAAGGCGGCGGGCGTCGTGGCGAGCGAGCTGATGACGGCCCCGGTCGTGACGGTCCCGCCGGACGCGCCGCTCGGCGATGCGGCGCGGCTGATGCATCGCAAGGGCGTGAAGCGCCTGCCGGTCGTGGACGACGCCGGCCGCATCCACGGGATCCTGTCTCGCTCCGACCTGCTGAAGGTGTTCCTCCGCGACGACGCCGACATCGAGCACGAGGTCCGCGAGGACGTGATCCGCCGGACGCTGTGGATCGACCCGGACACGGTGAGCGTCACGGTGCACGACGGCGTCGTCCGGATCGACGGCCAGCTCGAGCGCCGGAGCCTGATGTCGGTCCTCGAGCGCCTGGTCGCCGCGGTCGAGGGCGTGGTCGGGGTCGAGGCCCACCTGTCGTTCTCCCTCGACGACATGAGCCCGGTCGCCGACATCCCGATCCCCTGGACCGCCGTCGGACGCCGATAGCCATCCGGTCGTCGCGGTAGGCTTCGCGACATGGGCACCTCGGCGCTCCGCCGCATCCTCGCGGCCACCGACGGCTCCCCGCGCGCCGAGGAGGCCGCCCGGCAGGCGGTGCGTCTGGCCGGCGCGCTCGGCGCGTCGCTCGAGTTCCTGTTCGTCGTCGACACGGGGCACCCCCACATCTCCGACGTCGAGGCCGAGGGCGAGGCCGCGCTGGCGCGGGTCGCGCGGCTCGCCGCCGAGGCGGGGATCCAGGCGCCGACCCGCCTGGTCGCGGGCCAGCCGGCGAAGAGCCTGGTCGAGGAGGCGACCGAGCACGAGGTGGACCTGCTCTGCGTCGGGCCCGACGCCGGCATCCTCGGCGGGACGATCCGGGTGGGCCAGGTGGCCGCGCACGTGGTCCGCGAGGCGCCGTCCTCCGTCCTCATGGGTCGCGAGGCCGGCCCCGACTTCCCCGTGCGCATCGCGTGCGGGGTGGACGGCTCGGCGGCCTCGGTCGAGACCGCCACGCTGGCGGCGCAGGTCGCCTCGGCGACGGGCGCGGAGCTCCGGCTCCTCCACGTCGTCCCGGTCTTCCGGGGCGACAACGCGGAGTGGACGCTCGACCCCGAGGAGCCGAGCCCGGCGGAGCTCGAACCCTCGGTCCACGCCGCCGTGGCGCTCGGCGTCGTGCCGGTCCGCGAGATGGCGATGGGCCGGCCGGAGTCGGCGATCGTCGCCGCGGCCTCGCGAGACGGGACCGACCTGGTGGTCGTGGGACACCGTGGCCTTTCGGGGGTCCGCCGCGTGCTGCTCGGCAGCGTGAGCGAGCACGTCACGACACACGCGCCGTGCTCGGTCCTGGTGGCGCGGCCGCACCGCGCCGGCGCGTAGCCGCTCGCGCTACGCGGTCGACAGCAGCGGCTGTTGCGGGGCCACGTCGCTCAGCCGGATCCGCGCGTCCACGACGAGCGCGCCCTTCGGGAGCACCATCGCCGGGTTGCAGTCCATCTCGGCGATCTCCGGGTGCCCCTCGACCAGCTCGCCGACCCGCAGGATGACCTCCTCGAGCGCCGCGACGTCGGCCTTCGGCGCGCCGCGGAACCCGTCGAGCAACGGGAACGTCTTGAGCGAGCGGACCATCTCGGCCGCGTCCAGGTCGGTGAGCGGGGTGACGCGCACCGAGACGTCCCGGACCAGCTCGACCGCCGTGCCGCCGGCGCTGCACGCGACGACGGGGCCGAACAGGGGGTCGTGCGCGACGCCGACCAGCATCTCGACGCCGCCGCCGACCATCTCCTGCACGATGTAGCCCTCGGCCTCGACGCCGGCCGCGGCCAGGCGCTCGCCCATCTCCCGCGCGGCCTGGACGACGCGGGTCGAGCCCGAGAGCCCCAGCCGCACGGCGCCGAGGTCCGTCTTGTGCACGATCTGCGGGCCGAACGCCTTCAGCGCGACCGGCCGGCCGATCCGGTCGGCGGCGGCGCCCGCCTCCTCCGGCGTCGTCGCGCGCTCGGCGCGGACGAGCGGGATGCCGTAGCAGTTCAGGAGGTGCTCGACCTCGTCGTCGGCGAGCCACCCGCCCCCGCGCGAGAGGCCGGCCGAGATGATCGAGGCAGCCTCGTCGGGCTTCGTGTCGGCGAAGTGGGGCTCCTCGCCGGCGGGCTTCGCGCGCCAGCGCCCGTACTCGGCGGCGTGCGCGAGCGCGATCGCCGCCTGCTCGGGGAAGGCGTACGAGGGGATCCTGGTCCCGGCCCCCTGGAGGTCCTCGGGGAGCCCGCGGGCGGACATGAACGTCGTGATCACCGGGATCCGCCCGCCGACGTCGTTGATCCCGCGCACGATCGCGTGGGCGATCTCGGCCGCGTGCTGCGCCTGCGGCGGGATGTAGATCACGATGATCGCGTCGACCTCGGGGTCCTCGCCCACCGTCCGGATCGCGGCCTGGTAGTCCTCCGGCGTCGCCGAGGCGATCATGTCGACGGGGTTGCCCACGGCGGCCTCGGCCGGCAGGAACTCGCGCAGGCGCGCCTGCGTCTCGTCCGAGAGCGGCGTGACGTGTAGGTCGTTCGCCTCGCACGTGTCCGCGCACAGGATCGCGAGGCCACCGGCGTTCGAGACGATCGCGACGCGGTCGCCGGGCGGCGGGGGTTGATGGGCGAGCAGCGTGGCGACGTCGAACATCTCCTCGAGCGTGTCGGTCCGGATGATGCCGCTCTGGCGGAACAGCGCGTCCACCGTGATGTCCGAGGTCGCGAGGAGCGCGCCCGTGTGCGAGGCCGCCGCGCGCGCCCCGGCCGCGCTGCGCCCGGACTTCACGACGACGATCGGCTTGTCGCGACCGACCTCGCGGGCCAGGTGTCCGAACCGGCGCGCGTCGCCGATCGTCTCGATGTAGAGCAGGACGACCTCGGTCCGTTCGTCGGTGTCCCAGTACGCGATGAGGTCGTTGCCCGAGATGTCGGCCCGGTTCCCGACCGACACGAACGAGGACAGCCCCAGGCCGAGGTTCTGCGCGTACTCGAAGACCGCGAGCCCGAGCGCGCCCGACTGCGACAGGAACCCGACCTTCCCCGGCGGGGGCGAGTTCGTCGCGAACGTGCCGTTCAGACGGATCCCGGGGTCCGTGTTCACGACGCCCATGCAGTTCGGGCCGATCAGCCGCATCCCGTGCCCGCGGCAGACCTCGAGCAGCTCCTCCTGCCGCTTGGGGCCGTCGCCGCCGGTCTCGCCGAACCCTGCCGAGATCACGACGAGCGCCCGCACGCCCTTGCGCCCGCACTCGCCGGCGACCGACGCCACGAGCGGCGCCGGCACGGTGATGAACGCGAGCTCGACGTCGTCGGGCACATCGAGGATCGAGGTGTAGGCCGGCACGCCCTGCACGACCGTCGCCTTCGGGTTCACGGGGTAGACGGCGCCGTGGAACTCGGACATCAGCAGGTTCCGGAACAGCTGCCCGCCGATGCTCGACGAGTCCCGCGAGGCGCCGACGACCGCGACCGACGTCGGCTCGAGGAACGTCCGGACCGCGTTCACGGCCGACTGCGTGTCTCGGCGCTCGAAGCGGTCGGCCGCCTCCTCGGTGAGCGAGATCGGGAACTCGACCTCCAGGCTGCCGGGCGTGGCCCGGATCGAGACGGGGAACCCGCTCGCGCGGAAGACGTTCACCATCGCGTGGTTCTCGGGCAGGACCTCGGCGACGAACGTCGTGATGTCCTGGCCGGCAGCCGCCTGGGCCGTGTGCCCGATCAGGATCGAGCCGATCCCGCGGCCCTGGTACGCGTCGGCGACCGAGACGCTGAACTCGGCGCGCCCGCCGTCGATCCGGACGTACTGCGCCCCCCCGATCATCGTGCCGTCGTCGCCGCCGGTGAGGGCGATCAGGGTCATGTGATCCCGGTAGTCGACGTCGACGATCTTGGCGGCCAGCGTCCGCACGTCGATCGCCTGGGACCAGAAGCGGAGCCGGCGCGTCTCGGGTGAGAGGGCGATCAGGTAGTCCTCGACGCGGATCGCGTCCGAGCGCCGCGCGGGGCGGATCCTGATGGTCGAGCCATCGCGGAGGACGACGTCGGAGATCAGATGGGACGGGTAGTCCACGTCCGTCTCGGCCATACCCGGAATCCTATGGCCGTGCACGGCAACCGTCCCACCGCGCCGGGACGCCTCGGGACGACCGGCGGGACCGGGCGGGACGGTCGGCCCTGATGCTCAGGCCTCGACGTGGGCGGCCGCCGTCGCGGGCTCGGCCGCAGGGCGTACGTGCGGCGGCGGCGCCTTGCGCTCGGGTCGGAGCCCGACGGTGAGGGCCCGCACCACGATCAGGAACACAACGACGAGCCCCGTCCCCACGTACGTCCACCACATGGCCGGTCGTACGCTGTCCGTCCCGGCGAACAGGCCGTGGAGCAGCGAGAGCGCGAACGTGGGGATCGCGAGCAGGTGGGTGCGTTTCCACCACGCGGTCCCGATCGGCTTGCGGAGCCACGACGCGACGATCACGAACACCAACAGGTACATCGCGACGATGCCGAGCGTCACCGCCACGGGGCGGTACGCGCTCGCCAGCGGCACGAACAGGTCGGCCACTCGGAACGGCATGAACCGGTCGACGAGCAGCGCCCCCATGTGGATCGCCAACAGGAACAGGCCGCACGTGGCCATGAACTGGTGGACCAACGTCGCCGACGGCTTCGAGACCCGCTTGCCGAACGGCGTCGTGGTCGACACGAGCCCCCACGAGACCGACAGGAACAGCATCACGTACGCGCCGATCCCGGCGGCCCGCAGCAGGTTCCAGGTCGTCACGCAGCCTCCTCGCGCTGGTCGATGAGGTTCGTGACGACCCGGCCGTCGTCGGTCACGAGCACGCCGAGCGTCCGCTCGAGCGCGTCCTCGCCGAGCAGGAGGGCGTCCTTCGCCAGGACCTCGGCCTCGGCGCAGGTCGGCGCCCAGACGGTCGCCTGCAGGATGCCCGTGGAGGCCGGCGCCCCGCTCGAGGGGTCGATCAGGTGGTGGAGCCCCTCGCCCCAGGCTCGCTTCGTGGTCGACGAGCTCGCGATCGCGCCCGCCTCGAGTCGCAGGACGAGCAGCTCGATCCCCGCCGCCTGCGGATCCTCGACGCCGACGTCGATCCCCCCGTGCGGGAGGGCCCCGCCCGCCCGCAGGTCGCCCCCCGCGTTCACGACGACCCACGACAGTCCCTCCGCGAGCGCCTCGGCAGCCGCGACGTCCACGGTCCACCCCTTCGCGATGCCCCCGAGGTCGAGCCCCACGCCGGGCGGGATCAGGAGTAGGTCGCCGTCCAGGACCGCCTCACGCCACCGGCCGCACGGGCGGGCGGGCCGGAGCGCCGCGCGCGCGCCGGCCACGACGTCGTCGAAGTCGCGGTCGTAGCCGGCGGCGACCACGGCGTCGAGTACCGTCGGGTCGAACCGACCCTCGGTCCTCTCGGCCGCCCTGAGCGCGTGGCGGACGATCGTCGCCAGGCCGGGGGACAGCACCGTGGACCGGCCGGCGCGCCGGTTGACGGCGCTCAGCTCGCTGTCGTCCCGGAAGCGCGAACACCGCTCGTCCTCGCGTGCGAAGGTCCGCTCGACGCGCTCGGCCGCCCGCGCGAACGCTCCGTCGCCCTCGGACGCGGCGGTCAGGACCTCCACGTCCGTCCCCATCGCCCGGAACCGGTGTCGGCGGACGTCGAGCGGCATCACGAGCCTCCCGAGGACGTGGTCGACGAGGGCGCCGACGCGGCGAGGGTGGACCCGCCGGAGGAGCCGGAGCTGAAGCTCCCCGAGGACCCGCCGCCCACGTACACGTACCGCGGGGTCGTGTCCGGGGCCTCGCGGACGATCACGCGCCGCGTGATCTTCTTCACGATGATGACCCGCGGCCGCCGGGCCGTGTCGGCCGCGGTGGCCGGCTTCGGCGAGACCGTCAGCGAGGCGAACGAGGAGGCGAACGTCGCGCCGCCCGCGATCCACGCGAGGGCCCGAAGCGAGCCCCGCGAGAGCCGGCGGCGCTTCGCGGCCTCAGTCATCCCCGGACTCGTCCTCGTGGTCCTCGTCCTCGTGGTCCTCGTCCTCGTGGTCCTCGCTCTCGTGATCCTCGTCCTCGAAGGACCCCGAGTCGTGCTCGACCGAGTCGTCGTCGTCCTGCTGCGGCGCAGTCCCGAGGTTCACGACCCGGACCGGCTGGTTCGGGCCCTTGGCCTTCTTCTCGACCTTCACCGTGCGCTCGCGCACCTTCACGATCGGCTCGAGCCGCTTCGGCGTGTCGGCCACCGCGCTCCCGCCGCCGGACAGGCCGAGCGCCATCGCGACGGCGCCGCCCAGCAGCGAGAGGACGAGCCCCGCCGCGAGCAGCATCGCCTTGCGCTTCGTCATGGCTACCTCCCTGGTGTGGTGCGACCACGGTAGGCAGCTGTCGGTGAGCGGACCGCCAAGCGACGGTTAAGGGCCGGCTAAAGGAGCGCGCGACGCTCGACGCGCCTACGGCAGGTGCATGTACCCGTTCCGCACCTTCCACAGGAAGTAGCGCTCGAACGCGATCTTGCCGAGGTGGTTCTGCGGCCCCGGGATGATCGCGCCCCACCGTCGCGGCGGCAGCATGCGGTCGGCCACGATCGCGGCGCCGTTGTTCCCCGCGTCCATGATGCAGAGCGCGGGGATCTCGGCGAAGTTCTCCTCCTTCGTCGGCTCCTCGCCGCGGATCTGCGACGCGATGTTCGTCGCCGCGACCCGCGCCATCGTCTCGGACGGGAACCCCGTCTTCGGCACCCCGACAGCGTTCGCCAGGTTCCACGGCGCGTTGACGGCGGCGGCGATGCCGACCGCGTAGACGTTCGGGTGCTCGAGCGTCTGGTACGTGTCCTTCACGTCGATGAAGCCGCGCGGGTTGCCCAGGTCGGACCGCCGGACGACCTCGGCGCCCAGGAACGGGGGCACCACCATCGCGTAGCGGAACGGGAACGCGCGGCCGTCGGCCAGACGGAGCTCGCCCGGGAGCACCTCCTCGACGGCGACGTCGAACACGGTCTGGACGCCGGTCATCTTGAAGAACAGCTCGAGCATCCGCTCGCCGCCCGCGAGACCGCCGATGCCGAAGTGACCGGGGAACGGCTCCGCGGTGACGTAGTGGAGCGGCGCGCGCCGCTGCAGCCCGTGCCGCTTCAGCTGGTAGGCCATGTTGAACGCGAACTCGTACGCCGCGCCGAAGCACGCGGCCCCCTGCGTGGCCGCGACGACGACCGGGCCCGGCTCGTTCACGAACCTCGCCCACCCCTCGGCGGCGTCCACGGCGCTGTCGAGCGCGGTGATCGCGAACGCGTTGCCGCCGGGTCCCAGCCCCGGCACGACGTCGAAGTCGTTCACGTAGCCGGTCGCGACGACGAGGTAGTCGTAGTCGTGCGTCCCGGCGCTCGTGGTGACCGTCCGCGATGCCGGGTCGATCGTCTCGGCCTCGGCGTGCACGAAGTGGATGCCGCGGGCCTCGAGCATCCGGCCGATCGGGACCGAGATGTCCCCCGACGTCCGCTTGCCGAACGGCAGCCAGATGAGCGACGGATAGAAGACGAATCGGCTCGATTTCGACAGGAGCGTGACGTCCACGTCGTCGCCCAGCTCTCTCTTCAACGTGATCGCCGCCGTGAGTCCGGCGAAGTTGCCGCCCAGGACCAGGACCTTCGGTGTCATCGGCTCCTCCTCGAAGGATCGGGGGGTGAGCGCCCCACTCTAGGGCTTCGTCGTCCGATCGCGCCGGACCTCGAGGCGGGGCCGAACGGACCTGCGTGGGGGGTCCCCCCGTCCGTGGGCGGCGGCCCCCCGCGGCGGCAACCTGACGCAGGAAGGAGGCGGCATGTTCGATCGGATCCTCCTGGCCGTCGACGGGTCGGAGCACAGCGCGAGGGCGGTCCCGGTCGCAGGCGACCTGGCGCGCCGGTACTCGGGCGAGGTGCTCGTGCTGCACGTGCGCGAACACGAGGTGACGTGGGGTGCCGACATCGACGTGGAGACCGCCGACGAGGCGCGCGAGCTCGTCGACGACGTCGTGCGAACGCTGAAGAACGAGGGGACGAACGTCCGCGGCGAGGTCGTGCGGGTGCCGCTCGGTCAGACCCCCCGGGCGATCCTGGACATCGCCCGCGACGAGAACGTCGGCCTCATCGTGATGGGGACCCGCGGGCTGTCCGATTGGGGCCGTCTGCTGATGGGCAGCGTCGCGCACAAGGTCGTGCATCTGGCAGAGGTCCCCGTGCTGGTCGTCCGCTGACGGGACCGTTCAGCCCCGAGGGCCGACGGCGCGGCGGATGGCGTCGAGCGCTGCCGGGTTCTCCAGGCTGGACAGGTCGCCGGGATCCTCGCCGGACACCGCCGCCCTGATCGCCCGGCGCACGATCTTCGCCGAGCGCGTCCTCGGGAGCTCGTCCACGAGCACGACCCGGCTCGGCCGGAACGCCTTGCCCAGGTGCTCGGCGACGAGGTCGGCGAGGGACGACTCCAGGCCCTCGCGCTCGGCGGCCGGCCGCACGACGACGAAGCACCACACGGCCTCGCCCTTCACCGGGTGCGGCACGCCGACGGCCGCGGCCTCGGCGACGGTCGGGTGCCCGGCGAGCACGCTCTCGACCTCGGCGGGGCCGAGGCGCTTGCCGGCCAGGCTGATCGTGTCGTCCGAGCGCCCGTGCAGGAACCAGAAGCCGTCCTCGTCCACGCTCGCCCAGTCTCCGTGCACCCACACGCCGGGGAACCGCCGCCAGTACGTGTCGAGGTAGCGCTCGGGATCGCCCCAGATGCCGCGCGTCATCCCCGGCCAGGGTTGCCGGCAGACGAGCTCGCCCACCTCGCCGGGACCGACGGGCTCCCCGTGCACGTCGACGACCGCGACGTCCATGCCGAGCGCGGGACCCCGCAGCGTGCACGGCTTCAGCGGGCCGATCGGGTGCGGGGACAGGAAGCACGCGCCGACCTCGGTCCCGCCCGAGAGGTTGACGATCGGGCACCGGCCCTGGCCGACGACGTCGAAGAACCAGCGCCACGGCTCCGGGTTCCACGGCTCGCCGGTCGAGGCCAGGATCCGCAGGCTCGAGCGATCGTGCCGTCGCACCGGCTCCTCGCCGTGCGGGATCAGCGCCCGGATCAGCGTGGGCGAGACGCCCAGGTGCGTGATCCGGTGCCGCTCGACCATGTCCCACAGCCGGTCCGGACCCGGGTGGTCCGGCGCCGTGTCCGAGACGAACACCGTCGCGCCGAGCGCGGTCGCGCCGACGACCTCCCACGGGCCCATGATCCAGCCGAGGTCCGCGAACCAGTACAGGATCTCGCCGGGGTGAACGTCGGTCTGGTACGCGACCTCCTCGGCGATCTTGACGAGGAACCCGCCGTGGACGTGCACGGCGCCCTTCGGCCTGCCGGTCGTGCCGCTCGTGTACGCGATGAACAGCGGGTGCTCGGGGTCGAGCTCGCGGGACTCGAACCGGGCGGGCTGCGCGTCGAGCAGCTCGTCCCAGCGGACGTCCCGCGCCGTCCAGGACACGTCGTCTCGGCTCAGGCGCGAGACGACCACGACGCGTTCGACGCCCGGCGCCTGCGCTACGGCGTCGTCGGCGATCTCCTTCATCGCGACCGGGCGGCCGCGCCGCGGGAAGCCGTCCGCCGTGATCAGCACCCTCGCGGCCGCCTCGTACAGCCGCACCGCGACGGCGTCCGCGGCGAACCCCGAGAACAGCGGCAGGAAGATCGCGCCGAGCTTCGCGCACGCCATCACGGCGGCGACGGCCTCCGGCGACATCGGCAAGAAGATGCCGACCGCGTCGCGCTCGCGCACGCCGAGCGACGCGAGGCCGTTGGCCAATCGGTCGGACGTCTCGCGCAGCTCTCGGTACGTGACGCTGCGGACCGCGCCCTCCTCGCCCTCCCACAGCACGGCGACGGCGTCCGGCGTACGCTCGGCCCACCGGTCCACGCAGTTGTGGGCGAGGTTCACCAGCCCGCCGCCGAACCAGGTCGTCCACTCGATGCCGGCCGAGGTGTCGAGCACGCGTTCGTACGGTCTCGAGAACTCCAGGCCGAGGTCCCGGACGACCGCGTCCCAGAACCAGCCCACGTCCTGCACCGAGCGCCGGATCAGCTCCGGCTCGGTCCCGATGCCGTTCGCGCGCATGAACCGGGTCACGTTCGCGCGCTCGACGTACGTCTCCGAGGGTCTCCACACGATCGCCACGACGTCGGCCCTGCCTCCTCGGGAACCTGGCCGGTAGGCTCTGACCTCGGAAGCCTATGGCCGACGAGCAGAACCCGCAGACCGGGCGTCACCCGCACGTGCGCCGCGTGCTCCTCGCGAGCACCGCGACGCTGTCGGCGCTCGTCATGGTCGTCGGCATCGTCGGCGCCGTCGCCTACTTCTGGACGAGCTCGAAGATCCAGACCTACACGACGATCGCGGAATCGTCGCCGGGTTCGGATGCAGGAGACGATCAGCCCGACGTGGCAGGGAAGTGCGACACGCAGTCCTGCAACTACCTCCTCCTCGGCAGCGACTCGCGCGAGGGACTCTCGAAGGCGGAACAGATCGCGTTCGGGACCGACGAGGACATCGGCGGCGAGAACCGCTCCGACACGATCATCCTCGTCCACACCGAGCCGAAGCAGCGCGAGGCGGTGTTCCTCTCGTTCCCCCGGGACCTGTGGGTGGAGATCCCCGGCCAGGGCGAGGGCAAGATCAACTCCGCGTTCGAGGGCGGCATCGACGGCGGCGGTCCCGAGCACGTCGCGCGGACGGTCAAGACGCTCACCGGGCTGCGGATCAACCACGTGCTCTACGTCGATCTCGCGGGGTTCCAGGGCCTCGTCGACACGCTCGGCGGCGTCGACATGTGCGTGCCGTACCCGATGGTGGACCCGCTCACCGGCCTGGACATCGAGGCGGGCTGCCAACGCTTCGACGGCGCGACGGCGCTCGCGTACGTGCGGACGCGCCATCAGGTCTGCGACAAGGTCCCCGACTTCGCCCGGATCGGCCGGCAGCAACAGTTCCTGCGGGCCGTGATCTCGAAGCTGCTCTCGCCCTCCGAGCTGTTGGCGCTGCCCACGCTCGTGCCGAAGCTGGTGCAGAACTTCGTCGTGGACGAGGGCCTCGCGAACCCGGCCGACCTCGTGTACCTGGCCGGACAGCTGAACGGCGTGAACACGGGCGCGGCCGACTTCCGCTCGGTCCCGACGACCACCGACGGCATCTACGTGAACGGGCAGTACCTGTCGATCGTCCGCGCCGTCGAGCCCGCCGCGAGCGACCTGTTCGAGGCGCTCCGCGAGGGCGAGCCGCTGGGCGAACTGGGCAAGGAGCTGCCGCAGACGCCACCGTCGCCGGCGAACGTCGCGGTCGAGGTCTACGATCGCCGCTCGGTCGGGCAGGCGCTCCAGGTGCTGCAGACCCTCACGCAGGGCGGGTTCCTCACATCGCCCGCCACGCTCGACGCGGCCACCCTGGACCAGGAGGTGAAGGGCTCCGTCATCCTGTTCGCGCCGGGGGAGGAGGCGAGGGCCGAGGTCGTGGCCCAGTACGTCCGCGGGCTGGAGCTGCAGCCGGCGCCGAAGCGCGTCCTCGGCGACGCTGACGTCGCGGTGGTGATCGGCCCGAACTACGAGCCGCCGAACCTGGCCGAGTCGCCGCCCCAGACCAGCGCGGACTGCCCGGAATGAGGGCGCTCGTGCTCTCGGGAGGCGAGGGTTCGCGCCTGCGGCCGATCACGCACACGAACGCGAAGCAGCTCATCCCGATCGCGAACACGCCGATCCTGTTCCACGTGCTGGCGGCGATCCGCGACGCCGGCATCACGGACGTCGGCATCGTCGTCGGACAGACGGCCGACGAGGTCCGTGCGGCGATCGGCGACGGCTCGGCGTGGGGCCTGGACGTCCGGTACATCGCGCAGGAGGCGCCGCTCGGCCTGGCGCACGCGGTCCTCGCGGCGCGCGAGTTCGTCCGCGGCGAGCCGTTCGTGATGTACCTGGGCGACAACGTCCTGCTCGAGGGCATCACCGACTTCGTCCGCGAGTTCGAGCGCACTCGCCCCGACGCCCAGATCTTCCTCGCGCGCGTCCCCGAGCCCGAGCGCTTCGGCGTCGCGGTCCTCGAGGGCGAGCGCGTGACCCGGCTCGTCGAGAAGCCCAGGGAGCACATCTCGGATCTCGCGCTCGTCGGCGTCTACCTGTTCGACGACCAGGTCCTCGAGGCGGCGGAGGCGATCCGCCCGTCCTGGCGCGGCGAGCTCGAGATCACCGACGCGATCCAGTGGCTGATCGACCACGGCCGCACGGTCCGGGCTCGGATGGTGAACGGTTGGTGGAAGGACACCGGCAAGCCCGAAGACCTGCTGGAGGCGAACCGCATGATGCTCTCGACGCTCGAGCCGCGCGTCGACGGCGACGTCGACGCGGACTCGCGCCTGCAGGGCACCGTCGTGGTCGAGAAGGGTGCGAAGGTCGTCGGCTCGACCGTCGTCGGCCCGGCGATCGTCGGGGCCGGCACGATCGTCGAGGGCTCGACGGTCGGCCCGGATGCGGCGATCAGCGCGGGCTGCGAGGTCCGCTCCAGCACGGTCACGGACTCGATCGTGATGGAGGGGTGCCGGATCGTCGGCGTGCCGGGGATCGCGGGCTCGATCCTCGGCCGCGGCGTCGAGGTCCGGCACGCGGCCCCCGGCGGCGTGCACCGCCTCGTCCTGGGCGACCAGAGCCGGGTCGAGGTCGGATGAGGCGCTAGCCTTCCGGCCGTGCGAGCCGTCATCGACGCGCGCCCGGCGCTCGACCCGGTGCGGACCGGGGTCGGGCACTACACGCAGCAGCTGATCCGACACCTCCCGCGCGTCGACGCCGAAAGCCGCTATGTGGCCTGGTACCTGCACGCACGAGGCGTGTTCCGCCACCAGCGCTTCTTCGAGGGGGCGCCGAACCTGGAGGAGTCGGCGAGCCGGGTCCCCGCGCGCGTGTTCCAGCCGGTCTCGTGGCGGCTGCACGCGCCGAGGGTCGAGTGGCTGACCGGGGACTTCGACGTGCTGCTGGCGACGAACTTCCTGCCGCCGCCGACCGGGCACATGGACCGCACGGTGCTGGTCGTCCACGATCTCGCGTGGGCGGTCTACCCGGAGACCGCGCCGCAGATCGACGAACGGTGGCGCCGGCGGTTCGCGAGGGCGGTGCGCCGGTGCGGGGCGGCGATCGTGCCCTCCGTCTCGGCCAAGGGCGACCTCGTCCGACGGTACGGGGTGCCCGAGGAGCGCGTCCACGCCGTCCCGCACGGCGTCGACGCCTCGGCGTTCGCCGCCGTGACCGACGCCGAGGTCGAGCGCGTGCGCGAGCGCTTCGGGATCGCCGGGCCGTACGTGTTGTTCGTCGGCGGTCTGGAGCCGAGGAAGAACCTCGTGACGCTGGTGCGCGCGTTCGCCGCCTCGGGCGTGGACGCCACGCTCGTGATCGCCGGCGGGCGCGTGCGGTGGTTCCCGGCGGAGGAGGCCAGGGTCTGGGCCGCCGTGCGGGCGCTCGCCGAGCCCGCGCGCTCGCGCGTCGTCATGACCGGCTACGTGAGCGACGAGGACAAGCACGTGCTCCTGGAGGGTGCCGAGGCGCTCGGGTACCCGTCGCTGTACGAGGGGTTCGGGTTCCCCGTGATCGAGGCGATGGCCGCCGGCACGCCGGTGCTGACGTCGAACGTCTCCTCGCTCCCCGAGGTGGCCGGCGACGACGCCGTGCTCGTCGACCCGAAGGACGAGCACGCGGTCGCCGAGGGACTGCGCCGGATCCTGACCGACGGCGAGCTGCGCGAGCGTCTGATCGGCCCGGGCCGGGCGCGGGCCGCCGGCTTCACGTGGGAGGCCTCGGCGCGGCGGACGGCCGAGATCCTGCGCACCGTGGCCGCGTCGGCCCGCGGGTAGACTCGGTCGGCCATGGGCGACCGCCGCCGGATCCTCGTGACGGGCGGGGCCGGGTTCATCGGCTCCCACCTCGTCGACCTCCTGTTCGAGCGCCCCGACACCGACGTGGTCGTGCTCGACAAGCTCACGTACGCCGGCACGCGCGCGAACCTGGCCGAGCACGAGGGCGACGAGCGCTTCAGGTTCGTGCGCGCTGACGTCGCCGACGCCACGGTCGTGGAGCCGCTCGCGCGCGAGGCCGACCACGTCGTCCACGCGGCCGCCGAGTCGTTCGTGGACCGCAGCATCGAGGACCCCCACGCGTTCGTGATCTCGAACGTGCTGGGCACGCAGGTCGTGCTCGAGGCCTGTCGGCAGACGGGGACGCCGATGACGTTCGTCTCGACCGACGAGGTCTACGGCGCGAACACCGCCGACGCGCTGTTCGACGAGGGCGACCCGTTCCGCCCCCGGAGCCCGTACGCGGCGAGCAAGGCCGGCGCCGACCTGCTGTGCCACGCGTACGTCGTCACGTACCGAGCGCCCGTCACCACGGTCCGGGGGACAAACACGTTCGGCCCGCGGCAGCATCCCGAGAAGGCGATCCCGACGTTCGTGCTCTCGGCGCTCGACGAGCGCCCCGTGCCCGTCTACGGGCGCGGCGAGCAGCGCCGCGAGTGGCTGTACGTCCGCGACTTCGTCACCGCGATCGCGACGGTCATGGACTCGGGCGAGCCCGGCGGGGTCTACAACATCGGCGGCGGGTTCGAGCTCGCGAACGTGGACCTCGCGCGCGCGGTCCTCCAGGCGGTCGGCGCCGAGCACTCGACCGTGTCGTTCGTGCAGGACCGCCCGGGCCACGACTTCCGGTACGGCGTGCGGTGGGAGCGACTCGCTCGCCTGGGCTGGAGCCCGGCGACCTCGTTCGATGACGGCCTCGCGCTCACCGTGGCCTGGTACCGCGAGCACCGCGACTGGGTGGACGCGATCCTCCAGGCCTCGGCCGCGCGATGAGGCTGCTCGTCACCGGCGCGGGTGGCGGGCTCGGCCGCGCGTTCCTGGACGTGGCGCCGGGCCACCACGACATCGTGCCGCTCACGCACGCCGAGCTCGACGTGGGCGATCACCACGCGGTGATGGGGACCGTCGTGCCGCTTCGGCCCGAGGCCATCCTGTCCTTCGGCGCGTTCACGAAGGTGGACGCGTGCGAGTCCGAGCCCGAGCGCGCGTACCGCGACAACGCGCTCGGTCCGCAGAGCCTGGCGCTCGCGGCGCGCGCCTGCGGGGCCGTGCTGTTCCACGTCTCGACCGACTACGTGTTCGACGGCGAGAAGGACGGCCCGTACGACGAGCTCGACCGGCCGGACCCGCGGAGCGCGTACGCGCGGAGCAAGCTGGCGGGGGAGGAGCTCGTGCGTGCGATCCTGCCCGAGCACGTCGTCGTGCGGACCGGCTACGTCTTCGGCGGGGGGACGGACTTCCTGTCCGGCACGGTGCGGCGCCTCGCCGAGGGCGGGACGGGCGGCGGCCTGGCCGATCGGACCGGGACGCCGACGTACGTCCGCCACCTGGCCGACCGGGTGCTGCCGCTGCTGCTCTCGATGCGGTTCGGCACGTACCACCTCGCCGGCCCCGAGGCCGCCACGTGGTTCGACGTGCTCGGACGGCTGAAGGACCTCGGCGACCTTCCGGGGGCGGTGGAGCCCCAACGCGCGCAGGACCTGGCCCTGCCCGCCCCCAGGCCGCGGAACTCGGCGCTCACCAGCCTGTTCACGGGCCAGATCGGCGTGCCGGCGATGCCGCCGCTCGAGGACGCCCTGCGCGAGTTCCTCGCGCGGTCGTGACCGCGGCGGTGGCCGCTCCGAGGGCCCTCCGGTAGGCTCACGCGCGTTCGCATGAGGCACCCTCGCCGTCAGGCACGCCCGCTTCCCCCGATCGCCGCGCTTGCGGCGTTCGCCGCGCTCGCCGCCGCCTGCTCGACCGCCGAGGGGGAGCCGCGCCGCTCGGAGAGCCCGCAGCCCTCCTGGAGCCCGAGCGTCATCACGACCGGCAGCCCCGAGGGCGGGTTCGACGCCGAGGCCCTGGAGACCGAGTTCCCGATCAAGCACGTCGTGTTCCTCATCAAGGAGAACCGGACGTACGACCATCTGTTCGGCACGTTCCCAGGCGGGAACGGGGTGACGGTCGGGATGGACGACGGCGTCGAGCGGCGGCTCGTGCGCGGGACGGACGGTCGGACGCCCGGCGACATCCCGCACTGCTACCAGTGCGCGCTCGCGGCCTGGAACGACGGGGCGATGGACGGGTTCGACCAGGGCGAGCACGGCGACTGGGCGTACACGCAGCTCCGCAAGAGTCAGTTGCCCAACTACTGGCGTCTGGCGAAGGAGTACGTGCTGTTCGACAACTTCTTCGCGAGCGCGCACGGCCCGTCCTTCCCGAACCACCTGTACTCGATCGCGGCGACCTCGGGCGGCGCGCACGACAACCCGCGGCGGATCCCCGGGGTGACCCACGGCTCGAACACGTTCGGCTGCGACGCCCCGGCCGAGCAGCTGGTCGAGGTCGAGGACTCGGAGGGGCGGATCAAGAAGGTCCACCCGTGCTTCGACTTCCAGACCGAGGGCGACCTGCTGAACCGCGCCGGCATCCCGTGGGCCTACTACGCGGCGAGCGAGGACCAGCGCGGCTACATCTGGTCCGCGTACTCGGCGATCCGTCGCTTCCGCGAGAACCCCGAGAAGTGGCAGCGGCACATGTTCCCGGTCGACAACGTCGTCCGGGACATCCTGGCGAACAAGCTGCCGCCGGTGACGTGGATCACCCCGCGGTTCGAGCTCTCGGAGCACCCCGAGTACAACTTCTGCCACGGCGAGAACTGGTCCACGAACGTGATCAACGCGATCATGCGCTCGGACATGTGGGCGTCGACGGCGATCTTCCTCACGTGGGACGACTACGGGGGCTTCTACGACCACGTGGCGCCGCCGCAGGTGGACGGGTTCGGCTTCGGGATCCGCGTCCCGACGATCGTGATCAGCCCCTACGCGAAGGAGGGTCACATCTCGAGCGAGCTCGGCGAGTTCTCGAGCGTGCTCCGCTTCATCGAGGACAACTGGGGCCTGAACCAGCTCACGCGGCGGGATCGCGAGGCGACGCCGATGCTGAGCGCCTTCGACTTCGACCAGGAGCCGCGCGCCCCCTCCCCGCTGCCGCTGCGCGAGGACTGTGAGGGCCCGATCTGGGCCCCCGCGAACTGAGCGCTCCCGTCGCCGCCGGCTCAGTCCTCGAACAGCGACGCCGGGACGTGCAGGGACAGGACGCTCGCCAGGATCGCCACGTCGATCGCGACGCCGATCAGCAACCATCGGTGGAAGAACAGCAGCATCAGGACCAGGGAGATCGCGGACCCGACGACGGCGGCCGGCTCCCACAGGTCGGCGCTCGCGAGCAGCGCGACGCCCGAGATCGCGAGCGAGACCGCGCACGCGACCGCGAGCGTCCCGGCGACGGCCTTCGCCACGGAGGAGCGGAGCCCGAGCGTCCTGGCGAACCACCGGTCCTCGGGCACGAAGGGATAGCGCGGATCGTGCTCGGGCCTGGGCCCCAGGTACAGGAGATGGACGAGCCCGTGGGCGATGAGGAACAGGCCGACGACGAGGCGGACCATCGGATCACCTCCGCCTCGACCCTACCGTGCGGAGCTACCGCGATCGTGGGCACGGCGCAGTGAGCCGCGCCCCACGGGCAGGGGTCGGCGCGGATCGACTCCGTGAAGCCCGCGCGTGCCCGCTACCGCTTGCGGGCCTTCCAGACCTCCTCGCTCGGCCAGCGGCGCGCCCACTCGGGCGTGACCCATGGGAAGCGGGTCGTGGCGCCCTCGGGCGCTCGGAGCTCCACCAGGTCCTCGACGTCGAAGCCGTTCGAGCGCAGGAGTCGGATCCACTCGCCGTGAGGGATGTGGAACTCGGTCGAGTTGTCCTCCTCCCAGTCGAACCGGTGCATGCCGAAGTGGTCGCGGTGCAGCGTCTCGTCCACGGGGGCGTCCTCTCCGAGCGGCGTGCAGATCATCGCGAGGTAGGAATTGCCGAGGAACGCGAGGCGCCCGCCCGGTCGCAGGATCCGCGCCGCCTCCGGGATCCACGCGTACGGGTCGCACCAGATCGCCGCGCCGAACTCCGAGATCGCGAGGTCGAAGCTCGAGTCGGGGAACGGCGTGCTCTCCGCGTCGCCGTGGACGAGCGGGAAGCGCAGATCGAACTCCTCCTGGAACCGCCCGGCGGTCGCGAGCTGCACGGTCGAGTTGTCCAAGCCGATCGGTCCGGCGCCGCGCCGAGCGAGCCACGCCGAGACGTAGGCCGTTCCGCACCCGAGCTCGACGGCGTCGATGCCCTCGACGTCCGCGAGCATGCCGACCTCGGCCTCGGGGACGCCCCAGGTGCCCCACGTGACTTCGTTGGTCGCCCAGCTGGCGTGCCCCGGCTCGACGAACTCCTCGGCGAAGACGTCCCAAGCAGCACGGTTGCGAGCGACGTGGTCCTCGGTCACGTCGATGCACGATACTTGGTCGATCTCGCCGAAGGGGGACATGCGGTGATCGCACGGGTCTGGTTCGGACGCACGAAGGCCGAGGACTACGACGCGTACCTCGCGTATCTGGAGGAGACCGGGATTGCCACGCTGAAGGAGACGCCCGGCAACCGCGGCGTCATGGTGTGGCGCCGCCTCGAGGGCGACGAGGCCGAGTTCGGCGTGATCTCGATCTGGGACTCGCTCGAGAACATCCAGGCCTTCGCCGGTGAGGACATCGAGGTCGCCCGCTACTTCCCCGAGGACGAGCGCTTCCTCCTCGAGCTGACCCCCAGGCTCAAGCACTTCGAGGTCGCCCGGAAGGGGTAGGGCCGGACGTTGATCTCCATAGGATTCTCCGGGATCATGGCGCTCGAGCGCCTGTGGCTTCCAAGTTCACCAAGAGCCTGTCGAACAAGGGCACCGAGAGAGAGGGAATCGGCCTCCTCCTGACCGACCCTCGCTTCCAGGACATCGACCTGCTGACGAAGCGCCGGGTCCTTGAGTTGATCGGCAAACCAGGTGCTTTTGGGACGCAGACGTTCGATGCGGTCATGACCCCGCGACCGATGGAGCCGATCACCCTCACCAACATCGATGACGTCTTCGCGGAGCTGCGTCTGATTGAGATGAAGACGACTCGGAAGCCGATTCAGAACGAGTCCTTGCACGGCTTCTTCTTCGGGGCGACCGAGCGTGAGTACGACATGGCTCGCACGCTGGGCAGTCGGTACCTGTTCGCGTTCATCGTGCTGAATGACGCAAACGAGTACGGGCGGCCCTTCGCCGTCCTTCTGACACTGGATGAGGTCGAACGCCGGACACAGAAGCGGCGCGTACAGTACCAAGTGAACTTCCGCAGCGATCTCACGTCGGTCGGTGGACCGGGGAAGGGCTGGGTCGTGTTGTTCGGCAACGACAGCCACCTACCGATAATCGAGCCACTCGCCTAAAGGCCCACCCCATCGTCCGCCAGAGGAGGATCAACGTGTAGCCAGGGGCCCGGAATCGTCTCGCCTGTCGGCGAGTGATTAGCGGGGATCCCGCCCCACTGAACCGGTCGTCCGCAGAGTTGGCACACTCGACGATCGAGCCCGGAAGGCATGGCGTTGTGTGTCTGCGTGACGTCCTCGATCCGGTCGATCTCGGTCTCGGATCCGTCGTACTCCTGGTCCCAGCGGAGCGCCCCGGCACCCGCCTCCAGCTCGGCATAGAAGGCGGACTCCGCCTGGTCACGGTCGGTCACCCTCAAGAATGCCTCGATGACGTAGTACTCCGTGCGAGACGCGAGCACGCGGAAGATCGGCAATTAGCTCACGACCTTCGCGAGTTGTACGACAGAGTCTTCTTCATCGCCTCGAACGTCGTAGGTGGCGGTGGTGAGCCAGGGGGACTGATGCACGTCGATGAGGACCCCGCCGATGGGAGGCGTCACCGTCCAGGCCACCGCGTCCGGTCTACTGCCGAAGACGACAGCCTCCGGTTCAGGAACTCCGTGACGCGTCCAGTGTGTTCCCACCCACGGCTCTGCCGCGTTCTGCGGCAACGTCACCTTCACCATTCTCACCCACGCATCTCCGATCTCCCAGCGGCCCGAGAACGGCCGATCTACCGGCAACCGACCCTGACCGGACAGGCCCACAGCCCAACGTTCCCCCTCACGCTCAGCCGACAGTTCATCAGCGTAGATCTCAGCTGGAAACGCCATCGACATGCCCTCGGTCACGAGGAGAGCCCATCTCGTCAATGCGGCAGCAGCACGCGAACGATTCAAAGGCTTGGCGCCCTCGCCGTCTGTGAGATCCATCACAGCCGCGCGAGGCTAGCGATCCGCGTGCCCGATCGTCAGATCGGGCGGCTACCCGGCTGCGCGGAAACGGTCGTACCGCTCCTCCAGAAGCGCGCGATCGGGTCGCTGATCTGTGCGCGTGGGTAGGAGGAGGGTGGTTCCGTGGATGCCCTGGAGAGAGTGTTGCAGGGTCGGGCCATCGTATTCGGTTAGAACGTCTCGTCGGACCTCGACTGCGTAGTTGGGAGTCACCCCTACGACTAGCGCGTCGAAGGCACGATGGTGAATTGCGCACATTGCGATCCCGTTCGGCACGATCGGCTCACCGCCCTCTGAGTCCTCCTTGATGTGCGCCGCATCGAGGAGCTCAGGATGGCGAAGATTGCACAGCGCGCATCGACGATCGTATGCAGCCAGAACACGGCGCCTGAAGTCGGGCTGATGCAGGCGCCGCCGGATGACGCCCAGCGCGTATTCGCGCCTCCGGATCTCGTCCGGAGCTGACACGTGCACGCCACGCTGCCAGGCGGAGGCCATCCCTTGGTCGAGGGCCACAACGAACTGGTGTTCCTCGGGTTCCTCGTCGACGAGCCAAACTGGGAGGACTGCTTCGTAAAGACCCGGAGCAACTCCGACGAACCACGCAAGCGGCTTCCCGAGCTCCATGGCGTACCGCAAGGCGACGTTGTCCGGCAAGTTCGGATCCGTGCGTCGCCATTTGTAGCGTGGGTAGCCGTCGATGCCGATGTCGTCCTCGTATGGGCGATCCTCCGGTCTGTCCCGGTAGGTCGTCAGAATCGTGAGCGCTGCGGGCATCCCGGATTCCACTCGAATGCCGCGCATGTTCTGTTCGAGCGAGATTCGTCGCCCGCGAAAGGTGAAGCTTCGCAGGTCCCCGCGGGTCACAACCCCGCCGGGTCGGCGAGTCACCTCGGCGAGAAATGCAAACGCCGCGACCCGAAGCTCGTCGTCTTCGTCGACGAAGCGCACGCGCGGAGTATGGCCTGCACCGACACGGCGGGCAATCTTCGAATGGGAGCATCGGCCCACCGACCGCCCGAGCCTCAGTGCTACCCTCATCTGGCCGATGAGCAGCGACAACGACACGCGGGATTCCCTCGCGCGGGAGATGTACTGGGCCGAGGAGGCAACCCCGCGCTCGAGGATGGACACCGCCGCCGTGCGGGACGCCCTGCACGACTTCGCCGCCCTCATGCGGGACGACGAGAAGCAGCTCATCCCGCGGGGCGAGCCGAACCTGTCCTCGCGATCGAAGTGGCGGCGGCGGCTGAAGTTCCGGCTGTTCCGCCTCTACCGACCGATCTCGTGGCGGTACGACCGGCTGCTCGGGGACCTGGGTGAGCTGAACGCGGCGCTGGCGGACCGGGTCGCCCAGCTGGAGGCCGAGGTCGAGCGCCTGCGCGCGAAGGTGGGCGACGAGTGAGGATCGCGGTCGTCCACCCGCAGACGCCGTTCACGCGCGGCGGGGCCGAGACCCACACGGAGGCCCTCGTCGCCGCGCTGAAGAAGGCGGGCCACGAGGCCGAGGAGGTCGTGATCGCCGGCAAGTGGTATCCGGCGACCGAGCTCGTGCACCAGATGGCCGTGTGGCGCTCGCTCGACCTGGCGGAGTCCAACGGGCTGCCGATCGACATGGTCATCGCGCTGAAGTTCCCCGCGTACCTCGTGCCGCACGAGCGCAAGGTCGTGTGGCTGATCCACCAGCACCGCAGCGCGTACGAGCTGTGGGACCACCCCGAGTTCGCCGACCTGTCCCGGCAGGAGGAGGGGCCGGCGGTCCGCGACATGGTGTGGCGCTCGGATCGGATCGCGCTCGGCGAGGCCAAGCGAATCTTCACGAACTCGCAGAACGTGCGGGACCGTCTGTGGTCCTCGATCCGGCTGTCGAGCGAGGTCCTGTACCACCCCTCGCCGGTCGTCGAGGCGCTCCTGCCGATGGAGCCCGGGAGCTACGGCGACGCGATCTTCTACCCCAGCCGGCTCGAGTCGCTGAAGCGCCAGTCCCTCGTGGTCGAGGCGATGCAGCACGTCACTACCCCCGTCCGGCTGATCCTCGCGGGCGGCGGTCCCGACGAGCCGGCGATCCGCGACCAGATCGCGAAGCTCGGGGTCGGGACCAGGGTGCAGCTCGCCGGCCGTGTGCCCGACGAGCGCCTGTACGAGCTCTACCTCGGGGCGCTCGGCGTGTACAACGGCCCGTTCGACGAGGACTACGGCTACGTCACGATCGAGGGCTACGCGGCGCACCGGCCGGTCGTCACCCTCACCGACGCGGGCGGCCCGCTCGAGTTCGTGGCCGACGGCGAGACCGGTCTG
>DASTPT010000057.1:0-5021 GCA_035762085.1 Actinomycetota bacterium | reverse complement strand
GCGCTCTTCGGGCTGATCGTGCCCCTGGCCTGCCTGGTGGTCGGGGACGCCGTCCTGGGCGCGGAGGTCCGGGCCGGAACGTTCGGCCTCACGTGGCTGTCGCCGGTGCGCTTCTCGACGATCGTCCTGGCCCGGTGGTCGGCCGGCTGGCTCCTCGCGGCCGGCGCCCTGACGCCGGCGATGGCGCTGTCGGCGCTCATCGCGGGCGTGCTCGAGGCCGTCGGTCCGATCGCGCTCGCGACGGTCGCGGGGACCGCCGCCTACCTGGCGCTGTTCGTGCTCCTCGGCGCCGCCTTCCGGCGGGCTGTGTGGTGGTCGCTCGCGATCGTCATGCTCGGCGAGCGCCTGCTCGGCTCGGTGCTCCCGGGCATCGCGCAGTTCTCGCCGCAGTGGCTCGCCACGATGGTCTACGCGGGGCTCGGTCCGGGCGCCGGCGAGCTCGAGCGCGAGGGCATGCCCACGGGAGGCGCGGCCGTCGGGCGCCTCGCGCTGCTGACGGTCGTGTTCGTCCTACTCGCCGTGCGCCAGATGCGCCGGCTCCGGCTCGGGGGCGCCGGGGAGTAGCCCGGGCGCCGGGCGGATCGGCGTCCCGGTCGAGGGCCATCTGCACGAGCTGGGACCCCGACGCCACGCTCGCCTCAGCGCTCCTGCGCCTGCATCAAGGCCAGCCCGACGATGAACAACGGCAGGCCGAGGAACGACAGGATAACCGTCAGCACGAGGAGCCACCCGACCATGGCCACGCCGAACCCCACCACCACGAGGGCGATGCGCCAGAGCAGGCCGTAGTCACCCGAGGCAGGCGGGCCCTGCCGTCGCCGCTCGGCGGACGGACGTTCCCCGCCCGACGTCTGGAGGTTCCCCAGCCTCTCCGGAGCCAGTCGAGGCTCGGCGACTCGACCCTTCGTGACCATGGTTCCGTCCTCCTGTCACGTGTCGTGCTTCCCGTGTCCTTTCGTACAGGGAGACGGATCAGCGGCCCCGTCCGTGACGCTCGTGTCCGTTCGGACCGGATCGGTCGGATCCGACGGATCCGTGGGGAACGAGCGGAGACGCGGGTAAACGCGGTCGATGTGGGTATGGACCGCCCGACGAAGGGAGGACGCATGGCAACCGTGCTCATGCTGCTTGCGCAGAACGGCGGGAACGAGGGAACGACGGACCTGATCCTGTGGATCATCGCCGCGATCCTGGTGATCGCCGGCATCGTCACGTTGGTCCGCGGCGAGGTCCTGTGGGGGATCGTGCTGATCATCGCGGGCCTCTTGGTCGGCCCCGGCGGCGTCAGCCTCTTCGACTAGGCGGCGCTCGCCATATCGAGACAACCCAGCCATAGGAGGCTGCCATGATCGCCGAGATCGACCTCGAGGCAGGCCTCGAGGAGGCCTGGGAGAACGTCGTCACGTTCGCCCCGAAGCTCCTCGGGTTCTTCCTGATCCTGCTGATCGGCTTCTTCATCGCCAAGTTGCTGTCCAAGCTCACGAACTCCCTGCTGGAGCGGGTTGGGTTCGACGGATGGGTCCAGCGCGGGTCCCTTCAGACGGCCTTCGAACGAGCCAAGACGGATGCATCGGACCTCATCGCGCTCATCGTCTTCTGGGCGGTCTTCCTGATCACCCTGCAGCTCGCCTTCGGCATCTGGGGACCGAACCCGATCACCGACCTGATCGATGGCCTCATCGGCTACCTGCCGAACGTCATCGCCGCCGTCATCATCCTGGTGATCGCCGCCGCGATCGCGCGCGTCGTGACGGACATCCTCACGCCCTCGCTCGGAGCGGTGCGTGGCGGTGAATGGATCGCCCGCGTCGCCGGGATCGCGATCCTGGTCCTCGGGGTCTTCGCCGCCCTCGACCAGCTCGAGATCGCTCCGGCGATCGTCAACGGGCTCTTCTACGCCCTGCTCGTGGTCGTGGCGGGGTCGTTGGTCGTCTCGTTCGGGGTCGGCGGCATCCCGATCGCCCGCCGGTACCTGGAGCGCTGGGGTGGGCGCGCGGATCAGGCGATCGGTGAGATGCGAGCCACCGGGGCGATGGAGACCGCGGGGGCGCGTACCGAGCAGGTCCGCGACGAGGTCGTGGGTGGCACGCCACCGCCGCCGCCCCCGACCACGGGATGAACAACGTCTCCAGGACAAGTCGAGTGACACGTCGAGTGCCGGACATCGACCCGGGCGACGCTTCCCTCACCGATGGGCTATACCTATCCTGAGGCATCCGGCCTCGTCGACACCGGCCGGAAAGGAGACGCCATGCGGAAACGGACATTCGGCCTGACCCTCGCGCTCGCGACGGTGACAGCCCTCGCAGCGTCAGTGCCCGCCGCTGCCTCGGACGGGAAGCCGTTCACCCTCAACGTCGTGCACGGGATCCCCGGCGTGGTCGTCGACGTCTGCGTCGATGGCGCGAAGGCGATCACCGACTTCGAGCCCGGCGACGTCGTCGAGGGTGTCGTGCTGCCGGAGGGCACGTACCGGTTCGACGTCACGCCGGCCGGGCAGCCGTGCAGCGCCGCGATCCTCACGACCACGGCCGACCTGGAGGGTGGTCGCTTCAAGAACTACACGGTCGTGGCCAACCTCGACGACGAGGGCAACCCGAACCTGCTCCTGTTCCGGAACCCGATGCGGAAGACGGAGGAGGGGCTCGCTCGACTCGTCGTGCGGCACACGGCGGACGCTCCCGCGGTGACCGTCTGGGCGGACGGGTCGCGCCTCAACCGGGGTCGTCAGTTCGTGTGGGGCGAGTCACGTCGCTACAACGTCCCGGCAGGGGACTACGAGGTGTTCGTGTCCGTGGCCGGCGAGACCGACCCCGTGATCGGGCCGGTCTCGCTCACGCTGATGGCCGGGTACACCTACACGGTCTATGCGTGGGGCAACGGCGATGCCGGCTACGACCTGGCCGTGATCGCGATCGAGGTCGGAGAGCTCGAGTAGCCGAACCACGATCCGATCGCCTGGGGGGCGGCGGCGTCTCGGCCGCCGCCCCCTTGGCACTCCAGCCAGGGCAGGGTCCGAACGCGAGACTCCCGAGCGCGAAGTTCGGGCCGAAGTCGCTACCGTCTGACCATGGACGGCAGGGCGCCCGGACCCGCTGCCGCGGCGCGGGTCCTCCTCCGTTGGGCACTTGCCGCGCTCATGCTCGTTGCGGGCATCGGGCACCTCGTCGCCACCGACGAGTTCCTCGGGCAGACGCCGACATGGCTCCCGGAGCGCTCGCTGATCGTCGTCGTGAGCGGGCTCGTCGAGATCGGGTTCGCGTTCGCGCTGATCTTCCTCCCGAAGCTTCGGCGTCAGGTCGGTTGGGCCCTCGCGGCCTTCTTCGTCCTCGTGTTCCCCGGCAACCTGTACCAGGCGGTCGCCGGGACCAGCAGCTTCGCCCTCGACACGCCGGTCGAGCGATGGATTCGGCTGTTGTTCCAGCCGGTCCTCGTGGTCTGGGCGCTGTGGGCCACGCACGCGTGGCCCCACGGCGCGAGGGAGACCGACGACCCTCCGACCTGAGCGCACCTTCCGTCCCGGGCAACTGTCGTCCGACGCAGGGGCCATTAGGGTGAGGTGCAGTGGACACCGATGAAGAGCGGATCGCGCTGTTCCTCGACTACGAGAACCTGGCCATCGGGGCACGCGACGCGCTCGGCGGCCTGACCTTCGACCTCAAGCCCGTGCTCGACGCCCTCGCGGAGCGCGGGCGCGTGATCGCCCGCAAGGCCTACGCGGACTGGTCCTCGTTCGACGAGGACCGACGCATGCTCACGCGGGGACACGTCGAGCTCGTCGAGATCCCCCAGCGGATGGGGACGTCGCGGAAGAACGCTGCCGACATCAAGTTGGCCGTCGACGCGCTCGAGATGGCGTTCGAGCGTGACTACGTCACCACGTTCGTGATCTGTACGGGAGACAGCGACCTCACCCCGTTGGTCCACAAGCTCCGTGAGCTGAACAAGCGCGTCATCGGTGTCGGGATCAAGGACTCGACCTCGGCGCTGCTGCCGCCCGCGTGCGACGAGTTCCTCTTCTACGACACGCTCGAAGGGGTGGACGTCCCTGCCGGCGCCGGCCGACGCCGTGGCGGCGGGCGCGGCGGGCGGTCGACGAAGAAGAAGGGCACGGCGTCGGAGGCGACCGAGGATGTCGAGCCCGTCGCCGAGCAGCCACCCGCCGACCTCGACGAGCTCGTGGTCCGGGTCGTGCAGACAGTCGCCGGTCTGCAGCGGTCGTCGAGCGGCAACGTGCTCGCCTCGTCGGTGAAGCGCGCGCTGCTCCGCAAGGACCCCACGTTCAGCGAGGCCGAGTACGGCTTCCGCGCGTTCGGTGAGCTGCTCGATCACCTGGCCGAGCGCAACGTGATCGAGCTGAGCGAGGGGTCGGCCAAGGGCGACCCCGAGGTCTCCCTGCCTGCCCACGGGGGCGAGACCGCGGCCTTCGCGCTACTCGCGTCGGTCATCGCCGAGATGCAGGGCAAGGGCACGGTCGCCAACCTGTCCGGCCTCAAGAACCGGGTGAGGAAGATCCAACCCGGCTTCAGCGAGAAGGCGTTCGGATACGGCGGCTTCCTGCAGTTCGCCAAGGCCGCAGCCACCCAGGGCGTGATCACCTTGGAGTGGGATCCCGAGGATGGAGACTACGTGTTGGGGGTCCCCACCGCCTGAGCGACGCCACCGGCGACCCCCGTCAACGGCGGAGATCCTTGTCCTTGAACAGGTGCCGGCAGTCGGTGCACTGCATGTTCACGCGAGCGCCCGGACCCGCGTGAGCGAACGGTTGGGTGCGCTTGGACCCGCATGCGGGGCAGCGTGGACGAGGCCGTTGACCACGGTGGATCGGGTCGCCGGTTCCGTCCGCGTCTCCGTTGCCCATGCGCGCTCCATCCGTCGGTCGCCGCCACCATCATGGCAGGTCGCTGCTCGTGCATCGCGGTCGACTCTGGCAGGTCGCCGCGGCGGGGGCGCTCACACCGAGTACCCTGTAGGGGTGAGGGACATCTTCCGCACGGCGATGGGCAAGACGATCCGTGTGG
>DASTPT010000056.1:0-50749 GCA_035762085.1 Actinomycetota bacterium | reverse complement strand
CACGACCTTCGTCCGCTCGGAGAGCGCCTCCTCGAACGACGCGAGGTCGAGCGTGACGTCCTCGTCGCGGACGTCCACCCACCGAACCGTCGCGCCGGCGTCTCGAGCCGCCAGCAGCCACGGCCGGACGTTCGCGTCGTGATCCAGGCGGGTGACGACGACCTCGTCGCCGGGTTCGAGCGTTCGTCCCACCGAGCGGGAGATCGCGAGCAGCAGCGTGGTCGCGTTCGGCCCGAAGACGACCTCGTCCGGGTCCGCGTGCAGCAGATCGGCCCCGGCCGCGTGCGCGTCCACGATCGTGCGGTCGGTCTCCTGGCTCGTCGCGAAGGCGCCGTGCGCGTTCGCGTTGCTCGAGCGCAGGTACGCGCCCATGGCCTCGATGACGGTCTCGGGCACCTGTGAGCCCCCCGGCGCGTCGAGGAACACGGCCGGCCGGCCGTCGTGCTCGCGCGCGAGCGCCGGGAAACGGGCGCGTAGGACCGAGAGGTCGGGCGTGGACATCGCGCGTAGCCTCCCGCACGGATCCGTCGGCGACAACCTCGCTACGATGCCGTCGATGCCGCGCGACGTCCCGATCGACGACCTGCTCGCGTTCCTCGATCGCCCGATCACCTCCGTCCTCGCCACGCGCGGTCGCGACGGCCGCGTTCGGCTCTCGCCGGTGTGGCACGAGTGGCGCGACGGCGGGTTCAACGTCGTGGCGCTCGCGGGAAGCGAGAAGGTCCGGCACATCCGGCGCGACCCGCGGGTGAGCTTCGTCGTCGCCGAGCAGAGGCCCCCGTGGACCGGCGTCGAGCTCCGCTGCGACGCAACGATCCTGATCGACGGGGTCGAGGAGGTAGCCCGCCGCATCAACGCACGGTACGAGGGCGCCGAGCGGGGCGAGGACTTCACCAAGGAGACGGCGCCGGGCTCGGTCGTCCTTCGTCTCGAGCCGGGCACGCTCCGTACCTGGAACTACGCCGACGACGAGGGGGAGTGAGATGCGGTTCGGACTCGATGTCGCGCAGCACCAGCTCACGTGGGACCAGATCCTCGAGCGGACCCGGTTCGCCGAGGACGCGGGGTTCGAGGGCGTGTGGGTGTTCGACCACTTCACCGCCCTGTACGCCGATCCCGACGGACCGTGCCTCGAGGGCTGGACGCTCCTCGCCGGGCTCGCGGCGGCGACGTCGCGGATCCGGCTCGGCACCCTGGTGACGGGGATGACGCACCGGCTTCCCTCGATCCTCGCGACCGAGGTCGTGACCGTCGACCACATCTCGGGCGGCCGTGTGGAGTGCGCCGTCGGCGCCGCCTGGAACGTCGATGAGCACACGGAGCTCGGCATCCCCTTCCCGTCGCTCGGCGGTCGGATGGATCGGCTCGAGGAGGGCGTGCAGGTCCTGAAGCTCCTGATGAGCGGGGAGCGCGTGTCGTTCGAGGGCAGGCACTACCACCTCGACGGCGCGCTCTTCCGTCCGAAGCCGGTCCAGCGGCCTCATCCGCCGATCTGGATCGGCGGCAAGGGGAGGACGCGGACGCTGCCGACGGTCGGGCGGTTCGCCGACGCCTGGCACGGCTGGGTCGATTCGCCCGAGGAGCTCGCCGAGCTCAACGCGATCGTCGACCGCTCGGCCGAAGAAGCGGGGCGAGACCCGGCCTCGATCCTGCGCTCCGCCGGCCTGTCGATCAGCGAGCCGTGGGACGAGCTGAGGCGCACGTTCGAGTGGATGCGAGACGGCGGCATCGGCTACCTCACGGTGAGCTGGCCGAGCGAGGGTCTCGCTCGCGTCGAGGAGTTCCTCGAGCAGGTTCTGCCCGACCTCGACTAGCCGTCGTTCCCATCGTCGGGGCTGGCCGAGGCTCCTGGCCGGAAGGAGCGGTCCCAGCCGTCGGGAAGCGAGGGCGCCGGCCACGACGGGTCGGGGCGCCACGAGCTCCAGTCGTGATCGAACGGCGGTTCGCGGTCGAGGATCCTCGAGACCGCGCGCTCGCCATCGGATCGGAACGTCTCGATCTCGTCCGGTGTGAACAGCCCGTGCTCGACGGCCTCCTCGAGCTCGTCTTCGTCCTTCCAAGACCAGGTGCCGTCGAGGCCGACGATGACGTCGAGCGCGTGGTCGACGGTATCGAACCCGATCGAGGTGCGCCGCAAGGGATCTTGGAGGTTGACGTACCAGACGGGGGTGCCCTCGTTCGTCGACCACCGGAGGACCGAGTACGGCGCGTCCGGCCACGCGAAGGACAGGATCGGCTCCGATCCTCGTTGGCGGACCTCGAGGCGCCACGGGCGGTCGGGGAGGCGGAGCTCGGCGCCGTCCTCGCCGACGGGGACGCCGCACCGCACGCCGCCGGGGATGACCAGGGTGGTCTGCTCGGAGGCGTCCTCGACGACGGTCGCCGGGCGGGCCTCGAAGACCTCGCCGCGCCAGATCTCGCGCAGGACGATCGGATCGCCGGGCGACCAGCGCTCCATCCGGACGCTACGCGAGTCGCTCGACGAACGCGCGGTTCGTGGCGTCGAGGAGCGCGGCGGCCTCGGCACGCATCGTGGCGACCTCGGTCCGCAGCCGCTCGGCTCGCGCGGTGTCCCTCATCCCGGCCGCGTTGATGTCCACGTTGAAGGCGGCACAGCTCGCCGCGGCGAAGAGCATCGCCGCCGCCGAGGCGCCGTCGGACGCGGCGTTCACGTTGCCCTTCTCGGTCGCCTCGCGCGCGAGCTCCATCAGCGCGACGGCTCGCTTGCCCGTGTCGAGCGGGACCGTCGCGGCCGTCTCGTAGCCGCGCTGGATCGCCTCCGTGCGGGCGGTCCTCTCGGCCTCGGTCTCCTTCGGCATCTTGAACGCGGCCATCACGCCGTCGAACGCCGTCGCGTCGCGGTCCGCCAGCTCGACGAAGCCGCCGCGCGCGGCCTCGGCGTCGGCGAGGATCCCCCCCATGCGCTCGCCGACGCCCTCATACCCCTCCTTGCCGATCGTGAGGTTCGCGACCATCTCGATCAGCGCGGCGCCCATCGCGCCGGCCAGGCCGGCGACCGCGCCGCCGCCCGGCGTCGGGGAGTCCGACGCGAGCGCGTCGAGGAACGCGCCCACGCCCAGCTCGTGGATCCCTCCCCCGCTCACGAGCCGCTCCAGGATCTGGTGTTCCGCATCGAGTCCCTCCAGTCGTAGATCGGTGACGTCGTCGGGACCCAGCGCCGCCTGGGGCACGAGCCCGACGATCTCCGAGTCCAGCACCTCCATACCCCGGCGCGCGCCCTCGGCACGCACGGCGTCGAACGCGGCCCGCAGCCCGGTGACCTCGAAGTCGACGAGGTTCATCGAGACCGTGACGCAGCCGCGGTCGGGGACCGCGAAGCCGATCGCGCGAACGGCGGGCAGGCCGCCGCTCGACTCGCGCACGGCCTTCGCGATCTCCTTCGCGTTCGCCTCCGTGCCCGACAGGTACAGGTTGAACGCGATGAGCGCCTTGCGGGCGCCGACGGCGGTCGCGCCGGCCCGGCCGATCCGGTGCGGACCGAAGTCGGGCAGCCGCTCGCCGCGCGCGACGGCCGCGCGCAGACCCTCGAACTCGCCGCGGCGGACCTCGGCCAGACTCGCCCGCTCGGGCGCGAGGGCGGCGCGGTCGTACAGGTAGACGGGCAGGTCGAGGCTCTCGGCGAGATCCTTCGCGAACCCCCGCGCGATCTCGATGCACCCCTCCATCGAGATCCCGCGGAGCGGGACGAACGGGATCACGTCGACGGCGCCCATCCGCGGGTGCCCTCCCGAGTGCCGCTCCATGTCGATCAGGTCGACGGCGACGCGGGCCGCGGCCAGCGCGGCGCCTCGGACGGCGTCGGGTGAGCCCACGACGGTCGTGTCGAGGCGGTTGTGCTCGGCGTCGGCCTGCCGATAGACGAGGCGTGCCCCGGGGGCGCTCGAGAGCGCGTCGCAGATCGCGTCCATGACCTTCGGGCGGCGTCCTTCGCTGAAGTTCGGGACGCAGACGACGAGCGGCTCGGCGGTGCTCACCGCACGGAGCCTATCGGCTCCGTGCGGTCGCATGGGGTGGCGCAACGTGGGTCGTCGGGACGGTCTCGCAACGGGTTACACCCGAGGCCTCGACTTGACCGGTGTCGGAGCGCGGGCGTATCGTGACCTTCCCCCTCGAACATGTGTTCGATTAGCCCGCGAGGGGGAGGTGATGGGGAAGAGGCGAAGACACGATGGCGAAGCGCTACGACGAGGAGGTCGAGGTGCGGGTCGAGCGGGATGCCGGGATGCCGTACGCGTTCGTGTGGCGCGGCCGCCGGTACGAGGTCGCCGACGTGATCGGCCGCTGGCGGATCGAGGGCCGGTGGTGGGCCGACGGCCGCGACCGCGAGTACTGGCGCGTCGAGGCCCGGGGCGGCGCCGTCTGGGACCTGTACCACGACCGACAGCGCGACCGTTGGCACATGGAGCGTCTCTGGGATTAGCTACCGGGCATGACCGAACCGCAGATCTTCCCGCTGCACCTCGCGGACGTGCGGATCCCCGAGGGCCATCCGCTCGCCGGCGGCTCGCTCGCGGTCGTCGCGCACGCGGTGGCGCATCGGGACGGCGTGTTCCTGTTCGACACCGGCGTCGGCACCGGCAACGCAGAGGTCGAGGAGCACTTCGACCCACGTCGTCGCCCGCTCCCGGACGCGCTCGGGGCGCACGGCATCTCGATGGCCGACATCACGGCCGTGGGGAACTGCCACCTGCACTTCGACCACGGCGGGCAGAACGCGCTGTTCCGCGCCGTGCCGATCTTCGCCCAGGCGCGGGAGTGGGCCATGGTGCACGAGCCCGACTACACGGTGCCCGGGTGGGTCGACTTCCCCGGCGCCCGGTACGAGCTCGTCGAGGGCGAGACCGAGATCGCTCCCGGCCTCCGGCTCGTGCCGACGCCGGGCCACTCGCCAGGACATCAGTCGCTCGTCGCGGATGCGCCAGGCGGGCCGCTCGTGATCGCAGGACAGGCCGTCTTCACGCTCGCCGAGTGGGAGGGCGCGACCGACCCGGCCAGCTCGGGCCGACACAGCGCGCCGGACGAGGAGGCCTACGTCGCCTCGGTCCGCCGACTCCGCGAGCTCGAGCCCAGGCGTGTCCATCTCGTGCACGACACCGCGATCTGGGAGCGCGGCTGACCGCGCGACGCGTCAGCGCCCGCGGAACTCGTCGGGCAGGTGCTCCTCGTAGTGCTCGACGCCGTTGACCGCGACCACGAACGCGCCAAGCCCGTCGTCCCGCGCGAACGTGTGCTCGGGGACGGCCTCGATCGTCGAGACGAACGCGTTGTGGGCGCGCTCGGCCTCGGCGCGGACGTCCTCCCACGAACGCGATCGCGACGCCTCGCGGGCCCCGGCGTTGAAGTCGTCCTCCGCCGCCGGCTGCCCCGGGTCCATCTCACCACGTCCGAGCGCCGCGAGCCGCCCGGCCGAGTACCGCTGCCACGCCGCGATGTGCGCGACGACGTCCTTCAGCGACCAGCCGTCGGACCGGGTCGCCTGCGGGTCCACGCCCTCGACGTGCGCCCACCAGGCGGCCCAGCCCTCGCGCTCGCGCGCGAGGATGGTCGCCGTGTCCGTCGGGTGGGTGGGCTCGGTCACCGGCGCAGGGTACCCGACCGGCATGTGTTCGGTCGGTTTGACCGTTGTCGGAGTGGGGGAGTACGTTGCTCGCATCGAACATATGTTCGGATACCGGACCGACCGAGATGACGCCGCCCTCCTTCGTGCACCTCGACGTCCGCTCCTTCTTCTCGCTGAAGGAGGGGGCGTTCTCGCCCGAGGACCTCCCGCGACGGACGGCGCAGCTCGGGATGCCGGCCGTCGCCCTCGCCGACCGCGACAGCCTCTACGGCGCCGCGCGGTTCGTCGACGCGTGCCAGCGGAACGGCGTGAGACCGATCCTCGGCGCGTCCGTCACGGTCCGTGGGCGGTCGGGGCCAGACAACGGGTACGTGACCCTCCTCGCGATGGACGACGCGGGGTACGCGAACCTCTGTCGGATCGTCACCGACGCGCACATGGTGGGGGAACGCGGGGACCCGTCGGTCACGGCGGAGCAGGTGTGCGCGCACGCCGAAGGACTCGTGGCGCTGCTCGGGCCCTCGTCCTCGGTCGGCCGCCTCGCGGTGCGTGGGCGGCTCGACGCGGCGCGGACCGCGATCTCGCCGTTCCGCGACGCGTTCGGCGACCGCCTCCACCTCGCGGTCGAGCAGCGCCTCGAGCCGGGCTCGGCCGAGGAGATCCGCGCGATGCTCCGGCTGGCCGAGCGCTCCGACGTGCGCGCCGTCGCGACGAACCCCGTGCGGTACCTCATCCCCGAGGACGCGTTCGTGGCGGACGCGCTCGAGTGCATGCGCAAGCTCGTACCGATCAACCGCCACAACGTCTCCCGGGTCAACGCCGAGGGCTGGTTGAAGCCGGCGAACCAGATGCGCTGGCTCTTCGAGGAGCGTCCCGACCTCGCGAGCGCCACGCTCGACATCGCGGAGTCCTGCACGTTCGATCTCGGCCTGCGCCGGATGCACCTGCCTGATTTCCCCACGCCGGCCGGCCGCAGCGCGTCCTCGGTCCTGGCCGAGCGGTGCTGGCGCGGCCTCGAGCGCCGAGGCATGAAACCCACGCGCGCCGTCCGCGACCGCCTCGACCACGAGCTCGCGATGATCCACCGGCTCGGGTACTCGGCCTACTTCCTCACGGTCGCTGGGATCGTCGACGACATCCGCGCGATGGGGATCCGGTGCGCGTGCCGGGGGAGCGCCGCCGGCTCGCTCGTGTGCTACCTCACGGGGATCTCGGACGTCGACGCGGTGCGCCACGACCTCGCGTTCGAGCGGTTCCTGAACCCGATGCGCGAGGAGCTCCCCGACATCGACATCGACGTCGAGTCCGCCCGCCGCGAGGACGTCTACGACATGGTGCTCTCGCGCCACGGCGACGACCGGACGGCGTGCGTCGCGATGGTGGACACGTACCGCGCCCGCGCCGCCGTCCGCGAGGTCGGCAAGGCCCTCGGTCTGCCCGAGCCCGAGGTCGACACGGTCGCGAAAGCCTTCCCGCACATCCGCGCCGACGACCTCCGGGTCGCGATCGAGCGCCTGCCCGAGCTCGCCGGCCAGAACCTGGACGCCGGCCAGCTCGAGACGCTGTTCACCGTCGCCGAGCGCCTGAACGGCTTCCCTCGGCACCTCGCGCTCCATCCGAGCGGCATCGTGCTGTCGAACGACGAGCTCGTGCGCCGGGTCCCGCTCGAGCGCTCGTACCAGGGGTACCGGATGATCCAAGCCGACAAGGACGACGTCGAGCTGCTCGGCTACCTGAAGCTCGACGTGCTGGGCGTGCGGATGCTCTCGGCGATGCGCCACTGCCTGGACGAGATCGCCCGCACCGAGCACGAGAAGGTCGACCTCGAGGCGATCCCGCTCGACGACGAGCCGACGTTCGAGCTGATCCGCGCCTCGGACACCCTCGGGTGCTTCCAGATCGAGTCGCCCGGCCAGCGCGAGCTCCTCCAGAAGCTCCAGCCCACGCGCTGGGCCGACCTGATCGTCGACATCTCGCTGTTCCGCCCCGGCCCGGTGAAGTCCGACATGATCAACCCCTACCTCCGCCGCCGCGCCGGCATGGAGGCCCCCACGTACGCCCACCCCGCGCTCCGGCGGGCCCTGCGCGAGACGTTCGGCGTGATCGTCTACCACGAGCAGGTGATGCGCACCCTCGCCGCGATCGCCGGCTACGACCTGACGTACGCCGACCACATCCGCCGACACCTCGACGACGAGGACCTGCTCCCCGGCTTCCGGGCGGACTTCCTCCAACGCGCGGCCGAGCGCGGCCTCCCCGCCGACGTGGCCGAGCGAACGTGGGACGACGTCACCCAGTTCGCGAGCTTCGGCTTCTGCAAGGCCCACGCCGCGGCGTTCGCCGTCCCCACGTACCAGTCGGCATGGCTGAAGACCCACTACCCGGCGCACTTCCTCGCCGGCGTCCTCACCCACGACCCCGGCATGTACCCGAGGCGCCTGATCCTCGAGGACGCCCGGAAGCACGGCATCCGGGTCCTCCCGCTCGACGTCAACCGCAGCGAGCCCGAGTACGTCGTCGAGTTCGTCTCGGCGTCGGAGGGGTGCACGGACGGAGCTCGGTACGGCATCCGGTTGGGGCTGAAGGATGTGCACGGGATCTCGGACGCCGAGATCGGGTCGATCCTCGAGGCGCGCGCCGGCCGTTCGTTCCGCGACGTCGGGGACTTCCTGCGGAGGACAACCGTCTCGAGGCCAGTGGTCGAGGCGTTGGCGCACGCGGGGGCGTTCGACGGGCTGGGCAGCGGGTCGCGGCGGGATCGGCTGTACACGGCGATGACGGCCGAGCCCCAGCGCGAGGGGGAGCAGATGGCGCTCGACCTGGCGGGTCCGCCGGAGCAGCTCGCGCTCAGCCTGCCGGAGTACTCGGACGCGGAGCGTGTTCGGGCGGAGCTCGAGGTCGTGGGGCTCGACGCGTCGCGGCACCTCGTGAGCTTCTTCGAGCCGGTGCTAGCGGACCTCGGGGTGGTGCGGGCCAGGGACCTGTGGCGCGAGCGAGCGGGCGCGCGCGTGATGGTCGCCGGCGTGAAGGTGGCGTCGCAGACGCCGGCGATCCGCAGCGGGCAGCGGATCGTCTTCCTCACGCTCGACGACGCGACCGGACCCGTCGACGTCACGGTGTTCGAGAGCGCCCTGCCGAAGGTGGCGAAGACGGTCTTCCACTCCTACGTGCTCGTGGTCCTCGGACAGGTGCGCCGGACGGGACTCCGAGGGGTGAGCGTAGTGGCGGAGGACGTCTGGGACCTCGTCGCGCTGCACCGCGCCAGGCGCGACGGACGGCTCTCCGAGGCGCTCGCCGCCGGGCCGCCGACCGGCCCGACGGTTACCGTCGCCCCCCGGAAGCTCTGGCACGCGAGCGGTGGGTCCGCGGGATGGTGAGCCCGGGGACCGTGGCGCCCCCGGTCGCGGCGCGAGCGGTACGCTCCGGCTCGGTGACCCATCCCCGCCCGGCCGAGCCGATCCTCCACGTCGATCTCGACGCCTTCTACGCCTCGGTCGAGGTGCTGAAGGATCCGTCGCTCGCCGGGCGGCCGGTCGTCGTGGGCGGCGCCGGATCGCGCGGGGTCGTGATGTCGGCGTCCTACGAGGCTCGAACCTTCGGCGTCCGCAACGCGATGCCGGCCGTCCGCGCCCGTCGGCTGTGCCCGGATGCCGTGTTCGTCCCGCCCGACTTCGAGTCCTACCGGGCGCACTCGAACCGTTTCCGCGAGGTCCTGCTGGCCGTGACCCCGCTCGTCGAGCCGATCGCGCTCGACGAGGCCTTCCTCGACGTCGGCGGCGCCGTTCTGCTGTTCGGCGAGCCGCCCGAGATCGCCCGGAAGATCCGCCGAGAGGTGCTGGAGCGCGTCGGCGTCCGGTGCTCGATCGGCGTGGGATCGAGCAAGCTCGTCGCCAAGCTCGCCTCGAAGCAGGCCAAGCCCGACGGCCTGGTGGTCGTGCGCCGCGAGGACGTCACGGCGTTCCTCGAGCCGCTGCCCGTCCGGGCGCTGTGGGGGGTGGGGGAGAAGACCGCCGAGACGCTCGGGCGCCTCGGGATCGGGACCGTCGGCGACCTGGCTCGTTCCCCGGCGACCGTGCTCGCCCGCCTGATCGGCGAGCAGCACGCGGCCGACCTCCACGCCCTGGCGCTCGGCGAGGACGACCGGCCGGTCGTCCCGTACGAGCCGCCGAAGTCCGTCAGCCACGAGGAGACCTTCGACGCCGACCTCGACGCCGAGGAGGACGTGCTGCGCGAGGCGCTCGCGCTCAGCCATCGGGTGGCCGCGCGGCTCCGCGAGGACGGCTACCGGGCGCGCACGGTCACGCTCAAGGTGCGGCTCGCGAACTTCACCACGCTCACGCGCTCGCGGACGCTGCCGGCGCCCACGGACGTCGGCGCGGACCTGTACCAGACGGCCGTGGAGCTATACGGGGGACTGCCCGGCGCCCGCCGCCGCGTTCGGCTCCTCGGCGTCGCGGCGACGGGCCTCGTCCCGGCCGGGGAGGAGCAGCTCGCGCTGCTCCGCGGCGAGCGCCAGGGGGACGTCGAGCGGGCCCTGGACCGGATCGAGCGCCGGTTCGGCCGGGGCGCGGCGATGCCGGCCGCCCTCCTCGACCGTGGGCGCGAGCGGGGCGGACGCGTCCCGGATGCCGAGACTTGACCCTTCAGTTCGACGCCCGGTCCTCCCTATAATCGAGGTGCCGTCCCGACCGATCGGAGCACGATGCCCCTTTCGCCCGACGAGCAGCGGATCCTCGACGAGATCGAGCAGCGTCTGGCCGAGGAGGACCCCCGTCTCGTGGAGACGGTGAGCCGGTCCTCGCTGTCGGCGCACCTCGCGAGCCGCATCCGCTGGTCGTTCCTCGCGTTCATCGCGGGGTTCGTGATGCTGATGCTGTTCCCCGTCGCGCTGTGGATCGCGGCGGTCGGGTTCGGCGTGATGCTCGCGTCGTCGCTCCTGATCTACCGATACCTGAAGCAACTCACGCTGGATCAGGTGCGCGCGATGCAGCAGTCGGGGCGGTTCTCGATCGCCGCGATCCTCGCACGGTGGTCGGGCCGGCTCCGTCCGCCCGAACGCCCCGAGGGGTGATCGTTCGCGCCGCGACGGCGCGGTACCCTCACGAACTCAACGGTCCCGGCGCGAGGCTACCTGCGCACTTGCCAGCGACCCATGCGCGCGCTACAACAACGTCACCTTCCCCGGGGACGTGACCGTCAACAGGAACTCGAGCCTTCCCTCGATCCGCTGACGGACGCGAAGAGATCGAGGCAGGTGACGAGTCGTCGGAGGGCGCGCGTTCCTATGGAGGGGTTCACTACTCATCAGGCAACGAAGTTCACGGGCTGCACACCGCGGCAACTCCGGTACTGGGACCAGATCGGTCTCGTGAAACCCTCCGTGCAGGGCACGGGGGGCAGGCCCGGGGTGGCGCGGCTCTACTCGTTCCGCGATCTCGTCGCGTTGAAGGTCGTCCGGTCGCTCCTGGACGGCGGCATGTCGCTCCAGCGCGTCCGGCGAGCGTGGGACTACCTGAACCGGCGCGCGTCGCTGGACCGGCACCTGTCCGAGGTCAAGCTCGTGACCGACGGGCAGAGCATCTTCAAGATCTGCCGGCGCGACGGCGAGGTCCTCGACGCCCTCCGCGAGGGACAGCTCGCGTTCTTCGTCGCGATCGACGAGATCGCCACGGGCGTGGACTCGAAGGTCGGACAGTTCAAGGAGGACCGCGACCGATTCGTCCGGGCCCTGCGCGAGGCCGCGGCCCACGCGCAGACCGGCACGTAGGCCGGCCTCACATGCCTGGCCGATAGATCCCCGTCACGCGTCGGACGATCCCCGTGCTCCGCCGCATGTCCCGGATCGCGGTGTGCGCCGACCTCGCCGCCGCCCGCGCGTCGTCGGGATCGGGCGCGTCCGAGGAGTAGGCGGCGCGCATCGCCGCCGTCGTGAGCGCGGCCAGGTGCCCGTCGCCGAAGCGGACGGTCGAGGCGATCCGCTCCTGATACTCCGCGAGCGTCTCGCCGGTCCGCCGGCCGAGGCCGAGGTCGGCGGCCTCGCCGTCGAACACCCGGTACGCGGCGAGCACGGCCTCGCGCGGGTGCCAGCGCCGGTGGAGCGCACGGTACCGCCACACCGTCTTCACGATCGGCACGAGGACCACGAACGCCCCGAACGCCACGAGGACGATCGTGAGCAGCAGGCCGTACGGGATCGAGTAACCGGGCTCCCGAGGCCCCGCGGCCGGCGACGCGAACAGCCCGGCGGGGAAGTTGGGGTCGCGGAAACCGGGGCCGCGCGGGCGCTCGGCGTCGACCTCCTCGATACGCCGGAGCTGCGGAGGGAGCTGACCCGGATCGATGGGCGTCGTCTCCTCATCCGGGCGGCCCGGCCCGCCTCCGATGTCGACGGGCGTCCTGGCGGCAGCGACGGTGTCCAGGTACGTGCCCTCCTCGATCAGCGGACTCGGCGACACGCCCGGTGTGGGATCGAAGGCCAGCCACCCGTAGCCCGGGAACAGCACCTCGACCCACGTGTGGAGGTCGTGGGAGTCGACCACCCACGTGCCGCCGAGGTCGTCGCCCTGCTTGTAGCCGTACCCGATCCTGGCCGGGATCCCGAGCGAGCGCACGAGCACCGCCATCGACGTCGCGAACTGCTGGCAGAAGCCGGTCCGCCTCTCGTCGAGGAACTCGACGATCGCGTCGGCCCCGGGATCCGGCTCGATCGTGGGGTCGTACTCGAACGGCGCGCTCCGGAGGTGCTCCTGGACCGCGAGCACGCGCCGGTACGGGGTCCGCTCGTCGGCGGTCCACTCGGCGGCGATCTCGCGGACCCGGTTGGGGACGTCGTCGGGCAGGAACGTGAGGTCGCCGTACTCGGACGCGTCTTCGAAGGTCACCGGGTCGAGCTCCTTCGGAGAGGGCAGGACACGGTACGACGAGACGCGGTACGTCTGCCCGGCCCGGAGCGGGTCGGGGACGCGGGCGATCCCGAGCGGCTCGTCGTACTCGACGACGTCGGCGGGAACGTCGACCCTCTCGGCCGGGTACGCCATCGGGACCCACCGGTCCGCGTAGCCAACGACGGTGATCTCCTGGTCCAGGCGCTCCGCACCCGCGGGGACCTCGACCGGGAGCGTCGCGGGGACCGGATGGGTGACGGCCGCGCCGAGGCCCGGGTCGCTGACCTTCCATTCCGAGCCGTCGAACTCGTCGAGCGTCAGGAGCCGCCAGTACGAGGCTTTGCCGCTGTCCGTGCTGACGCGGAACACCTCGACGGCCTCCTCGCGGTTCAGGGAGGCGTGGATCGACGCGAACGGGTCGTCGCCGATCCCGCCACCGCCGCCGGTCAGGTCGATCAGCGGGTCCGAGCGGAACCCGGGCAGGAGCCCGGGGACGAGCAACGCTGCCCCGAGGGCGACGAGCGTGACCCGGCGCACGCCCCGGCCGGCGGCGGAGCGAAGCGTGTGGTCCCGGTACGCGCCGGACCACACCGGGCCCCACTGGCGGATCCGCCGGAGCCCGTCCGTGAACACCACCGCGAGGGCCGCGAGCAGGAACGTCGCCGCGTAGATCGGACGCACTCCGTCCTCGAGCACCACGTCGGCGAACGCCACGAGCGCGACCGGCGGCAACACGGCGAGGATCGGGCTGCCGGCGCGCACCGCCAGCGTGTAGGCGGAGGAGGAGGCCGCCCACACCGCGGTCATCGCGGCCAGCATCAACGGCGGCAGCGGCGGCGCGGGGGAGACCTCTGTGCGGGTCTGCTGCCCGACGAACTCGAGCGAGCGCCCGATCGCCCGCAGGGTCCGGATGCTCGGCAGCCCGTACCAGGCGGTCTGTGGGAACACGAACCAGGTGAGCGCGAGCGCCAGACCCACCAGGCTCGCGACCGTGGCCACGAGCAGCCCTCGCCGCGTCGTCGCCCATCCGATCGCCACCGCCATGAGCGCGGCCACGATCAGCCGCAGTGTCGGCGCGCGTCCGGCGAACACCCGCCCGAACGCGAGCGCGGTGGCGAACGCGAGCGCGCCGACCGTCGCGAGCGGGATCAGACGCTGTGCACGAGCGGTTGGGTCTTCGGTGCGTGCCACAGATCGGCCAACCTTCCGGTCGGGGTCAGGACGACGACCTCCCACCCGGAGCGGGAGAGCGAGCGCTGCGCCTGCGTGGCGCGGCCCTCCAGCTGCTCGCGCCGCTCGGGCGGCAGGGTGTTGGGATCGGTCGGGTGCACGAGGACGGCCACCTTCGGGCCGAAGACGGTGCCGGCCTGCACGAGGGACGAGAGCTCGGTTGGCGACGGCGGCGCCGAGACGACCACCAGCGTCGTGTCGGCGGCCGCGGCGATGCGCAGCCGCCCGAGCCCGGCGGAGAGCGAGCGCGCCGTGTGATGCGAGACGCCGGCCAGCGTGTCGAGCAGCAGCTCCTCGGTCACGCGCTGCGGCGGCAGTTGGGTGGTCGCGAGGCGCAGGGTGAACCCGTATCGGACGAGCAGGACGCCCACCGATGCCGCCGCCGAGACCGCCTTCTCGAACGACGGGGTGTGGACCTGGCCGACCGCGGCCTCGCGCGTGTCGACGAACATGACCGCGGTCGAGCGCCGCGTGGACTCGTCCTGGCGGATCATCAGCTCGCCGCTGCGGGCCACGCTCGGCCAGTGGATCCGGCGCAGGTCGTCGCCGGTGACGTACGGGCGCATCGTGTAGAACTCGTCGCCGGTCCGGAACAGGTTCCGCGCCATCGCGAGCCCGCTCGTCATCCCGAACGGCGAGTTCGGCCCGCCGACGAGGTCCTCGACCTCGGGCGTGACGACCAGCTCGTCCCGGTCGTCGAACTCCACGCGTACCTTCGTGAGCGCGAAGGGATCCGAGAGATCCACCGTGAGCGGCCCGAGCGCGTACCGGCCGCGCCGCTGCGGCGTGAGCGTGTACGAGACGTGCTGCGTGCCCCGCGCCCGCATGCCGGCGATCACGAGCCGCGCCGAGCGGCCGAGCGCCTGCGGCACGTGGTCCTCGAGGAGGAGGAACGAGGACGGGACGGGGGACTGGTTCTCGACCTCCAGGTCGATCGTGACCCGCTGGCCCGGCCGCACCCGGGCGTCGGAGAGCCGGCGACGGACCCGCAGACGCAGGCGCCCCCACCGCGCGAACAGTGCGGCGGCGAACGGGAGGACCACGAGGCCGACGGCGACCATGTGGATCGTCGCCGAGCCGGTGATCCGCGCGAGGGCCCACAGGGTGAGGCCGGCGGCGAACACGAGGACGCCGCGGCCCGAGGGCACGTCAGGCCGACCCGGCGACGGGGACGGGGACGTCGGCGAGGAGCTCCTGCAGCACCATCGCGGAGGTCTTGCCGCCCATGACGGCGTCGGCGGTCACGATCACCCGGTGCGAGAGCACCGGGAGGACGAGCCCCTTCACGTCGTCGGGGATGACGTAGTCACGTTCCTCCGCGGCCGCCATCGACCGTGCCGCGCGCAGGAGCATGATCGAGGCTCGGGGACTCGCGCCCAGGTAGAGGTCCGCGTGGCGCCGTGTGGCCTCGACGAAGTCGACGATGTAGCGGCGGACGTCGGCCGAGACGTGCACCTCCCGCGCCCGCTCGATCATCTCGCGCACCTCGAGCGCGTCGGTGACCGCCCCGATGTCCGGGAGGGTCGAGCGCACACCGTGCGTGGCGAGGATCTCTGCCTCGACGTCGGCCGACGGATAGCCGATCCCCAGGCGCATCATGAACCGGTCCAGCTGGGCCTCGGGCAGTGGGTACGTGCCCTCGTGCTCGATCGGGTTCTGCGTGGCGAGGACCATGAACGGGACGCCGAGCCGGTAGGTCTCGGTGTCGACCGTGACCTGGTGCTCCTCCATCGACTCCAGGAGGGCGGACTGCGTCTTGGGGCTCGCCCGGTTGATCTCGTCGCCGAGGACGATGTTGGCGAAGATCGCGCCGGGCTTGAACTCGAAGTCGCCCCGCTCCTGGTTGAAGACGTTGACGCCCGTCACGTCGGTCGGGAGCAGGTCCGGCGTGAACTGGATCCGGCGGAACGAGCAGTCGATCGACCGCGCGATCGCCTTCGCGAGCATCGTCTTGCCGACGCCGGGCACGTCCTCGATCAGGATGTGCCCCTCGGCCATGAGGGCCGCCAGGGCGAGGCGGATCTCGCGGTGCTTGCCCTGGACGACCTTCTCGACGTTCTCCTCGATGGTGCGGAAGCGTTCGGCGAAGCCGCGCCAGTCGAGGGTCGACTCCCGTGCCTCCACCCCCACCTCCAGCCCCTGCTCGCGGAACCTCATCTTACCGAGGTGTACGTGTGACGGAACCCCGAGGTTCCCACCGCCGTCCAGGGTCAACTGGCGTGACGCAGCGACCGACGCGGACCCGTGGCCGACCTCGGTCCTCTCCGGCCGCCGATCGGCGTCGGCTCCGTCCCGGTCGGCATCCACCCGTTTCCTCCGCGTCAGCGGTATCGGCCATGCGAGGGGAGGCGTTGGGCACCCACGACCGCTCTATGCCGCTCGTCCGTCCGTTCGTGACGGGCTTCCAGCGTCCCTCGACCGAGGCCCGAGCGCCCACGGGCGGCACGCGATCTCGGACCCGTCCCCGCCGGTTCCCGGGATGCGAAGGCGACGGCCCACACCTCGAGCTGCTGGACGCCCCGCGCGGCCCCTTTTTCGCTACTTCAGGCGTCCGACTCTGGGCGGTGGTACCGCCGCCTTCCCGCGGATTACAACCCTGGGATCCGCCCGGTTCAAGCACCCTCGGCCGGAAACACGCGTGCGCTAGACTCGCTGCACCCGCAATGGGAAGAGCGCTCGTGCTGAACGCGTCGCACCAACCTCTCGCGGTCGTGACCGCGCGGAGGGCGGTCGTGCTCGTCCTCAAGGACAAGGCCGAGGTGATCGTCGCGAACGGGCTCGTCTTCCACTCCGAGCGTGAGGCGATCGAGGCGCCATCGGTCGTACGGCTGCGCTACTTCGTGAAGGTGCCGTACCGGGCGCAGGCCCCGCTCACGCGCCGAGCCGTGTTCGCGCGCGACGACTGGTCGTGCCAGTACTGCGGCGCGCCGGCCGAGAACCTCGACCACGTCGTGCCCCGATCCAAGGGCGGGCTCCACACGTGGGAGAACGTCGTTGCCGCGTGCCGTCGGTGCAACTCGCGGAAGGAGAACCGCCGGCCGGAGGACGCCGGGCTACGGCTCGCCCGTCACCCGTCTGCCCCCGCGGACGGGTTCCGGCTGTCGATCGGACGGCTCGAGCCCGAGTGGGAGCCGTTCCTGTGCTGAGGCGGCTCCGCCCCCGCGTCTAGTCACGCGGGCATCTCTCTTCTTCACAACGCTTGTCACCTGCATCCAACTCTTCACTCTGCTTACTTGACACGGTGGAGCGGATGTGGAGTATGTGTGGAGCGCAGTGGAGGAGAAGGGGAGGACGCGTGGCCGAACTGCTCGGCACGCATCGGTATCAGCTCGACCCGAAGGGGCGCGTCAGCTTGCCGGCGAGGTTCCGAGACGTCTTCGCGGACGGCGCGGTGCTCACGCTCGGCCAGGACGGGTGCCTCTTCTGCTTCCCCAGGGCCGAATGGGAGGCGCGCAGCGATGAGGTCCGCGGCCTTCCCCTCTCCGACGCCGAGGGGCGTGCCTACGCCCGCATGTTCTTCGGCAAGGCCGAGGCCGTCGAGCTGGATACGCAGGGGCGGTTGCTGATCCCGCAGCGGCTGCGCGGCGAGATCGGCATCCGCAAGGAGGTCGTCGTGCTCGGCGTCTTCGACCGGATGGAGATCTGGGACAAGGACGCTCACGAGCGCTACGAGGCCACCCACGGCGGCGCGTACCAGGCCGGCACGCTCGATCCGGGTTCGCACTGACAGGGGCAGGGTTCGGATGAAGGGTCCGCTCGCGCGGGAGGTTCGTCAGAGCCTGTCGCTGCTCGTCCTGACCGCGACGGCCATGGCCGTCTACGTCGGCCTGGGCCTGCTCGCCGTCCGGGTCCTCGGATGAGGGTGCGCCGGTGGATCGGGCGGGACACGAGCCGGTCATGGTGGCCGAGGTGACCGCGCTCCTCGCGGGTCGACGGACGGTCCTGGACCTCACGCTGGGGGCGGGAGGGCACGCCGAGGCCCTGCTCGAGGCCGGAGCGGAGCGCGTCGTCGGCGTCGACCGAGACCCCGATGCGATCCGGACCGCCTCCGCCCGCCTCGCCCGCTTCGGTGCACGCTTCGAAGCCGTGCTGGCCCGGTTCTCGGAACTGCCCGTGGAGAACCGGGTCGACGGCGTCCTGTACGACCTCGGGGTCAGCTCGATGCAGCTGGACCGCCCGGAGCGCGGCTTCAGCTACCGGCACCCCGGCCCCCTGGACATGCGGATGGACCCCGAGGGCGAGAGCGCGCTCGACCTCGTGAACACGGCCGCCGAGGAGGAGCTCGCGCGCATCGTGTTCGAGTACGGGCAGGAGCGACGATCGCGTCGCGTGGCCGCGGCGATCGTCCGCGCCCGCGCTCGCCGCCGGATCGATACCACCGACGAGCTCGCGCGCGTGGTTGCGGGCGCCCTGGGCGCTCGGCGGGGCGGCCCCCACCCCGCCCGGCGCACCTTCCAGGCGCTCCGTATCGCGGTCAACCGGGAGCTCGAGGAGCTCGCCGCCTCCCTGCCTCGGGCGGCGGGGATCCTCGCTCCCGGTGGCCGCCTGGTCGTGATCAGCTATCACTCGCTCGAGGACCGCATCGCGAAGCGCTTCCTCCTGGGGGAGCCGACCCTGCAGATCCTCACGAAGAAGCCCCTCACCCCGTCGAAGGCCGAGTCCACGCGGAACCCGAGGGCCCGCAGCGCGAAGCTTCGCGGAGCCGAGAAGCTGGTCGAGGAGGCCGCGTGAGCCTGCCCGCCCGGCGCGCGATGCCATCGGCGGCGCCGGAGCCGTTCCCTGCGACGGACGCACCCGGGCTGCGGCCCCCCGAGCGGTCGACGCGCCCGTCGGGCCGCGGTGCCGCGGCGCCTGCGACGACGACGCGGCGTCGGAGGAAGCATCACCTCGGCTTCGCGGTCTTCGCCGCCGCCGTGCTCGGCTCGATGGTGCTGGGGATCGTCTCCTTGAACGCCCTGCTCGCCCAGCAATCGTTCCGCATCGACGAGGCGGAGCGGCGGATCGAGGCGCTCCAGACGGAGCGGCTCGATCTGGTGCACGAGCAGGCAAGACTGTCCGCCCCCGGCCGGATCGCCGGCTGGGCTCGCCGGAACGGAATGCGTCTCCCCGACGACATCCGATCCCTCCACGCGTTCGGCGACGCCCGGTCGACTCCGGCGGGGGCGGACCCCTCGTGGGGGGAGCCGTGAAGCGGCCACCGGTCCGGCGTCTGGTCGCGCTGCTCGCAGTGATGGCGGTGGCGTTCAGCGCGATCTTCGTCCGACTGACCGTGCTGCAGGTGAGCCAGGCGTCGTCGCTCCGCGACCGAGCCCTCGACCAGCGGATGCGGACGGTCGAGCTGTCGGCGGTCCGCGGGCAGATCCGGGACCGCAACGGCGAGCCGCTCGCGATCAGCCTGGAGGCGCGGGACGTCTACGCCGACCCCCGGTACGTGCAGGAGCCGTGGGCCACCGCCGCCGCCCTCGCGCCGCTCCTCGAGGTCCCGACGACGGACCTCGTGGAGCTCCTCACCCGTGACACGACGTTCGTCTACCTCGCGCGGCAGGTGGACCGCGGCCTCGCGGACCGGATCGAGGAGCTCGGCCTTCCCGGGATCGGTTTCCTCGAGGCCAGCCGCCGCTACTACCCGGCGGGGTCGCTCGCCGCGCAGGTGCTCGGCTTCGTCGGGATCGATGGGGAGGGCCTGTCGGGCCTGGAGGTCCGGTACGAGGACCTGCTCGCCGGCGAGGCGGGGGAGCGGACGCAGGAGATCGACCCGCACGGCCAGCCGATCGTGGGCGGGATCGACGTCGAGCGGCCGCCCATCGCCGGCTCGGCGGTGCAGACGACGATCGACCGGGAGTTCCAGTTCCAGGCGGAGCAGGCGCTCGCCGAGGCGGTCCGGCAGAACCGGGCGCGCGGCGGCACGGTCATCGTGATGGACCCGAACACGGGGGACGTGCTGGCGATGGCGAGCCATCCGGCGTTCGACCCGAACGACTTCGACGCCTCGAAGCGCGGCTCCTATCGGAACCGCGCGGTGACGGACGCCTTCGAGCCCGGTTCGACGAACAAGGTCATCACGGCGGCGGCCGCGATCGACCGCCGCGCGATCGGGCTGCGGCGCGAGCTCTCGGTCCCATGGCGGATGGACGTCGAGGAGTTCACGATCCACGACGCGCACGAGCACGGCATCCAGCGCATGACGATCGGCGACATCATCGCCGGGTCGAGCAACATCGGAACCGTGATGGTGGCCCGGCGCTTGGGCGAGTCCGCCCTGGCGGCGTACCTGACCCGATTCGGACTCGGTCGCCCCACCGGCGTGGGCTTCCCGGGGGAGTCCGCCGGCATCCTGCCGCCGCTCTACGAGTGGACGGACACGAGCCTTGCCACGATCGCCTACGGGCAGGGGATCGCCGCGACGCCGCTCCAGATGGCGGCGGTCTACGCGGCGATCGCGAACGACGGCCGGTGGGTGCAGCCGCGGCTGGTGCTCGGCACGCGAAGACCGGACGGGACGTTCGAGCCGGCGCCGGAGCCCGTCACGCATCGAGCGGTGTCCGCCGCCACCGCGAGGACGGTGACGCGCATGCTCGCGCAGGCCGTCGCCGAGGGCACGGGGACGAACGCGACGATCGCCGGCTACGAGATCGCCGGCAAGACCGGGACCGCCCGCATCCCGCTGCCCGACCGCCCCGGGTACTACGAGGGCCAGTACGTCGCCTCGTTCATCGGGTTCCTTCCGGCCTCGGACCCGCAGGTCGTGATCGCGGCGATCCTCGACCGACCGGTGACCGATTACGGGGGGATCGCCGCCGCGCCGCTGTTCCAGCGGATCGCTCGCTACGCGATCACCCGGCTCTCGATCGAGCCGGGTCGCCCGCTCCGTCCGCCGCCCAGCGCAGGACCGCGCCCGTGAGCGCCCGGGGGACGGGCGGCGCCGGGCAGGCGGTACGCTCAGGGGCCGTGGCTCCCTCCCCCCTCGGACGGCCGCTCGGAGACCTCCTCGCGGACGTCCCGCGCGCACAGGTCCGCGGCGACTCGGCGTGCGTGGTCGCGTCGCTCCACTACCGCTCGGGCGAGGTCGAGCGCGGAGCCCTGTTCTTCTGCATCCCCGGCGAGCGTCTGGACGGCCACGACTTCGCGGCCGAGGCCGTGGCACGCGGCGCCTCGGCCCTCGTCGTCGAGCGCTGGCTGCCGATCGACGTGACGCAGGTCCTCGTCCCGTCCGTCCGCGAGGCGATGGGGCCGATCTCGGCCGCATTCCACGCGCGACCGGCCCAGCGCCTCCGGATCGTGGGCGTCACCGGCACGAACGGCAAGACGACGACCACGTTCCTGCTCGAGTCGGTCTTCCGCGCCGCCGGGTGGACGCCCGGGGTGGTCGGCACGACGGGCGTGCGGATCGACGGCCGCGTCGTGCCGTTCCCGCGAACGACGCCCGAGGCGCCCGACCTCCAGCGGCTGCTCGCGGAGATGGTGGAGGCGGGGGTGGATGCCGTGGCGATGGAGGTGTCGTCGCACGGGCTGCACCAGCATCGAGTGGACGGCACCCGGTACGAGGTCGCGGTGTTCACGAACCTCACGCAGGACCACCTGGACTACCACGCCTCGATGGAGGAGTACTTCGAGGCGAAGGCGCGCCTGTTCACGCCCGCCCTGAGCGATCGCGCCGTCGTCAACCGCGACAGCGCCGAGGGGCGACGGCTCTCCGCGTCGGGTCTGCCGACCGTCACGTTCGGGCTCGACCGCGGGGCGGACGTCCGGGCGACGGACGTGCGGACCTCGCGCGAGGGCCTGTCGTTCCGCGTGGGGGACCTCGAGGTGCGCTCGTCGCTGCACGGGCTGTTCAACGTCGAGAACTGCCTGGCCGCCCTCGCCACGTCGCGCGAGCTCGGGATCGCGGACGCCGCGACCGTCCAGGGGATCGCGGCCGTGAGCGGCGTGCCCGGCCGGGTCGAGGCGGTCGAGGTCGGGCAGCCGTTCCTGGTGATGGTCGACTACGCCCACACGCCGGACAGCCTCGAGAACGTGTTGCGCACCGCCCGGCCGCTCGCCCGCGATCGGCTCATCGTGGTGTTCGGGTGCGGTGGGGATCGCGATCGCGCGAAGCGACCGGTCATGGGTCGCGTGGCGACGGAGATCGCGGACCTCGCCGTGATCACGAGCGACAACCCGCGGAGCGAGGATCCGCTGGCCATCGTCGCCGAGGTCGAGGCGGGTGCGCGTGAGGGACACGGCGCCTACGAGGTGGAGGCCGACCGCCGCGCCGCGATCCGCCGGGCGGTCCGCCGGGCGGGTCCCGGCGACGTCGTCGTGATCGCCGGCAAGGGTCACGAGATCTATCAGGAGCTCGCCGACCGCACGATCGCGTTCGACGATCGCGAGGTGGCCGCCGAGGAGATCCGTGCGATGGAGGGCCCGTCGTGATCGCGCGCCGGCTCTCGGAGATCGCGTCGGTCGTCGGCGGTCGTGCCGTCGGCGGCGATGCAACCGTGACGTCGGCAGCCAGCGACAGTCGCTCGGCGACCCCCGGCTCGCTGTTCGTCGCCCTGCCGGGTGACCGGGTGGACGGGCACGACTTCGTCGACGCCGCCGCGGAGCGGGGCGCAGTGGCGGCGCTCGTGACGCGGCCGGTGACGGCGGTCCCCTACATCGTGGTCGAGGACGCGGGGGCCGCGCTCCTGACGCTCGCGGCCGACGAGCGTCGGCGGCGGCCGGACGCGACGGTCGTCGGGATCACCGGCGCGAACGGGAAGACCTCGACGAAGGACCTGACCGCGGCCGTCCTCCGGACGCGGTTCCGGACGCACGCGAGCCCCGCGTCGTTCAACACGGAGGTCGGGCTGCCGATCACGTTGCTCGGCGCACCGGCCGACGCCGAGGTGGTCGTCGCCGAGATGGGCGCACGCCGGATCGGCGACGTCGCGCTCCTGTGCCGCATCGCGCGGCCGGAGGTCGTGGTGGTGACGAACGTCGGCGTGGCGCACATGGAGATCTTCGGATCGTGGGAGGCGATCGTGGAGGCCTCGGCCGAGCCCGTCGACGCGCTGGAGCCCGACGGCGTCGCCGTCCTGAACGCCGATGACCCGGTCGTGCGCGGGTACGCCGAGCGTTCGCCGGCGCCGGTCCGGCTCTTCGGCCTCTCCCAGGACGCCGACGTTCGGGCGGAGGACGTCGAGATGGACGTCGACGGCAGGGCGCGGTTCCGCCTGCGCATGGACGGCGAGCCCGAGACCGTCGAGCTCGCGGTCCCGGGCGAGCACATGGTCTCGAACGCGCTCGCCGCCGCGGCGGTCGGGTCGTCGCTCGGCGTCTCGGCAGCCGAGTGCGCCGCGGCGCTGAAGGACGCGCACGTCTCGGCATGGAGGATGGAATCGTTCACGACGGACGACGGCGTCCGGGTCGTGAACGACGCGTACAACGCGAACCCGGAGTCGATGGCCGCCGGGTTGAAGGCCGCGCGGTGGATGGCCCGGGACGCCCGCCTCGCGGCGGTGCTCGGGCACATGGCCGAGCTCGGGCCGATCTCGCTCGACGAGCACGAGCGCCTGGGAGAGCTGATCGTCCGCGTCGGCGTGGACCTGTTGATCACCGTGGGCGACCCGGCGCGGGCGATCCACCGTGCCGCGGTGCGCGAGGGGCAGCTCCCCGAGGACGCGATCGACGTCGACGCGCCCGAGGAGGCGTTCGACGCGCTCCGCGCGTGGCTGCGGCCGAGCGACGTCGTGTTCATCAAGGGCTCCCGCGTCGTGGGGCTCGAGCGGCTCGCGGAGGCGTTGCGGTGAGGGGGATCCTGGCGGCGGCGGCGATCTCCCTGGCGGTGACCCTGCTCGGCACGCCGCTCGCGATCCGCGCGTTCCGGCTGTGGGGCTGGGGTCAGCGGATCCGCGAGGACGGCCCGCACACACACATGGAGAAGATGGGGACGCCGACGATGGGCGGCGTCGTGATCCTCGCCGGGCTGCTCGTCGGGTACTTCGGTGCGGGCATCGTGCTCGGTGGGATGACGGCGGCGGGCGCGGCGGTGCTGCTCGCGGCGATCGCCTTCGGCGCCCTCGGCTTCCTGGACGACTTCATCAAGGTCCGCCGCCGCCGTTCGCTCGGGCTTTCGAAGACCGCGAAGATCGTAGGCCAGGCCGTGATCGCCGCCGCCTTCACCGCCGCGATCGTCAACTTCACCGACGTCTCGACGGAGCTCTCGTTCTTCCGCGAGACAGGGCTGGACCTGGGCGCGTTCTTCGTCGTGTGGGTCTTCGTGATCCTCGCGTCGTCCTCGAACGGCGTGAACCTGACCGACGGGCTCGACGGTCTAGCCTCCGGCTCGTCGCTGTTCGTCTACCTGGCGTACATCTTCATCTCGTTCTGGCAGTTCCGGCATGCGTGCGGGCTCGGGCCGGCGGAGGCGTGTTACCCGGTGAACGCGAACGACGCGCTCGACCTTGCCGTGATCGCCGCGAGCTCGGCGGGAGCCGTGGCGGGGTTCCTGTGGTGGAACGCCGCCCCCGCGCGCATCTTCATGGGCGACACCGGGGCGCTCTCGCTCGGCGGGCTGATGGGCGCGCTCGCGGTCGTGTCGAGCACCCAGCTGCTGCTGATCATCCTCGGCGGTCTGTTCGTGATCGAGACGACCTCTGTCATCGTGCAGGTGATCGCCTTCCGCGGGTTCCGCCGGCGGGTCTTCCGGATGTCCCCGATCCACCACCACTTCGAGCTCGCCGGCTGGCCGGAGTTCACGGTGATCGTCCGCTTCTGGATCGTCGCGGGGATCTGCGTCGCCGTTGGGCTCGGGCTCTTCTACTACGACTTCATCGCTCGGGGGGGCCTCGGATGAGCGGCGCGTTCGAGGGCGAGCGGTTCGTCGTCGTCGGGCTCGGCGTCGCCGGACGCGCCGCCGCGCGCGTGCTGGCCGAGGAGGGCGCGACGGTGCGCGTGACGGAGCAGCGCGAGGACGTCGACGGCGCGGACGAGCTCGTCGCCCTGGGCGTGGACGTCCGCCTGGGCGGCCACGATCCGTCGCACCTGGACGGCGTCGACGCGGTCGTGGCGAGCCCGGGCGTGCCCGAGCACGCCACGGTGCTGCGTTGGGCGCTCGAGCGCGGCACGCCGATCTGGAGCGAGCTCGACATCGGCGCGCGGCTGTGCCGGGTGCCGTACGTCGCGATCACGGGGACGAACGGCAAGTCCACGACCACGAAGCTCGTCGCCGCGATGATGTCCGCGAGCGGTCTGGATGGCGTCGCGTGCGGGAACATCGGGCATCCGTTCTCGGTGGCGGCCCGGGAGGGCCACGACGCGCTCGCGGTCGAGACGTCGTCGTTCCAGCTGCGCTTCCACCACTGGGTGCATCCGCGCGTGTCGATCCTGCTCAACGTCGCTCCGGACCACCTCGACTGGCACGGTTCGCTCGAGGGCTACCGCGCGGCCAAGGCGCGCGTGTTCGAGCTCCAGGGCCGCGGGGACACGCACGTCGGCAACGCGGACGACCCGGTCGCGGCCGAGGTCTCACGCGCGGCACCCTGCGACGTCGCGTGGTTCCGGGGCGGCGAGCCCGGCCCGGGCGAGGTGGGCGTGGCGAGCGGCGAGATCGTCGCCCGGCGGGGGGCCCGGCGGATCGCGCTCGGCCGGCCGGCGCACGACGCGGCCGGGTTCGTGGCCGACTGCGCGGCCGCCGCGGCGGCGGGTCTCGCCCTCGGCCTGCCCGAGGACGCGGTCCGCACGGCGATCGCCACGATGCCGCCACTCCCGCACCGCGGGGAGGAGGTCGCCCGAGCCGGCTCCGTGCGGTTCCTCGACGATTCGAAGGCCACCAACGTCCATGCGGCGCTGCACGCGCTCCGCGGCAAGCGCGACGTCGTGCTCGTCGCGGGGGGGATGGCCAAGGGGGTCGACCTGTCGCCGCTCGCCGACGGCCTCCCGTCGCTCGCGGGCGTCGTCGCGATCGGCGAGGCGGCGCCCGAGCTCGTTGCGGTGTTCGACGGACGGGTGCCCGTGCGGACCGCGGACTCGATCGAGGAGGCCGTGACGGTCGCCCACGCGATGGCGCCCGGGGAGGGGATCGTGCTGCTCGCGCCCGCTTGCGCGAGTTGGGACATGTTCCGCGACTACACGGAGCGCGGTGACCGGTTCGCGGCGGCGGCGCGCACGCTCGCGGAGGAGGAGGCCCGTGTCCAGCCGTAGCGTCGCCGCAGAGCGACCCGGGCACCTCAGGTTGGTGCGTCCGGAGGACATCGCCCGGACCCGCGCCCGCGAGGATGCGACCGCCCGCCGGACGATCGCGCTGCTCCTCGGCTCGACCGCCTTCCTCGTGATCGGCGGCCTGGTCATGGTGCTGTCGGCGAGCTCGGTCTCGGCGTACTCGCGGTACGGCGACTCGTTCCTGTTCTTCCAGCGACAGGCCGCGTACGGCGCCGTCGGCGTGGGGGCGCTCCTGCTCACCTCGCGGATGCGGTATCCGGCGTGGCAGCGCCTGGCGCTGCCGTTCCTCGTCCTGACGATCGCGTTGCTCGTGCTCGTCCTCTATCCAGGTCTCGCGGTCTCGGCGTACGGGTCGTCCCGTTGGCTCGAGCTCGGCCCGGTCACCGTGCAGCCCTCCGAGATCGCGAAGCTCGCGCTCGTCGTGTTCGGCGCGACCGTGTTGTCGCGCAAGTGGGGGAAGCTCGATATCGTGGCGCACCTGGCCCTGCCGCTGCTCCCCGTGACGATCCTCGTCACGGGTCTGGTGATGCTGCAGCCGGACCTGGGAACGACCCTGATCATCTCGGGGACGATGTTCCTGCTCCTGTTCGCCGCGGGCGTGCGACTGCGGTACCTCCTCGTGACCGGGATCGTGGGCGGGGCGGCCGGGATGGCGCTGATCTTCAGCGCCGACTACCGGCGGGTGCGGTTCCTGTCGTTCCTGGATCCCTGGGCGGACGCCTCGAACACCGGGTACCAGCTGATCCAGTCGTTGATCGCGCTGGGCTCGGGCGGCTGGCTCGGGGTGGGGCTCGGGGCGAGCCGCCAAAAGTGGCTCTACGTGCCGAACGCCCACACCGACTTCATCTTCTCGATCCTCGGCGAGGAGCTCGGCCTCGTCGGCGAGCTCGTCGTGCTGCTGGCGTTCGGCCTGCTGATCTTCGCGGGCATCCGGATCGCGACGCGGGCGCCGGACGTGTTCGGGCGGCTGCTCGCGGCCGGCATCGTCGGCTGGATCGGGCTCCAGGCGCTCGTGAACCTCGGGGCGGTCACCGGCCTGCTGCCGATCACAGGGGTGCCGCTGCCGTTCCTCTCGTACGGCGGCTCCTCGCTCGTGGTCTCGCTTGCCGCGGTCGGCATCCTGTGGAACATCGCGCGGACGCCGGCCGACGTCGGACGTGCGCGTGGGAGGCGAGCGACGTGAACGTGCTCGTGTCCGGCGGGGGGACGGCGGGCCACGTGTTCCCCGCACTCGCGCTCGCGCGCCGCCTGGTCGACGACCACGGCGCACGGGTTCGGTTCATCGGGACGGCGGACGGACCGGAGGCTCGCCTGGTGCCCGAGGCGGGCTTCGCCTTCGATGCCGTCGACGCCAGGCCGCTTCGTCGGGGCCTGTCGATCGAGACCTTCATGGCGCCGGTCGCGGCGGTGCGGTCGATCTCGGCGTGCCGACCCTCCGTGGAGCGCGCCGACGTCGTCGTCGGGATGGGCGGATACGTGAGCGTGCCCGTCGGCCTGGCCGCCGCGCGAACGCGGCGACCGCTCGTCCTCCACGAGCAGAACGCCGTTCCGGGCCTGGCGAACCGCGCGCTCGCGCGTCGCGCGCGCACGGTCGCGCTGACGTTCGCGGAGGCTGCCAGCCGGTTCCCGCGGCGCGCCCGGACGGTGGTCACCGGCAACCCCGTGCGAGGATCCGTCCTGCGCGTCCTCGACGACCGCGAGACGCTGGCCAAGGAGGGTCTCGTCGAGCTCGACCTGGAGCCGGGGCGTCCGACGCTCGTCGTCTTCGGCGGGAGTCAGGGGGCGCTCCACGTGGATCTCGCGGCGGTCGAAGCGATCGGTCTGCTCGATCGGCCGGACCTCCAGGTGCTGCTCCTCACGGGCCGGGCGCACGAACGCCGGATCGCCGAGGCGATCCCGGACGGTCCCGTCCGGGTCCGCGTCCGCGGGTTCCTGGACCGGATGGAGCTCGCGTACGCCGTTGCGGACCTCGTAGTGGCCCGCGCCGGGGCGACCACGTGTGCGGAGCTCTCCGTGTGCGGGATCCCCGCGGTGCTCGTGCCGTACCCGCACGCGACCGGGGGGCACCAGGAGGCGAACGCCGGGGCGGTCGAGCGCGGCGGCGGGGCGGTCGTCGTGATGAACGACGCGCTCTCGGGCGCTTCGTTCGCCGCCGTCGTCTCGGAGCTCCTCGAGGCGCCGGAGCGCCTGGCGACGATGCGCGAGCGGATGCGGTCGTGGTCGCGACCCGACGCCGCCTCGGCGCTCGCGGCCGTCGTCGCCGAGGCGGGCGGTCCGCGATGAGCGCGGCCTACGTCCCGCCGCCGGGGAGCATCCCGACGCTCGAGGTCCCGGAGCTCGGGCGGGTGCGCAGGTTGCACCTGATCGGCATCGGCGGCGCCGGCATGCGGAACCTCGCGAAGCTCTTCCTCGCACGCGGGATCGCGGTGTCGGGCTCGGACCTGAAGGACTCGAAAGGCCTCCGCGACCTCGAGGCGCTGGGCGCCGTGGTCTGGGTCGGGCACGCGGCCGAGCAGCTCGGGGCGCCCGAGGCGGTCGTCGTGTCCTCGGCGATCCACCCTTCGAACCCCGAGCTCGTCGAGGCCCGCCAGCGTGGGCTGCCGGTGTGGGCGCGTGCGCAGGCGCTCGCGGCGCTCGCGGGCGACGCGCGCGCGATCGCCGTCGCCGGGACGCACGGCAAGACCACCACGACCTCGATGATCGGTCTGGTGCTCGAGCGCGCCGGCATGGATCCCACGTACCTCGTCGGTGGCGAGCCGAACGAGAGCGGGAGCGGGGCCCGATCGGGCTCGGGGGACCTGTTCGTCGCGGAGGCGGACGAGAGCGACGGCTCGTTCCTGCTCCTGCGGTCCGAGATCGGCATCGTCACGAACATCGAGGTCGACCACGTGGACTTCTACCCCGGCGGTCGCGACGAGATCGAAGCGGCGTTCGCGTCGTTCGCCGAGCGCTGCCGCCACGTCATCGCCTGCGCCGACGACCCCGGCGCCGTGCGGGCGCTCCGGGACTCGAGCGCCGAGGTGACCTGGTACGGCACGGCGCCCGACGCGGACGTTCGCGTGGAGGTCCGCTCGCTCGCGCCACGCGCGGCGCGGGGGACCGTGACGATCGACGGCCGGAGCCTCGACGTGGACCTCGGCGTGGACGGGGCGCACATGCTGCTGAACGCTGCCGCGACGATCGCGGCGTCGCATCTCGTCGGCGTGGCGCCGGACGTCGCGGCCGAGGCGCTCTCGACGTTCACGGGCGTCCACCGCCGGTTCGAGCATCGGGGGTCGGCGCGCGGCGCCGACTTCTTCGACGACTACGGCCATGTGCCGACGGAGCTCGCCGTGACGCTCGACGTCGCCAGGCGCACGGAGCCGGGTCGCCTGATCGCCGTGTTCCAGCCGCACCGCTACTCGCGGACCCAGGCGCTGTGGCGCGAGCTCGGCGCGAGCCTCGTCGAGGCCGACGTGATCGTGGTGACCGACGTCTACGGCGCGGCCCAGGACCCGATCCCTGGGGTCACGGGGAAACTCGTCGTCGGTGGGATCGCGCTCGCCGATCCCACGAAGCGGGTCGTGTACCTGCCGCACCGGGCCGACGTCGTGCGCTTCCTCGATCTGGAGGTCCGCGAAGGCGACCTGGTCCTCACGATGGGATGCGGCGACGTGTGGATGCTCGGCGACGCGACCCTCGAGGCGATCGGGGCGGCGTCGTGACCGGTGACCTGGAGCTCGCCGAGGCCGTCCTGCGCGAGCGCTGCGGCGACCGGGTCCGCCCGGACCTCCCGATGTCGACGCTCACGACCTTCCGGATCGGCGGGCCGGCGGCGCTGTTCCTCGAGGCCGACTCAGCCGAGGATCTCGCGGCGGTGGCCGAGGCGATCCGCGTCGCCGGCATCCCGTTCGTGGTCGTCGGCAAGGGATCGAACGTGCTCGTGTCCGACGACGGGTTCGCCGGGCTCGTGCTGCGTCTGGGACGTGGGTTCCGCTGGGCGTCCCGCGACGGCGACCACGTGACGGCCGGCGCTTCGATGCCGCTGCCGGCGCTCGCCGGCGTGACCCTCGCCCACGGGCTCGCCGGCCTGGAGTGGGGCGTGGCGATCCCGGCCTCGTTCGGCGGCGCGGTCCGGATGAACGCGGGGGCGCACGGGAGCGAGCTCTCCACATCGCTCGAGACGATCGATCTGTACGACGTGGCGCTCGCCGGACCGGTCACCGTGAAGGCCGAGGACGCGGGCTTCGCCTACCGGTCGTCGGCGCTCCCGTCGGAGGGCGTCGTGGTCGCCGCCCGTCTCGGTCTGTCGCCGGGCGACCGCCCGGCGATTCGCGCGCGGATGGACGAGATCCGTGAGTGGCGGAGACAGCATCAGCCGCTCGCCGAACCGAACTGCGGCAGCGTCTTCAAGAACCCGCCCGAGGACTTCGCCGCTCGGCTCGTCGACGAGGCGGGGTTGAAGGGCACGGCGGTCGGCGGCGCGACCGTCTCCCGGAAGCACGCGAACTTCATCGTCACGTCGGAGGGCGCCCGTGCCGCCGACGTCGTCGAGCTGATCAGGAGGGTCCAGGAGCGCGTGGCCGAGCGCTTCGCCGTCCGCCTGGAGCCGGAGGTGCACCTCGTTGGCGAGTTCGATCGCGTCCCCCACTGACCCGCCGCGTCTGTCCGTAGCCGGGATCTGGATCCGGGCGCGGAGACCCGCCGCGGTCGCGGCGGCCTGCGTCGTGCTTCTCGGCTCGGCGGTCGCGGCCACCAGGACCGACCTGTTCCGTGTCCGTGGGATCGCGGTCGAGGGGGGAGTCCACCGAGAGGAGGCACGGATCGTCCGGCTCTCGGGCGTCACGGCGCGCGACAACGCGCTGTGGCTCGACGAGTCGGGCGTCGAGGCGCGACTGCTCCGCGATCCGTGGATCGCCCGGGCCGACGTCGATGTGGACCTCCCGTGGACGGTGTCGATCACCGTGACCGAACGTTCACCGATCGCGACGACGCAGCGTGGCCCGGAGCGAGCGCTCGTTGCCGGGGACGGCACGATCCTCGGGCCGGGCCACGCATCTGGACTCCCGGTGATCGACGCGCCCCCCTCGTGGGTGGACCCGGCCGGAACCGACCAGATCGCGGATGCGGCGCGTGCGCTCGCCGCGCTCGGGGACGACCTGCGCTCGAAGGTCCGGCGGGTGCTCGTCGGCGGGCCGAGGGGGCTCGAGCTCGTGTTGACGGACGGGCTCCGCGTCACGTTCGGGGCCCCGCGCGCCCACGCGACGAAGGCGCGCGTGCTGCGAGAGGTGCTGATGTGGATCGAGGACGCGGACGGCCCCTTCCGGGCGATCGACGTCAGCGCCCCGAGCGCGCCCGCGGTGGTGCCGGGGGACTGACCCGCACCCGCCGGAGTTTCGACGTCGACGGCAACTCGACCGGGACATCATGCCGCTGGGGCATTGACGGGCCAGGGCCGCGATAGTAGGGTGGCCGAGGTTCGAGTGTACATAGATATAACAATAACGTTGCAGTTGAGGTTCAAGGTCGGGAGACTGTGAACGGCGTTTCCCCAGGTAGACCGGGTAGACCCGGGAGACGGAGGTCGCGGTGATGGATTCTCCTTCGAACTACCTCGCCGTCATCAAGGTCGTCGGGATCGGCGGCGGCGGCGTGAACGCGGTGAACCGGATGATCGAGGGCGGCCTTCGCGGCGTCGAGTTCATCGCCGTCAACACGGATGCGCAGACCCTCCTGATGTCCGACGCGGAGGTCAAACTCGACATCGGACGCGAGACGACCCGGGGGCTCGGCGCGGGGTCCGATCCGGAGGTCGGCCGACACGCGGTGGATGAGCACGCGGAGGAGATCGAGGAGATCCTCAAGGGCTCCGACATGGTGTTCGTGACGGCGGGCGAGGGCGGCGGGACCGGCACAGGTGGCGCTCCGATCGTCGCGGAGATCGCGCGGAACCTCGGTGCGCTCACGATCGGTGTCGTCACCCGCCCGTTCGGCTTCGAGGGTCGGATGCGCGCGACGCAGGCGGACATGGGCATCACGGAACTGAAAAAGGCGGTCGACACGCTGATCGTCGTGCCGAACGACCGGTTGCTCCAGGTCTCGGATCCGGACACGCCGATCGTCGACGCGTTCCGGATGGCCGACCAGGTGCTGTACCAGGGGGTCGAGGGGATCACGTCGCTCATCACCACGCCCGGTCTCATCAACCTGGACTTCGCCGACGTGCGTTCGGTCATGACCGGCGCCGGGTCGGCGCTGATGGGGATCGGGAACGGGTCGGGTGAGGATCGGGCCGAGGAGGCCGCGAAGAACGCGATCAGCTCGCCGCTGCTCGAGTCCTCGATCGAGGGGGCGCGAGGCGTGTTGCTCTCGGTGTCGGGGCCGGGCGACCTCACGCTCCACGAGGTGAACAAGGCGGCCGACACGATCACGCGTGTGGCGCATCCGGACGCGAACATCATCTTCGGCGCCGTCGTGGACGACGCGCTCGGCGAGGAGGTTCGGGTCACGGTCATCGCGGCCGGCTTCGACAAGCTCCTCGCGCAGCAGCCGACGTTCGAGAGCCGGATCTCGCGGCTCCTCGAGGAGCCCGAGCGTGCCGCGGCGCCCGAGCCGGTCTCGGCGCCGTCGCGGCTCGGGGAGGAGGAGCCCGAGGAGCGGCCGTCGATCCTCGTGGAAGAGGAAGACGAGATCTTCCGCCCGGCGCCCGAGACCACGGCCTTCGACGCGGACGAGGACCTGGACATCCCCGACTTCTTGAAGAGCTGACCCGACCGCCCCACGCGGTGGGTCCGCGGGGGCGGGGACGAACGGGACGGAGGCGACCTTCCCCCGCCTCTGCACCGGGTCCCCGCCCCCTCTTCCACCTCCGGCCCCGTCGCTTGCACCGACCGTGGGAGCATCGGGGCGCGATGACGTTCGATCGGCGGGACCTGGGCGATGGTGCGGTGGCGCTCGTCGCCCGCGAGCTCGAGAGCGTGGGATTCCTCGCCGCGTTCCTCGAGCGCACCGGGGGTCGCAGCGCGGCGCCCTTCGACTCTCTCAACGGCTCCTTCCAGGTCGGTGACCGGGATGTCGACGTGCGCGCGAACCGACGGCGCGTGGCCGACGCGTTCGGGCTGGAGCGGTTCTGCGTGCCCGGGTTGGTTCACGGTACCGAGGTCGCGATCGTGGGCGCCGCGCGGATCGCGGACGGGTTCGACGGCCCCGCGACGCTGCTCGCATCCGCCGACGGGACCACGACGCGGACGCCGGGCGTCGGTCTCGGCGCGTTCAGCGCGGACTGCGTGATCGCGGTCCTCGCGGATCCGCGCGACGGCCGGATCGCGCTCGTCCATGCGGGATGGCGCGGACTGGCGGGCGGCATCGTGCAGCGCGGCGCCGCCCTGTTCTCGGACCGGCGAGAGGTGCGCGCCGCGATCGGCCCCGCGATCCGCGCCTGCCACTACGAGGTGGGGGAGGAGGTCGTGATCGCCGTCGGGGCGCGATCGCCGGCAGGCGCCGTCGCCGAGCGGCGGGGCGGCCGCGCGTTCCTGGACCTGCCGGGCACGTTCCGCGCGGTCCTGGAGGCGGAGGACATCCGTCGGGTGGAGGACACGGAGGCCTGCACGGCGTGCGAGGACTCGCGCTTCTACTCGTACCGCCGCGACGGCGCCACCGGCCGTCACCTCGCGATCGCGATGCGCCTGCCGGCCTGATGTGTTGCGCACGTCAACGTGAGCAGGCTGTTGTAGGGTCCTGTTCACTGATGAGCCTCCGCACGAGGGAGACCGTGCTCGACAACCTCTCGCGCGTGCGAGAGCGCGTCGCCGGCGCGTGCGCGCGTGCCGGCCGCGACCCTGCCGGGGTCACGATCGTCGCCGCCGGCAAGACGGTCGAGGCGGAGGCGCTCGGCTGGGTGGTGGAGGCGGGGGTGACGCATCTCGGCGAGAACTACGTCCGGGAGCTGCGGGACAAGCGGGCCAGGGTCCGGGGCGCCACGTGGCACTTCATCGGCACGCTCCAGCGTGGCTCCGCGCACCACGTGGCCGAGCTCGCGGACGTCGTCGAGACGGCCGTCCCCGGCCGGGCGCTCGATCGCCTGGCCCGCCGCGCCGTGACGAACGGCCGCTCGATCCCGACGCTGGTCGAGGTCGACTTCACGCGCGAACGGGCCGGTGTTCCGCCGGAGGAGGTTCCGGAGGTGTGCGACGCCGTCGAGCGGATCGACGGTCTCCGCCTGACGGGGCTGATGACGCTGCCGCCGCTCACGCCCGACGCCGAGGGCGCGCGCCCGTACTTCATCCGGCTGCGTGAGCTGCTCGACCGCGTGCGGAAGCAGCACCGGCGCGCGTCGGAACTTTCGATGGGAATGTCGCTGGATTACGAGGTTGCCGTCGAGGAAGGCGCTACGATGGTCCGCATCGGTACGGCCCTGTTCGGCGAGCGGCCACCGAGGTGACAAGGGGAGGAGCGATGCCAGGCGTGTGGAAGAAGACCCTGACCTACCTGGGGCTCGTGGAGGACGAGGAATACGACGAGCTCGACGAGGTCGCCGCGCAGCCTCGGCAGGCCGAGGTCCGCAGCCTCCAGCGCCCGCAGCCGGTCCGCGAGGTGATGGTCGGACAGGAGCCAGAGGGCATCGTTCGGACGATCCCCTCGACGCGGCCGTCGACGGCGTCCTCGATCCACAAGTCCGAGCCCCGACGCTTCAACGAGGCTCGAGAGATCGCCGACCGCTACAAGGACGGCATCCCGGTCATCATGAACCTGCAGAGCACCGACGACACGATCGCCCGCCGTCTGGTCGACTTCGCCTCGGGGCTGGTGTACGGCCTGGACGGCAAGATCGAGATGGTCGCGAACCGCGTCTACCTGCTGACCCCCGCGAACATGGAGGTCTCGGCGGAAGACCGCGAGCGGATCGCCGGCGCCGGCATCTACAACCAGTTCTGAGCGCGATCGGCCCCACACCCGCGATGATCGCCGCCGAGAACGCAGCACTCGGCATCCTGTGTGCGGTCATCACGATCTACACGATCATCCTGCTCGTCAGGGTGATCCTGTCGTGGGCGCTGATGTTCGGGTTCCGCCCGCCGATCTCGGGCCCGTTCCGGTGGATCGTCGACCTCCTCGACGACGTGACCGAGCCCGTCCTGCGGCCGCTCCGCGCCCTCATCCCGCCCGTCCGTGCCGGGGGGATGGGACTGGACCTCTCGGTGATCGTCGCGTTCGTTATCCTTGCGGTCCTGCGCACCGCGCTGAACTGCTAGCGGACCGGCACGGCAGGGGGGAAGGCCATGCGGAGGAAGAAGGCTGAGGGGTCGGACGCGTCCGTGGGAGGCCGGATCACGCCCGCCGACGTGCAGCAGGTGGAGTTCCGTCTGGCGTTCCGCGGCTACAACGAGCGAGACGTCGACGCGTTCCTCGATCGCATCACGGAGGACCTCGGCGCCTACATCGAGGAGAACCAGCGCCTTCGGGCGGCCGCGTCTGCGACACCGCCCGCCGCGCCGGTCGCCTCGGACGCAACGGCCGCCTCGGCCGAGGCCGAGCGTATCGTCGCCGAGGCCCGCGAGGACGCCGCCCGGATCGTGCGCGAGGCCGAGGCCCGCGCGGCAGGGGTCGCGGCCTCCGCGGGGGGCGATACTCGCGCCGCGGTGGCTCCGTTCCTGAGCTCGGAGCGCGAGTTCCTCCAGAGCCTCGGCTCGCTCGTCCAGGGCCACGCCGAGGATGTCAAACGGATGGTCGCCGAGATGCGCTCCACCGCCGAAACGACCCCGGCGTCCCCGACGGCGTCCGAGCCAGACGCGGCACCCGCCGCTGAACCGGCGCCGGCCGCCCGGGGGGAACCCGCCCCCGCAGAGCCCGAGTCGGAGTCGGAGTCGGCCACGACGGAGGAGGCGTTCGCGCCGATCAGCGTCCCCGCGGCCGAGGACGAGGGGGCATCGGCGGACGAGCCGGTCGCGGAGCCCGCGCCGGTGCAGCTCCGCCGCGATTCGGGCGACCGGTCGCTCCGAGAGCTCTTCTGGGGCGAGGACTGAGCCCACCTCCGTCCGAGCGCCGGCCGGCGCTCCTGTACGTCGCTGCGCTCCTGCTGGTGCTCGCGTCCGCGGCCGCGCTCCTCATCGGGATCGCGCGGGACGACGTCGGGCCGATCGGGCTGTCGCTGGCGGCCGCGGTCGCGGCGATCGTCCTGGTGTGGATCGGCGTCGTGCGGAGCTCAGGCCCGACGCAGCGTGACCGAGACGGCTGACCCGTCGACCTCGGCGTCCTGCCGGAGCTCGGCGTCGGGCAGGACCTCGGCCCGGACCTCGACGGCCAGCGTCTCGCGCGCGACGGCCTCGCGGTGCTCGGTGAACGCCTCGGCCAGGTCACCCCGCGCCTCGATCCCGAGCGCGATCCGGTCGCTCACGTCCAATCCCGCAGCCTTCCGCGCGTCCTGCACCAGGCGCACCAGCTCCCGCGCGAGCCCCTCGCGTCGGAGTTCGGGCGTGAGCCCCAGCTCGAGGGCGACGGTCACGCCGCCCTCCGAGGCGACGCCCCAGCCCTCGGGCGTCTCCTGCAGGAGCTCGACGTCGTCGGGGCCGAGCTCGACGCCGGCGACCGTGAGGCGCTCGCCCCGAGCCAGGGCCGAGGCCGCCGACCCGTCGTCGGCCGCGAGCGCGGCCGCGACCCGCTGTACGGCCGAGCCCACCCGCGGCCCCAGGGCCCGGAAGCTCGGCTTCGCGCGCCAGCGCGCGAACCCCTCGGCGGACTCGGCGAAGACGACCTCGCGCACGTTCAGCTCCTCGGCCACGAGCGGCAGCAGCGGCTCGAGCGCCCCGCGGTCGCCAGGGAGATGCACCGCCGCCTCGAGCAACGGTTGGCGCACCTTGACCTTGGTGTCGGTGCGGACGCGGCGGCCGAGCTCCACCACCTGCCGCGCCACGGCCATCGCCGAGTCGAGCGACCCGTCGACGTTGTCCGCGTCGCCCGCCGGGTAGTCGGTGAGGTGCACGGAGTCGGCCTCGCCGGGCCTCCGCGAGGCGAGGTTTCGCCACAGCTCCTCGGCGACGAAGGGCGTGAACGGCGCGAGCAGCCGAGCGACCGTCGTGAGGCACTCGTACAGCGTGTGGAACGCCGAGAGGGTGTCCTCGCCACCGGTCCCCTCCGGGTCCCAGAAGCGACGGCGCGCGCGGCGGACGTACCAGTTCGACAGGTCGTCGACGAAGCGAGCGATCCGCCGGCCGGCGCCGGTCGCGTCGTAGGCCTGGAGCCGCTCCCGGGCCTCCGCCGCCGTCGCCTGGAGCTGCGAGAGCACCCAGCGGTCGAGCACGGGCCGCTCGGCGACGGGCGGGGCGGTGACCCCGTCCGGGTCGAACCCATTCGCGTTCGCGTACGTGACGAAGAACGCGTACACGTTCCACAGCGTCAGCAGGAACTGGCGGACGACCTCGTCGAGGATCTCCATCCCGACCCGCCGCGAGGCCCACGGCGAGCCGGTCGTGAGCAGGTACCAGCGCAGGGCGTCCGCGCCCTGCCGGTTCAGCACGTCCCACGGGTCGATCGCGTTGCCGAGGCTCTTGCTCATCTTCCGGCCGTCCGTGTCGACGATGTGCCCGAGGCACACGACGTTGCGGTACGTGGTCGAGTCGAAGTGCAGGACGCCCTCGGCCATGAGCGTGTAGAACCAGCCGCGCGTCTGGTCGATCGCCTCCGAGATGAAGTCGGCGGGGAAGCGCTCCTGGAACCGCTCGAGCCCGCGCCCGAGGTCCGGGTGGTACCCCCACTGGGCGAACGGCATCGCGCCCGAGTCGTACCACGTGTCGATCACCTCGGGGACGCGCCGGGCCTCGGTCCCGCACTCGGGACAGGCGAACGCGACCTCGTCGATCCCCGGGCGATGGGGGTCCAGCCCGGTGACGTCGCGCCCGGCGCGGTCGGACAGCTCGGTGAGCGAGCCGATCGCCGTGGTGTGTCCGCGCTCGCACCGCCAGATCGGCAGCGGCGTGCCCCAGTAGCGCTCGCGCGAGAGCGCCCAGTCGACGTTGTTCTCCAGCCAGTCCCCGTACCGTCCGTGCTTGATGTGCTCGGGGAACCAGTTGACCGAGTCGTTCACCTCGAGGAGTCGGTCGCGGACCTGCGTCGTGCCCACGTACCACGAGGTCCGCGCGTAGTAGAGGAGCGGCGTGCTGCAGCGCCAGCACAGCGGGTAGGCGTGCACGATCGTCTCCGCTCGCAGCAGCAGCCCGCGCGAGCGCAGGTCATCCGTGATGGCCGGATCGGCCTCCTTGAAGAACAGGCCGCGGACGAACGCCGGCGCAGCGGCGGTGAAGCGACCCTCCCCGTCGATCGGGTTGAACGTCGCCCAGCCCTCACGCCGCCCGATCTCCAGGTCCTCGGGGCCGAACGCGGGCGCCATGTGCACGACGCCGGTGCCGTCCTCGAGCGAGACGAAGTCCGCCGAGACGACGCGATGCGCGCCCTCGACGTTCGGGTACAGGGGCTCGTATCGCGCCCCGACGAGCTCGTTGCCCGCCATCGAGCGCACCTCGGCCGATCCCGGGAGCACCTGTTCCCGGAGCGACGCCGCCAGGATCAGACGCTCGCCCTCGTGCTCCACCTCGACGTAGGTCGCCTCCTCGGCGACCGCGACGCCGGTGTTCGAGATCAGCGTCCACGGCGTGGTCGTCCAGCCGAGCAGGGCGGCGCCGACGAGCGAGGGGTCGGGCGCCTCGACCAATCGGAACAGGACGAAGACGCTCGGGTCCTCGACCTCCGTGTAGCCCATCGCCGTCTCGGCGTCGGACAGCGCGGTCCCGCATCGCGGGCAGTACGTCGTGACCTTGTCGGCCTCGAACAGGAGCCCGCGCTCGTGCAGTCGCTTCAGCGACCACCAGACGCTCTCGATGTACGAGGTGTCCATGGTCCGGTAGGCGTCGTCGGTGTCGATCCAGAAGCCGAGGCGCTCGGTGAGGCGCTCCCAGTCGTCCACGTAGCGCGTCACGGACTCGCGGCAGCGGCGGTTGAACTCGGCGATGCCGTACGCCTCGATGTCGCGCTTCGTCCGGGTGCCGATCTCCTTCTCGACCTCGAGCTCGACCGGCAGGCCGTGGCAGTCCCAGCCCGCCTTGCGGGGCACGTTGTGCCCCGCCATCGCCTTGAAGCGCGGGTAGACGTCCTTGAACGTGCGCGACTCGGTGTGGTGGAGCCCCGGCTGTCCGTTCGCCGTCGGCGGACCCTCGTAGAACACCCACAGGGGGCCGTCGCGGCGCTGCTCGAGCTGCCGGTGGAACACGTCCGCCTCGCGCCAGAACCCCATGATCCGCCGCTCGAGCTCCGGGAACCGCACCTTCGGATCGACCGGCTCGAACGTGCGCATCGCGTCCTCCTCGTCCGGTCCGTCCCCGGGACCGCCCCGGGAACGGAAAACGCCCCGTCCCCTCGGGGACGAGGCGTGCGCCCCGCGGTACCACCCCGCTTGCCGGCGCCTCGCGGCGCCGACCGCTCACGGCCGCCAACACGGCCTCCCGCTGTCACGGGCGGACCCGTCCGCGTCTACTGTGGGGGACCCGACGGCACCCCGGTTCGGGCGGAGGCTCGGGGAGGATGTTCGCGAGGGGCCTGCCGCCGGGCTCGCACCGTCCCCGGCTCGCTCGTGGTGGGAACCCTCGCTACTCGTTCCCGTCGTCGCCTGTAACCGGTCATGCTACACGGTGGGATGGGGGCGGTCACGGTGCGCGTCGTGCCGCGCTCGGGCAGGACGGCGGTCGAGGTCGGGTCCGACGGGATCCGGGTGCGCGTCCGCGCGGCTCCGGAGGGTGGGCGCGCCACCGAGGAGGCCCGCCGGGCGCTCGCGTCCGCCCTCGACGTGGCGCCCTCGGCGGTGCGGCTCGTGCGCGGGGCTCGCAGCCGCGCGAAGGTCTTCGACGTCGACGGCCTGACCGCGGATGACCTGCGGGTTCGCCTCGGTGCGACCTAGCAGGGTCGTTGTCGCGCAACCCGGGGGGTGCTACCGTCCCTCGGCCATGGCCGGGAAGACCCCGTACACGAAGAAGGAGCTCGACGACCTCCGCAAGCGCCTGACGGAGGAGCGCGCCGAGCTCGAGATCCAGCTCACCACGATCGAGGAGACCTCCTTCGCGACGTCGCAGTCCGACATGTCCGGCGAGGTCTCGTTCGACGAAGAGAACGCCGACGCCGGCACCTTCACGTTCGAGCGCGAGCGCGACCTCTCGATCGAGAACAACGTTCGGGACCTGATGGGCAAGATCGACCGTGCGCTCGGCAGGATGGACGAGGGCACGTACGGCCGGTGCTCCCGTTGCGGCAAGCCGATCGAGAAGGCGCGCCTGAAGGCGCTCCCGTACGTCGACCTCTGCATCAAGGACGCGCAGGCTCAGGCCCGGCGGTAGCGCGGCCGTGACGCGGCACGCGCGCCTGGCCGCGATCCTGTACGCCGTCGCCGCCGGGGCCTACGTCCTGGACCGCATCACGAAGGCGTGGGCGGAGGCCTCCCTCGCCGACCGGCCACCGATCGAGGTGATCTCCGGCGTCCTGCACCTCACGTACACCACGAACTCCGGTGGCGCCTTCGGGCTCGGACAGAGCGCGCCGTGGCTGTTCGCCGCCGCGACGATCGTCGTCGTCGGGATCATCGTGGTGGTGTCGAGCCGCCTGACGTGGGTGCTCACGGCGGTGGGGCTCGGGCTCGTCCTCGGTGGCGCGCTCGGGAACCTGACCGATCGGGCGATCCGCGGTCCCGGGCTCACGGGCCGGGTGATCGACTTCGTCGACGTGCGTGTGTGGCCGGTGTTCAACATCGCGGACAGCGCCGTCCTGATCGGTGCCGTGCTCCTCGCGGTGTCCAGCTTCCGCCGAGAGGAGCCGGAGGCGGGCTGACGATGGCGGCCGAGCTCCGAGCGGTGCCCGGCCGGCTCGACGCGGTCGTCGCTCGGCTCCTCGGTGTCCCGCGGGCCGACGTCCAGCGTGCGATCGAGGCCGGCGACGTCCTCGTTGACGGGACCCCGAGACCGAAGGCCCACCGCCTCACCGGCGGCGAGCGGCTCACCGTGGACCTCAGCCGGGTCCGCGCCCTCGAGCCCGAGGGCCCCGAGGTCCCCGTGCGATGGCGCGACGCGCACCTCGTCGTGATCGCGAAGCCGGCCGGCATCCCGACCCACCCGACCCAGGGTCGGCGTTCGGGGACGGTCGTCAACCGGCTCCTCGGGATGGGGTTGCCGCTCGCCCCGGGCGACGACCCCCTGCGGCCGGGGATCGTGCACCGGCTGGACGCCGGGACCTCGGGTCTGCTCGTGGTCGCACTGGACGAGGAGGCCCGGACCGGGCTCTCGGCCCTGTTCCGGCGGCACGACGTCGAGCGCCGGTACCTCGCGCTGGTCCGGGGGATCCCCGATCACGAGCGGTTCGTCGTCGACGCGCCGCTCGGCCGTCGCGGCGCGCGGATCCGCCTGGACGCCGCGACCGGTCGGCGGGCCGAGACCGGGTTCCGGGTGATCGAGCGGTTCGCGGCCGCCGCGCTCCTCGAGGCGATGCCACGGACCGGCCGCACCCATCAGATCCGGGTCCACCTCGCCTCGGTCGGCCACCCGATCGTCGGGGACGCCCGATACGGGGGTGGCGGCGACGAAGCCCGGCGTCTGGGACTGTCGCGTCCGTTCCTGCATTCCTGGCGGATCGGGTTCGAGCACCCGGTCACGGGGGAGCGGATCGACGTGGAGGAGCCGCTGCCGGAGGATCTGGCGGAGGCGCTTCGGCGGGTCAGGGGGGAGGCCTGACCCGCGCGGTCACCGGCGGCTGCCGGCCGGCTCCTTGAGGTAGAGCGCGTGCTGCGTGCGGACCTCCTCGCGCGAGGCCATCAGGGCGTCCTCGACGTCGGGCGGGAGCGTGCGCGACTCGATCAGCTCGGAGAGCTTGCGGGGGTCCACGGAGATGACGCGATCCCACAGGCCGAGCGGCTCCAGGACCCGGCGGACCGCGTCGTCGACTGGGGCGGTGACGTGCTGCGGCCTGCGGTCGATCGCGGCGCCGTCGGAGCCGAACAGCCGCCGGTACCCGTGTTCCTCGCAGAACGCGTTGATCGACGACGCGAGCTCGTCCAGGCGCCGGTACACCTGCCGGCCCTGGCGCTTGAGCGCGATCCACTCGTCGACGATCTGGGTCATCCTGGGCGCGGGGTCGCCGTCGTGCTTCTCGTACGCGTGGCGGAACAGCGGGCAGCGGGCCTGGTAGTCGCACCAGTCGCACAGCGGGTTCTGCCGCGGCTCGAACTTGCCCGCCTCGACGCGCTCGGCGACCGTGGCGATCCGGCGACGCAGCACGTCGGCGTCGGCCGACGTGCGCACGGTGGACATCCGCTGTCCGGGCAGGAGGTAATACAGCGTCAGCCGCTCCGGCTCGATGCCCCAGATCTGCCGCGCCGCGAGGTAGTAGACCGACAGCTGGAGGTCCTCGTCGACGCGGTGCTGCGGCGGGAGGCGCCGGTTCGTCTTGTAGTCGACGATCTCGTAGCCGCCCCCGGGGATCCGGTCCATCCGGTCGATCACGCCGGAGACCTGGACGCCGTCGACGTCGATCTGGAACCGGAACTCCATCGCCGCCGGGATCGCGTATCGGTCGGCGTTGTCGCGGTGGTACCGCTCGAGCACCTGCCGCCCGTGCTCGAGGTAGGCCTGCTCCTCCGAGACGTTCGCGTAGCCGTCGGCTACCCAGACGGCGTCGAGCATCTCGAGGAGCTCGTGCAGCGGCGGCGCGATGGGGACCGGGCGGCTGTGGAACCGGTACAGGGCCTGGTGGAGCGAGTCGCCGAACGACAGCGCGGGGGAGGGGGCCGAGGGCAGGCGCTCCTCGTACTGGAAGCGGTACTTCGCCGGGCAGGTCTCGTACGTGTTGATGCTCGAGTAGGACAGTCGCATCCGGACCTTCCCCGTGACCTCGCCGGTTGCCTCGGTGGTCCGGCCAGTCTATCCTCGGGGCCGCGGGAATCACAAGCCTGTAACTTTATCCACAGGTTTCCCACAGCCGGGGGTGGTGCGGGAGCCTGGTGGTCCTTCCCGGAAGGAAGTGCCCGGCCGAGATGAGCGACAGCTTCGTCCACCTCCACAATCACACCGAGTACTCCCTGCTCGACGGGGCCGCGCGCATCGGGCAACTCTTCGCCCGCGCGGCCGAGTTCGGGATGCCGGCCCTGGCGGTCACCGACCACGGCGCCATGTTCGGCGCGCTGGAGTTCTACGAGGCCGGCATCGCCGCCGGCGTCAAGCCGATCCTCGGCGTCGAGGCCTACGTCGCGCCGGCCTCGCGCTTCGAGCGCTCGCCCGGCGAGAGCGAGGAGAAGTACCGGCACCTCACGATCCTGGCGAAGGACGAGCGCGGCTTCCGGAACCTGCTGAGGCTCGTGACGGACGCGCACCTGGAGGGCTTCTACCATCGGCCGCGGATCGACAAGCAGCTCCTCGCCGAGCGCGCCGAGGGCCTGATCGGGCTCTCGGGCTGCCTGGCATCGGAGGTCGCGCAGTCGCTGCTCTCGGGGCAGTCGGCGAAAGCGGCGGAGGTCGCCGCCACCTACGGGGACATCTTCGGGCCGGGCAACTTCTTCGTCGAGCTGCAGGACCACGGCCTCGGCGAGCAGCGGCGGATCCTGCCCGGCCTGATCGAGCTGGCGCGCTCGGTCGGCCTGCCGGTGGTAGCGACGAACGACCTCCACTACACGCTCCGGGAGGACGCGAAGCCGCACGACGTGCTGCTGTGCATCCAGCAGCAGAAGGTCCAGACGGACCCGAACCGGCTCCGGTTCGACTCCGACGAGTTCTACCTGAAGCCCGCGGAGGAGATGCGCGCCACGTTCTCGCAGATCCCGGAGGCGTGCGACAACACGCTGGCGATCGCCGAGATGTGCGACCTGCGCCTCGTGTATGGCGACGCGGCGCCGCCCGAGGAGCGGTTCCACGTCCCCCGGTTCGAGCCCCCGCAGGGCAAGGACCGCGACGCCTACCTCCGCGAGCTCGTGGACGCGGGCGCCGTCGAGCGCTACGGGCAGATCACGCCCGAGATCCGCGAGCGGATCGATACCGAGCTGGACGTGATCGTCTCGATGGGCTTCTCGGGCTACTTCCTGATCGTGTGGGATCTGATCCGGTTCGCGCGCGAGACCGGGATCCGCGTGGGGCCCGGCCGGGGCTCGGCCGCGGGATCGGTCGTCTCGTACGCGTTGCGGATCACCGACCTGGACCCGCTGAAGTACGGACTGATCTTCGAGCGGTTCCTGAATCCCGAACGCCTCCAGATGCCGGACATCGACATGGACTTCGACGAGCGCCGGCGGGACGAGGTCATCCGATACGTGGCCGACAAGTACGGGCAGGACCACGTCGCGCAGATCATCACGTTCCAGACGATCAAGGGGAAGCAGGGGATCCGCGACGCCGCGCGGGTGCTGGGGTTCCCCGCATCGGTCGGCGACCGCCTCTGCAAGATGTACCCCGCCGCGGTGATGGGTCGCGACTACCCGATCGACAAGGCGCTCGAGCTCTCCCCCGAGCTACACGAGGCGTACGAGCGCGAGCCCGAGGCCAAGGAGATCGTCGAGACCGCCCGAGCGCTGGAGGGGCTGCGCCGCGAGGACTCGGTCCACGCCGCCGGGGTGGTGATCGGCGATGCGCCGCTCGTGAACTACCTGCCGCTGAAGCTCTCGAAGGACTCGCGCGACGACTCGCGCCGGACCGTGACGCAGTTCGACATGCACGGCGTCGAGAAGCTCGGCCTGCTGAAGATGGACTTCCTGGGTCTGCGGAACCTGTCCGTCATCGAGGACACCCTGGCTCACCTGCGGCGCAAAGAGATCGAGCTGGACATCGACCACGTCCCGCTCGACGACCCCGGCGTGTACGCCATGCTCCAGCAGGCGGACACCACCGGCGTGTTCCAGATGGAGAGCGCCGGCATGCGGAACCTGATCCGTGCGCTGGCTCCGGACCGGTTCGAGGACCTGATGGCGCTCGTGGCCCTGTACCGCCCCGGCCCGTTGAACGCCGGCATGCACGTCGAGTACGCGGAGCGCAAGCACGGGCGGCGCAGGCTCGAGTACCCGCACGCGGACCTCGAGGAGATCCTCGCGGGCACCTACGGCGTGATGGTGTATCAGGAGCAGGTCATGCAGATCGCCGTGCGCATGGCGTCGTACTCGATGGGCGAGGCCGACAGCCTGCGCAAGGCGATGGGGAAGAAGAAGCCCGCCGAGATCGCGAAGCACCGCGAGCGCTTCATCGAGCAGGCCGTGGAGAACGGATACGAGCGACGGCTGGCCACGAGCCTGTTCGAGATGATCGTCCCGTTCGCGGACTACGGGTTCAACGCGTCGCACGCGTGCGCCTACGGGTACGTCGCGTACCAGACCGCGTACCTCAAGGCCCACCACCCGGTCGAGTACATGTCGGCGGTGCTCACCAGCGTGAAGGACGACAAGGACCGCAAGCCCTTCTACCTCAACGCGTGCCGCCTGATGGGGATCGAGGTCCTTCCGCCGGACGTCAACGAGTCCGAACTCGACTTCGCGCCGGTGCGGACCGGCGAGCAGAAGATCCGCTACGGCCTGTCGGCCGTCCGCAACGTCGGTGGCGGCGCCGTGACGCAGATCATCGACGCCCGCCGGGCGAAGGGCGAGTTCACGTCGTTCGGCGACTTCTGCCGCAAGGTCGATCCCTCGGTGCTCACGAAGAAGGTGCTCGAGAGCCTGATCCTCGCCGGCGCGTTCGACTCCCTCGGCTACGCGCGCAAGGCGCTCTTCGAGAACCACGACAAGGTGTCGGCGCCGATCGTGGCCGAGCGCAAGGCCGAGGCGGCCGGGCAGTTCTCGCTGTTCGGCGGCGGCGACGAGGCGGCGCACCAGATCGACGAGGCCGTCCTGCACGGGGAGGAGTTCGACAAGCCGTTGCTCCTCAAGCAGGAGAAGGAGATGCTCGGACAGTTCGTCACCGACCATCCGCTCCTCGAGGTCCGCTCGGCGCTCGCCGCGCAGGCGGACATGGAGATCCCCGAGATCGTGACCCTCGACGACGGCGACCTCGTGACGGTCGGCGGGATCGTCGGCGCGGTCGCGCGCCGATACACGAAGAAGGGCGAGCCCTACGCGCAGTTCCGCCTGGAGGACCTGGCCGGCGGCGTCACGGTCGTGGCCTTCCCGAGCGTGTACGACCAGGTGCCGCACCTGATCGAGACGGACGCGATCGTCCTGGTGAAGGGGCGCATCGACCGGCGTGGACGCGGCGAGGAGGTCCAGGTCCGCGCGGTCGAGGTGATCCAGCCGGATCTCGGGACCGCCACGGAGGCGCCGCCGCCCCCCGGCGTGCTGGTCGTCGACCTGCCTGCCGCGAGCTGCACGAACACGGTGATCGCCAAGCTGCGCGAGCTCCTGGACGCCCACCCCGGTCGGACGCCGGTCCAGGTCCGGTTCCTCTCCTCACAGGGCGTGACGCCGCTCGATGTCGGCAGCTATCGCGTGGACCCCGTGCCCGGCCTCCTGTCGGAGCTGCGGCTCCTGCTCGGCGGCGACGCCGCCCGGGTGCAGGAGCGCGGGGCCGTTGATGACGTGGTCAGGGTCCCCGACGCGCCCGAAGCGCGCGCAGGAGCGCGGCCTCCTGCCGGAACCGGCGCGTGAGCCCGCTCAGGCGCTCGGCCGTCTCGGCGATCTCCAGCAGCGCCTGGCGGTCGGGGACTAGGCCGGGCGTCAGCGCGCACAGCGTGTAGCTGAGCGCGACGGGGTCGGACTCCACCCGCAGGTCCCCGCGGACGCCCGCGACGCCCAGGAAGCGGACCGCCGCCGCGACGGCCGCCGCCGCCACGTCGGGCTCGACGGCGCCGAGGTCCGGGAAGGGTTCGACGCGCCACCGCGCGTACGGACCGTCGGCGGACGGCGCGAGCAGCCGGATCCGCTCCTCCGCGTGGACGTGCACCAGATACGTGCCGTCGTCCCCGAGCTCGAAGTCGACGGGCTCGACCCGCACGCCGACGCGATACGGCTCGTACGTCCCCCCGACCTCCCGCCCGTGCCGGATCGCGGCGACCGCGAACGGGCCCTCGGGCAGGACGTCCTCCATCATCCGCAGGTAGCGCTCCTCGAAGACGTGGAGCTCGACGTCGCCGCCGGGGTACAGGACGGAGTGGAGGGCGAACAGGGGGAGCTCCACCGATCCATCGTCTCATGGCGACCGCGGGACGGATACGCTGTCCCCGATGGGCATCGACGTCATCCCCGCGATCGACGTCGCCGGCGGCCGTCTCGCGCGGTTCGAGGGGGGCGGACACCGGCCGGTGGACGCGTTCGGCGGCGACCCGCTGGCCGCCGCCCGGACCTTCGCCGAGGCCGGCGCCCGCTGGGCACACGTGGTCGACATGGACCTCGCCTCCACCGGCCGACCGGGGAACGCCGAGGTCGTGCGGGGCGTGGCGGATCTGGGTCTCCGGGTGCAGGCGAGCGGGGGCGTGTCCTCGCTCGAGCAGATCGAGACCCTGCTCGGGAGCGGCGCGGAGCGGGTGGTGCTCGGCTCGGCGGCGCTCGGCGACCGTGAGGCGACCGCGGAGATCGTCTCGTCCGCCGGCGAGGCGCTCGTCGTGGCCGTCGAGGCCGACGGCCCGACGATCCGGCCTCGTGGCGACGGAGGCTCCGAGCTCCCCCTGTGGGACACGCTGCAGTGGCTGGCGGAGGTCCGTGTCCCGCGGCTGCTCTTCGTCGAGGTCGGCAGGGTGGGACGGCTCGAGGGGCCGGACCTGGACGGCATCTGGGCGATCGCGACGCACACCGGGAGGCCCGTGATCGCCTCGGGCGGCATCCGCGACCTCGAGGACCTGCAGGCGATCGCCGCGCTCGGACCGGCCGTCGAGGGCGCGGTCGTGGGTCGCGCGCTGTACGAGGGCGCGCTGGACCTCGCCCGCGCCATCGCGGCCGTCGCCTGACGGCTCCCCGTCGCGATCCGCGCGCGGTGGCCGGGCGCGGCGCGAACCGCGGATAGACTGCCCCGCCATGGGGTTCCTGTCGGAGACCGTCGAGGAGGTTCGGCGCCGGCTCGAGCGGGAGCCGCTCGACGAGTCCGGGCTGATGGCGCTCGCGATGCGGCTGCCGCCGACGCGCGGGTTCGTCGGCGCGCTGTGGTCGGCCGCGCCGGTCGCACTCGTCGCCGAGGTCAAGCGGGCCTCGCCGTCGGCCGGACGCATCGCCGAGGCCGAGCCCGCCGCGCAGGCCCGGGCGTACGAGGCGGCCGGCGCCGCCGCCGTCTCCGTGCTCACGGAGCCGCGGCACTTCGACGGCTCGCTCGCGGACCTGCGGGCGGTGCACCTCGCGACGTCCCTGCCGGTCCTGCGCAAGGACTTCCTCGTGCATCCGGCCCAGCTGATGGAGGCGCGGGTCGGGGGAGCGGACGCGGTGCTGCTGATCGTCGCGGCGCTCTCGGATCCAGAGCTCGCGGCCATGCTCGCCGCCGCCGACGACCTCGGGCTCGGCGCCCTCGTCGAGGCGCATTCGGAGCGGGACCTCGAGCGCGCGCTGGCGACCCCGGCGAAGGTGATCGGCGTGAACGCGCGAGACCTGGAGACGCTCGAGGTGGACGTGGATCGCGGGCAGGCGCTGCTCGAGCGCGTGCCGGCCGACCGCATCGCGGTGGCCGAGAGCGGGATCTCGGAGCGCGAGCACGTCGAGCGCGCCGTCGCGGCCGGCGCGCGGGCGGTCCTGGTCGGCGAGGTGCTCATGCGCGCGGACGACCCCGGCGCGAAGCTCCGCGAGCTGCTCGGCCACGACCGATGAGCGTCGCGGCCGCCTCCTCCCTCCCGGACGCCCGAGGCCGGTTCGGGGCGTTCGGCGGCCGCTACGTGCCCGAGGTGCTCATCCCGGCGCTCGAGGAGCTCGCGGCCGCCTGGGCGGAGCTGCGCGACGACCGCGGGTTCCGCGGGGAGCTCGACGCCCTCCTGACGGACTACGTGGGGCGACCGTCACCCCTGACGTTCGCCCCGCGGTTGTCCGGGGAGACGGGGTATCGCGTCTGGCTGAAGCGCGAGGACCTGAACCACACGGGCGCGCACAAGATCAACAACACGGTGGGGCAGGTGCTGCTGGCTCGGCGCCTGGGCAAGACGCGCGTGATCGCCGAGACGGGGGCGGGGCAGCACGGCGTCGCGACGGCGACCGCGGCGGCGCTGTTCGGGCTGCCGTGCCTCGTGTACATGGGCGAGGAGGACACGCGGCGACAGGCGCCGAACGTGGCGCGGATGCAGCTGCTCGGCGCGGAGGTCGTCGCCGTCACCGCCGGCCAGCGGACCCTGAAGGAGGCGATCAACGAGGCGATGCGCGATTGGGCGGCGAGCGTCCGCGAGACGCACTACGTCTTCGGCACCGCGGCGGGTCCCAGTCCGTTCCCGGCGCTCGTCCGGGATCTCCAGCGCGTGATCGGCGACGAGGCACGCAGCCAGTTCCTCGACGCCGAGGGCCGGGACCCGGACGCCGTCGTCGCCTGCGTCGGCGGTGGCAGCAACGCGATCGGGATGTTCACCGCGTTCATCGGCGAGCCGGGGGTCGAGCTGTGGGGGATCGAGGCCGGCGGCACGGGTGACCGGGTGGGCGAGCACTGCCGGTCGCTCACGCTCGGCGAGCCCGGCGTGCTCCACGGCGCCTACTCGTACCTGCTCCAGGACGCCGAGGGGCAGATCGCCACCACGCACTCGATCTCGGCGGGACTGGACTACCCGGGCGTCGGGCCGCAGCACAGCTACCTGAGGGACACGGGCCTGGCGCGGTACGACTCGGCCACCGACGAGGAGGCGCTCGCCGGATTCCGTGCCCTCGCCCGGCTCGAGGGCATCCTGGCGGCGCTCGAGCCGGCCCACGCGATCGGCTGGCTCCTGCGCCGGCCGCTCCCCGAGGGCTCACGCGTCGTCGTGTGCCTGTCGGGACGGGGGGACAAGGACCTCGACACCGTCCGGGCGGCCCTCGGTGGGGCCTGACCTTGAGGCCGCGCTCCGGGCGCGTCGCGACGGCGGCGGGCGGGCGTTCGTCCCCTACGTCACGGGCGGACTCCCCGGCGTCGACGCCGCGCTGCTTCGAGGGCTGGAGGCCGCGGGCGCCGACGCCGTCGAGGTCGGCATCCCGTTCTCGGACCCGGTGATGGACGGGAGGGTGATCCAGGAGGCCTCGCGTGTGGCGCTCGAGGCCGGGGCCCGACCGGCCGGTGTCCTCTCGACGGTGGCCGAGGCGAAGCTCGGCATCCCCACGGTGACGATGACGTACTACAACCCCGTGCTCCGGCACGGGGAGGACCGGTTCCTGGACGAGGCCGCGGCGGCCGGCGTGAGCGGCGCGATCGTGCCGGACCTCCCCGTCGACGAGGCCGAGGGCTGGATCGCCCGGTGCGCCGAGAGCGGGGTGGCGCCGGTGTTCCTCGCGGCCCCCGGGTCCGCGCTGGGGCGCCTGCGGGCGATCGCCGCCGGGGCCCGCGGGTTCGTGTACTGCGTCTCGACCTACGGCGTCACGGGCGAGCGGGCCGAGCTCGCGGGGACCGCCGAGGAGGTGGTCGCCGCCCTGCGTCCGCTGACCGACACCCCGTTGCTCGTCGGCGTGGGCATCGGCAGGCCCGCCCAGGCGGCCGAGGTCTGCCGGTTCGCCGACGGGGTGATCGTCGGCAGCGCGATCGTGCGCCGGCTGCTCGAGGGCGACCGCCGCGGGGCGCTCGAGCTGGCCGAGGCCTTCCGCGCGGCCGTTCCGACCGGCTGAGCGGCATCCGGTCGGCGGTCCCCGTGCGTATGTACCCCACGAGCGCGGGGGACCCGCTGGCCTGCGGCGGCCGGATGTGCTATCTAACCGCGCTATCGGACGGGGAGGTGGGGGATCCCCCCGGAAGGCTCCGTCCGCATCGGTGTGGGGGACGCAGGTCCA
>DASTPT010000055.1:0-11585 GCA_035762085.1 Actinomycetota bacterium | reverse complement strand
GCACAGGTAGGGGGTGTGACATGCGCAGACTGACGCGTCTGCTCGTCGTGCTCACGGCCGGGTCGCTGCTGGTCGGATGCTCGAACGGGAACGGCTCGACGGACGGTGCGTCGTCGGGCGACGGGTACTTCGTCGCGCTCGAGTCGCTGGCCCAGGAGACGTCGGCGGCCTTCGAAGAGCTCGGGACCGAGATCGGGAAGGCGCTCGAGGGAGCGACCTCGGAGGACGAGGCGCTCGAGGCCCTCCGCCCGGGCCTCGAGCAGGCCGCGACGCTGTCCCAGAGCGCGCTCGAGGAGCTCGAGGGCCTCTCACCGCCGGACGCCGCCGCCGACGCGCACGGCGCGTTCGTGCAGAGCACCCGCGAGGGGACGGACGTGTTGGTCCGTCTGGTCGAGGACTACGACGGGCTCACGCTCGCCGACGTCAGCGCGACCCTCCAGGGCGAGGAGTTCACGGCGGCGGAGGAGGCCCAGGATCGTGCCTGCGCCGATCTCCAGGCTGTCGCGGACGATCAGGGCGCCGACGTCGACCTGGCGTGCGGGGACGAGGGCCCGACCTCGGCGTCCGAGCCCAGCCCCGAGCCGACGCCGGAGGCCGACGTCGAGCGGTACGAGAACGCGGAGTACGGCTTCAGCGTCGAGTACCCGTCGACGTGGGTCCTGGACGAGCGACCGAAGGGCCTGCTCGTGCGGTTCTTCGCGCTCGAGGGCACCGCGGACACGATCCCCGCGAACGTGAACGTGGTGGTCGAGGAGCTCCCGTTCGATCTGACCGCTCGTCGGTACCTGAACATCGGCTGGAAGAAGCTGAAGCCGCAGCTCGGTCAGGTCGAGGAGATCGACAGCGCCGACCTGGAGATCGGGAAGCTCCCCGCGGCGGCGATGGAGTACCGGGGTCGGTTCGAGGGGATGCTGAGCGTGGGGCACTTCTACCAGGTCGCCGTGCTCGACGGGCGGACTGCGTTCGTCTGGACGTACGTCGCCACCGACGAGGGGTTCGGGACCTATCGGGCGGAGGCCGAGGCCATCATCGGGTCGTTCACGCTCGGCTGAAACGTCTCAGGTCCGCGCATAGGCGATGCGGAGCACCGGCGCCCAACCGGCGGGGCGTTCGATCCGTCACCCTGACGTTCGATCCAGCCGAGGTCTGGCGCGAGACCCTCGTACTCGGGGATCGTGAGGACGACCTCGCCGCCCCACTCGAACGACGCGGTGCCGGCGTCGATCGCGGGGCTACCAGAACTTAGACCGTGCTCGGCGTCGAGCAGGGGATCCGCCCGGACCGTCGCGGTCTCGTCGACGACACTGCCGATCGCGTCGGTCTGGTTCCCGAAGAACAGGTTGTGGCTGGCGATCGAGCCGCCGTCGACGTTCTTCATGCCGACGACCTGACCCTGAAGGATGTTGCCCACCGCGATCAGGTTGTCGCCGCCCGAGATCCCGTGGTCGGCGCCGACGATCGTGTTGTGGAAGACGCCGATCCGCTCGCGGATGCTGGCCGCACGGAAGTCCTCGTTGCTGATCGCGTCGTCCATCAGCCCGATCGCGGCCATCCCGACGTCGAGGATCAGGTTGCGCTCGATCGTGATCGACCGTGGCGGGTCCTGGTAGTAGTCGATGACCTGGATCCCGTCGCGGCGGCTCCCGACGATGCGGTTGCCGCGGATCACGATCTCTACCGGATCGACGAGCGGGTCGTCGTGGAGCCGGATCTCGATCCCGTCGTCGGAGGCGGTGAGGATATGGTTCCCCTCCACCAGCAGGTCGGCCATCGGATGATCCACGTCGATCGCGTCGTCGCCGGACAGCTCGAAGACGTTGTTGCGGACGACGCCGCCGCTGGCTCCGGTGAAGTCGATGTGGTCCACGTTGCCCGTGAAGTGGCTGTGCTCGAGCGCGATCGGGCTCCGTGCGGATAGACCGTCGTTCCCGTTCCGGAACGAGAGGCCGACGAAGGAGGGGCCGGGGACGAGCCCTCGGGCGACCGTGACGACCGTGGAGCCGCCGCCGTCGAGGACCGTCGTGTCGTTCCTCGGGTCCGCCGGGTCGTGGTCGCGGCCGACGATCGTGACGGACCGGTCGACCGTGATCGGTCCCGCGTACGTGCCCGGCGCGACGTCGATCACGTCGCCGTCTGCCGCCGCCTGGATCGCCGCCTGGATCGTCGGGTGGTCCTCGGGCACGCGGAGGGTGGCTGAGGCGTCGGCCTCCCACACGGCGACGTCGAAGGCCACGACCGCGGTCAGCGCGACCCATGCGACGAGCCACCGGGGACGCGTCTGCGCGCCCTTCCAGCCGTGATCCCATCCCCGGGTCCTGGTCGCCAGCGACATGCCGGGCCCTCCCTTCGAGCGCACCCAACGGTCCACCGTACAGGTTCGGGGCGGAACGGTCGGCGGGAGGCTCGACCCGGGCCGGACGGCCCATCGCGAGGTCGCGCCGCGCGTCAGTGGCAGCCGTCGAGCGAGAAGTGGCCCGGGTCGCTCTCGGGCAGGGCCTGGCACCAGCCGCGGTCCTCGAGCGCCTCGACCACGCCGGGGGTGTCGAGCGACGCCTGCGAGACGTCGATCGCCAGACCGCGCTGGTGCCACGACAGGCCGGGCGGCGCGCACAGGCCGGGGCACGAGCGGCGGCCGCAGATCCCCTCGCACGCGCGCGCCTGCTCCCTGCACGAACGGTAGCTCTCGACCACCTCGATCGGGCCGGCGGCAGTCTCGGCCTCGCGGAAGGCGTCCATCGCGTCGGCGACCAGGCTGACGCCGTCGACGGAGCGGAGGTCCTCGGGGCGTCCGCAGACGCGCTCGAGGCCCTCGTCGCGGAGCAGCGTGAACCCGAGCGCGCCCGCCCCGAGCACGCCGAGGCCGACCGCGCCGGCGACGAGCCGTCGCCGCCGTTGCCGTGACGCGCGGTGCCGCCCACGGTGCTCGGAGGCCATCGGACCACGCTAGCGCGGGTTCGCCCGTACGCCAGGCCCATCGGCGCGTGGGCCGTGCGACCCTGGACGGACGGGTGGACGAGCGAGACGTTCGGTGCGCTCGGGCGCCGCTCGACCGCCGAGCATGCCCGAGTCGGGAGGTGGTGGACGATGCGCGGAACGATGCGGCTGACGTGGAGGGACCGGCTGGCGACGTTCGTGGTCGCCGCGGCCGCGCTCCTGTACCTGGTGTGGTTCTCGTTCGACGACGGCGCGTCCGAGACCGAGGTCCGGTGGATCACGGCGATCGTGCTGGCGCTCGGGTTCGTCGCCTCGGCTTCGGCGGTCGTGCCCGGGTTCGAGGGGCTGATCCACGGCTCGAGGCTGTACCTGGCGGTGTCGTCACTGCTCGGGCTCGGCGCGTTCGCCGCCGGCATCGCGGCGCTCGTCACGGGGAACGAGGTGTGGCTGGTGCTCCTGGTCGTGCTGACCGTCGTGCTGTGGGCGATGTCGACGATGCGGCACGCCGCCGCCGCGCCTCGGAGCGTCCCGCCGCCCGCCGACGCCGGCGGCCTCGCGGCGCCGAGCTAGCGGCCGACCCGATGCGCGCGATCGCGCGAGTCCTCGTCGTGGCCGCGGCCGTCGTGCTCGTCGGGTGCTCCGGCGACGACGGGTCCGGCGGCGACACGATGACGGCGGAGGAGTACTTCGCCGAGCTCGAGTCGATCGGGCGGTCGGCGCAGGACGACTTCGCCCGGTTGGAGCAGCGGTTCACCGATGCCCAACAGATGGCCACGAGCGAGGAGGAGATCTCGGTCGCGCTGCAGGCGTTCCTCCAGGGCGTGTCCGCTCGCTCGCGGACCGCCCTCGACGACGTCCGGGCGCTGTCGCCGCCCGAGGAGGTCGCGGACGCGCACGCCGAGTTCGCCGACGCCTTCGGCTCGAGCACCGAGTTCTTCGAGGGGCTGACCGAGGACTACGAGCGGCTCGGTGCCGAGGGCGTCATGACGTCGCTCCAGGGCGAGTTCGAGACGCTCGAGCGGGCGCAGGACGAGGCGTGCACGACGCTCCAGACGTTCGCGGACGACGAGGGGATCGACGTCGACCTGGACTGCGGGCCCTAGCGCGCCGGGCGGCGGCGCCGCGCCGTCAGGCCGATCGGCCTCGACGTCTGCCGAAGGGCCACAGCCGCCAACGCCGCTTCCGTGGCTCCGCGAGGTGTGCCTCGTGGACGCGCTCGGCCTCCTCGAGCATGTGCTCCTCGCGCGCCTCCTCCTCCCAGCGACGGCCCTCGCTGAACAGCGGGCCCGAGCCACCCCTGCTGAACTCGCCCACGAGCCGAGGATACGCGCTGCGCCTCCGCCGGGGTGTCACGGTGCGGAGGAGGATCCTCCACGACGGAAGTGGCCGCTCGCGATCCGTCGGGATACCTCTCGGTAGCGCGAGCGCGGCTGTCGCCACGATCGGGAGTGAGGATCCCGTCCGCATGGACCCGCCTTCCTGGGCAGCGAAGCCATCCCGCCTCCACCACATGAGACCGGCCGACCTGTGGACGAGGTCCGATCGAACGCCTCCGAGCGCTGCTTCGTGATCCGGTCGTGTCCTTGACTCGTGCGGAGCCGATCCGTAGGAAACTGGCCGCGCTCTGGAGAGGAGGAACGATGCTGGCGGCCGATGCATCCATGGTCATCCTCAGGGTCGTGCACATCGTCGCGGGGGTCATCTGGGTCGGCTCCCTGTTCGTGGTGGTGGTGTTCGTGCAGCCAAGCGCCGCGGCGCTCGGGCCGGCGGGGACGCCGTTCATGTCGGAGCTTCGCAGGCGCCGATTCGTCGATGTCGTGTTCATCGATGCCCTGTTCACCATCGCCGCCGGGTCGTTCCTCTACTGGCACGACTGGCATACCTATCCGACCTTCGGCGACTGGATCGGTTCGAACTTCGGAGCCGCGTTGACGGTGGGCGCTCTCCTCGCCATCTCGGCGCTCCTCGTCGCCGGGCTCGTCACGCGTCCCACCATCGGTCGGCTCGTATCCCTCGGAAAGCAGGTCGCTGAGTCCGGCGGAACACCTACGCCCGTCTTGGCTGCGCGGATCGGCTCGCTCCAGCGCCGGCTCGTGGTGGCCGAGCGTGTGAGCTTCGCCCTCGCCGTCCTCGCGGTCGCGGCGATGGCATCGGCCCGCTACATCTAGGCCCATGACGTCGGGCGGAGCGATCCGGGATGTCGCCGGACGGCCGGACCCGCTCGGCCCTCAGTGGTGCGTCGCTGGCACCGCATGGACCCGCCGACGCAGCCGCTGGGAGGCGACCCCCAGAGCCACCAGCCCGGCGAGCGCCAGGGCGAGCCAGGCCCAGAGCGGCCACGTGGCGGCGGGCGCGGTATCCGGGTCCGACCCGCGCTCGGTGGGCACCACGGGGTTGGTTTCGGGCAGTCCCTGCTCCACCAGGTAACGGAGGAACTCCGGGGAGCTCTGGTACCAGCCCGCAGTGATCGCTCCTCCCCACGGCAGGCCCTCCGCGATCCGCTGTCCGGGGGGCGTGTGGGTGACCGGGCCGCCCTTGGCGTACGGGTACAGCTCCTGCCGGACGATGTCGGGCCTCCTGCGCCCGGCGATGAACCGATACGTGATGACGTACCTGGGCCCGAGCTCGGCGGGCGCGAGCCCGAGCCCCTCGACCGAGTCGGGCCTCGTGTCGTCCAGGCCGCCGGCCATGTCGACCCCCGAGTCCCACATCTCCTGAGCGGCAGGAGCGGAGATACGCAGGCCTCGGTCCAACCCCGGCCCGCTGATGCGCACCTCGTCGATGACCACCTTGGCGGCCGCCGGCACGGCGACGGCCAGGAGGAGCACGCCGACCGTCGCGGCGAACAGCGCTCGCGCTCGCATCCACTCCTCCTTCGCCGGGCTATCGCTGATACACCGATGGCGACGCGGGGGTTCCGGGTGGCGCACCGAGCCGATCTCGATACCGGGTCCGCCCCGAGTCCCGTCCGGCCGGACGATCCGGGGAACCCTCGGCCGTCGTGGGCAGTCGGTCATGCACGATGCGATCCGCCACGCTTGCATCGCTCATGTTCCTCGCCGCCTGCACCTCCTCGGGGGTGGAGGGCGCGACGGGGCCGAGGAGCGCCGAGGAGGACATCCCCGCGTTCGTCCGGGATTGCGGGTCGGCGGTCTTCGGCGAGCCGAACATGAGGAACGCCGAGCCGATCGGCCCGCTGGTGTTGGTCGGCGTCCCCCAGGCGGCCGGTCTGTCGCCGAGGGCGTTCCGGCCGAGCCACGGGCGCTACGACGCGATCAAGGTGCTCGCGGTCGTGATGGGTTCGAACGACGTGACCGTGACGGTGTCGGAACCGCACCGCGGGACCGTCGCCCTGCTCTACGACCCGGCGGCCGACGCGAACCGGCACGGGTTCGAGTTCTCGGCCGGACACCCGGCGGTGACGTTCAGCGCGTGCACGGGCGGCGACGCGCAGTACAACGGCGGCTTCATCGCGAAACGCCCGACCTGCGTGACGCTCGACGTCGAGAGCGGGGCGGTGTCGATGTCGCGGTCGATCCCGCTCGGGCGCGGCCAGTCCTGCCTCGGCTGAGCCGCCCCCGATCACCTCGACCGCAGCGTCACGCGCTGTGGGAACGCGCGTGAATCAGGTGGTAGACGCCGATGGCCAGGGGGATCAGGGCGAACAAGGGGAGGAGCTCGGCGTCGTGCGTGCCCTCCCTGTTGGTCGTCGCGACGAGCCACCACAGGGCGAACGCGGCGGCGAGAACGATCCCCCCCGCGATGAGCCAGCGGATGCCCGAGCGCCTCTCTGCGTCTGCGGTTCGAGTCATCACGTCCCTCCCCTCGACGGCTGCACGCCCGATCGTCCGTCGCCGGCAGGGGATGGGCGAGAGGCGTTGGCCTCGGTCGGCGCCGGCCGCCCGGCCCGGCAACCTGGGTCGCGAGGACGACGGCCCCGGCCCGGGGAGGACCTCCTGCCCTGTGAGGCCGGAGCGTCGAGGTGGATGGTGCGATCCGGGGAGGCCGTCATGGCGACGACGAGGCCCGAGCGCCCGGACACGGGGCAAGTGGACGAGCCACCGACGACGATCCCCCTCGCGGCCTGGGGCGCGATCGCTGCCGGATACGCGGCGCTCGTGTGGATGGCGCTTCTGGAGCCTGAGAACGCCGGTTTCAGCGTCGAGTGGGGCAGCTCGTCGCAGTTCGTCGTTGGGATCGCCATCGGCGTGGGGGTCCTCCTCGGCGTGCGGGCTGCATGGACCATCTACGTCTTCTTCACCGCGCTGACGATCGTGCTCGTCGGTGTCGCCATGGTGGACGACCCGACCGCGCAGACGATCGGCGGGACGGTGCTCACGGCCCTGTCGCTGGTCCTCGCCCTGCTGCCGTCCGTTCAGCGCTACGCGACGGGACGATTCCGGGTCTTCGTCGAGCGAGACACCGACAGGGGCCCGATCTACCGCGCGATGCCTCGCCTGCTGGGAGCGTTCGCACTCCTCCTGCTGATCGTCTGGTGGCTGCTTCCCCAGCACCTTCGGTAGGGCCGCGCCGCGCGCGGGCGTGCGTCGAGCCGGCTACCCCGCTGGCCCTCGGCCCGGGTCCCGGGGTGGACGGGCCTTAGGACCCTGACCCTAAGGCGGCCCGCGGCCGAGACTGACCGGCGTCCGGCGATAGGGAAGGGCTCATGAGCCTTCTGGCGACGTCCGCCCGGATCCACGATCCGGTGGGCGACTTCCAGGTCTGGTTCGACGACCTGCTCGAGCGGCGCGGGCTGTCCTCGGCCGACGCGCTGTGGCTCCTCCGCGGCGAGGACGAGGGCATCCACTCGACGACGGTCCGCCAGTGGAGGACCGGGAAGGAGACGCCGTCGTACGGGCACCTGATCACGATCGCGAGGGTCTTCGGCGAACTCCCGACGGCGCTGATCGACCCGCTCCGGGTCGATCCGCGCTGGCCCAGGTCCTCGTGATCTTGGGTCGGAGGCCCCCGCCGCTGCCCGTGGCGGGGGCCTTCAGCTCGTGGAAGGGGGGCCGCCCCCTTCCAGTTCCCGGGCGACTGAGGGGGGCGCGAAGCACCGGGGGCCGTCCCACCGACGGCCCCCGGTGCGGGTGACGGGTTCCACCGGGCGCCGCGACGAGCTGCTCCGAACCCCGGTGGGAGCGGCTCAACAGGTTGAGAGGTCCGCGCGTCCAGCGAGGTCTCGGCATCAACCTCCTTGTCGACGAACGCCTGGGACGCAGTCATCAAGGGGGTTGAGACCCGATACCGGGGAAAGGTCCCCTGAAGTCGCCAACGGGTTGAGACCCCGTCCGGCCACACCCCGCGGAGAGCTCGCCTTACCCCTCTTCGGTCCCGGACGCCCCCCGCTCGAGTCCGACGGTTGAGCGCACCGCCGCCGGGTAAGCCGGGGGGCGGAGGTGATGCCCCATGAAGTCCCGGATCGTCCCGCTGACCGCCCTGCTCGTCCCGCTGCTCGCGGCGTGCGAGGACCAGAGCAACCCTGGCGACGACAGCCTGCTCACGGGCGCCTCGCTCATCGTGGTGCTCGCGATCGCCGTCATCGTCGGGATCGTGCTCGTGCGACGGCGCTGAACCCTCGCGCCCCCGACCGACCCTCCACCGCTCGACACGCCCCACGGGGGTCAAGTCCGTCCGCTCCCTGCCGATGGTGGGGTCAGGGCGTAAGCGCACAGGCACCACACGGGGGCTCCGACATGAGCGAACACCGGTCGGCACGCGGTGCGAGGGTCTACCGCCTGGACGAGTTCCGCACCAGGAGGCTCCCGCCCGTCCCGCTCGTCATCGAGCCGGACGGCACCTGGCATCGATCCACATCCGATGACCGGGCCGCCTCGGCCGCCCGCCACCCGAGCGCCGTCGCTCGGGGACGCAGACAGGCGAACTGAGCGGTCCCCGCCCCGCCGCCGCCGCTAGGCGACCGTGATCGACGCGTCGTCGGCGTAGAAGCACACGCCCGGCGGCGCGTTCGACATGTACGCGGTCAGGTCCAGGGTGGACGAGCCGGGGCTCTGCGCCGTCAGCGCCACCGACAACTGCTGCCACGAGGTCGTCAGGGAGACCTGCGAGATCTTCGCCGTCCCCACGAGCGTCCCGCCGTTGTACTCGCGCAGGCGCAGCCGCAGGGTCGCCCCCGCGCTCTCGCCGCGGACCCACAGGCTTGCGGTGTAGGTGCCGCTCGTGGTGGTCCCCACCCAGTTCGGCGAGTCGTTCAGCACGCAGGTCCCGCTCGTGGATCCGCCGTTCGAGAGCCGCGCCGAGGAGCTCCCGCCGTGCCCGCCCGCGACGCGACTGAGGGTCGCGACCCCGCCGGCCTTCCACCCGGTCGTGTCGGCCTCGAAGCCCGGGTTCCCGACGAGCTCGCCGCCGCCACCGCTGCCGCCCGAGCCGGACACGTCGAACACGTAGACCGCGTACTTCTTCGGGTCCGTGTTCGAACGCCCGTCGTAGCCGTCGTACACGTACAGCTGATCGAACCCGCCGCCGCCCTGCCTCGGGACCACCTCGACGCCCCGGCTGTCGCGGATCCCGAACGGCGTGAGGTCGAGGTTCCAGCCCGACACGATCCGCTTCGTCGCCCACCGGATCCGGAACATCCGCTGGTCGTTGTTCACCGCCATCAGGTCCGCGCCGTCGAGCGAGAAGTCCAGCCCCAGGATCCCCGGGACCCCCCTCACCCGGAACGTCGTGCCCGACGCGTTGCTCGCGAAGTCGTACGTCCGCAGGTTCCGCCCCTTCGCGACGATCACGGTGTCGTCGGTCGGGCTCCACGCGGCCGCCGTGTAGTCCGCGGTCGAGGGGAGCGGCTGGTACGAGTCGACCTGGAGATCGCCCCCGACGCGGGTGAGCCGGAACGCCGTCGGCTGCGCCGCGCTCGTGCAGCAGGTGCCCGAGAACGCGTAGAGCACGTCGCTGTCCTCGTCGTACGCCAGGCTCTCCAGGTCGCCCGAGCGGTCCGGCCCCGCCACCGACCCGCCGCCGAACCGTGGGGCCGACTCGAACGCCGTGCGGTCGATCACCCGCTTCAGCTCGCCCGTGTACGGGTTCACCTCGTACGCCGAGCGGCCGTTGTCGCCCACCAGCCACAGCGAGTTGTCCGCCGGGACGTACGCGGTCCCCTCGGCGTCCCGGGTCGAGATCGAGCTGCCGGCGAACGGCCGGGTCTGGATGTACCGGTCCAGGTCCAGGACCGGCGATGAGGTGTCGGGGAGCGCCGCCACGGCCGGCGGCGCGAGCAGCGCCATCGACGCCAGGCACGCGAGCGCGACGAGCAGCACCCTGGGGACGTTCGATCTGGGTTCAGCCTTCACGGGCATCCATCTCCGGCGCGGCGGTCGTCGGACAAGCGGACCTACCACGCTAGCACCCCACCGGGGAAAGGAACGGCGAAGCGGGCCGTCACACCACGGGGAGCGAGGCCCGCTCGTGGGCCAGGACGTCCCGGATGACGTCCTCGAGCGATCGCTTCGCCTCCCACCCGATCAGGTCGTAGATGCGGGTGGTGTCGGGCACGCGCCGCTGCATGTCCTCGAACCCCTCCTCGTACGCCTCGTCGTACGGGATCCGGACGATCCTCGAGCTCGAGCCGCTCATCTCGATGACCAGCTCGGCGAGCCCGTTGATCGTGACCTCGTTCGCGGCGCCCACGTTGAAGACGCCCCCAACGGCGTTCGGGTGGTCGAGGAGCCCGACGAGCGCCTCCACCGTGTCCAGCACGTGGCAGAAGCACCGGCGCTGGCCGCCGTCGCCGTAGACGGTGACGTCCTCACCGGCGAGTGCCTGGCGGACGAACCTCGGCACGACCATCCCGTACTGCCCGGTCTGCCGGGGGCCGACCGAGTTGAACATCCGCACGATGATCGTCGGGGTCGCGCGGTCGCGCCAGTACGCGTTCGCGAGGATCTCGTCCACGGCCTTCGCGGTGCTGTACGACCACCTCGCCTTGAGCGGCGACCCGATGATCCGGTCGGCGTCCTCCGAGAGCAGCCCGGTGTTCTTCCCGTAGATCTCGGACGTGGACGTGACGAGGACCTTGCGGTCGTTCTCGGCGGCGGCCGACAGGACGGTCTCGGTCCCGCGGATGTTCGTCACCAGCGACTCGAGCGGGCGCTCGACGATCAGCTTCACGCCGACCGCCGCCGCCAGGTGGACGATGACGTCGGTCTCCTCGACCAGCCGGTTGACGAGGGGAGCGTCGAGGATCGAGCCGTGCCGGAACCGGAACCCGCGCGTCTCCTTGAGGTGCGCGATGTTCCGGCTCCTCCCGGTCGACAGGTCGTCCAGGGCGAGCACCTCGTCGCCGCGCGCGAGCAGGCGGTCGGCCAGGTGGGATCCGATGAACCCCGCGCCGCCGGTGACCAGGTACCGCGTCACAGGCCCACCACGTTCGCGGGACGCCTGCCGCGGTACGCGTTCCTTGTGTCGAACACGATCCGCGCGGAGGCGGCCAGGCGCTCGAGGTCGTAGTCCGAGTGCGGCGTGAGGAGCACCACCAGGTCCGCCTCGGCCACCGCCTCGTCCAGGTCCCGGCGCTCGAGCGGCGTGCCGTTCAGGGTCACCCGGTCGACGAACGGGTCGTGGAACCGCACGTCCGCCCCGCGCCGGGCGAGGGCGCGCATCGTCGGGATGGCCGGCGTCTCGCGTGCGTCGCC
>DASTPT010000054.1:0-20902 GCA_035762085.1 Actinomycetota bacterium | reverse complement strand
GTGGCCGGGGCGGTCGGGCCGGTGGCCTCGGTGCCGCCCGTCGGGCCGGTCGCCCCGGTCCCGCCGATGGTCGGCTCGTCCTCGGCGCACGCGGCGAGCAGCAGCCCCGCCACGGCGACCATCGCCAGGATCTTGCGCATCGTGAACCCCCTCGGATCTTCGCGGAACGAGGCCCGTCGGCCCCAGTGGCGCGAGACTAGCACAGGCCCTCGCGACGGTTGCCGGCCGCGGTCAGGGGACGAAGCCGAGCGCCTTGTCGACGACGTTGCGGAGCGGGTTGCCGGTCAGATAGCGCTCGAGGTTCTCGACGAAGAGCTCGACGAGCGCCTCGCGCCAGCCCGCGAAGTTGCCGGCGACGTGCGGCGAGACCATGGCGTTCGGGAGGTCCCACAGCGGGCTGTCGGTGGGCAACGGCTCGTCCTCGAACACGTCGAGCGCCGCAGCCGAGATCCCGCCCGAGCGCAGCGCCTCGACGAGCGCATCCTCGTCGACCGTGCTCCCCCGCCCGACGTTCACGAACCGCGCCCAGGGGTTCATCGCCGCGAACGCCTCGCGATCGAACAGGCGCTCGGTCTGGGGCGTGGCGGGCAGCGTGTCCACCACGTAGTCGGCCCACCCGAGAGCCTCATGAAGCTCCTCGACCCCCATGATCGTCCCGAACACGGCGTCGCCCGGCCGCGACGTCCGCCCCACGCCCCGCACGAGCACGTGGAACGTCTTGGCCGCCTTGCCGATCGCTCGGCCGATCGGTCCGGCGCCTACGACGAGGAGCCGCTTGCCCTCGAGCGTCTCGGTGTCCGCTCGCCGCCACTCGCCCCGGCGCTGCTGCTCGAGCACGCCGCGGAGGTCCTTCGCGAACAGGAGCAGCAGCGCCATCACGTACTCGGCGATCGCGTCGTCGAACACACCTCGGGCGTTCGTCAGCACGACGTCGTGCTCGACCATGGCGGGGAACACGAGCCCGTCCACGCCCGCCGAGGCCGCCTGGATCCACTTCAGGGACCCGGCGCTCCCCCAGGCCGGCTCGAGCAGCTCGCGGCTCGGCCGCCAGGCGAACAGGACATCGGCGCCCTCGAGCGCCGCCGCGACCTCCTCGACGGCGGTCGCGTACGAGAGGTCCACCACCTCCTCGACGACGTGGATCCCGGGCGGCGGACGCTCGGCCGTCCCGCCCATGACGACGACCCGGCTGCGCTCGGTCACAGCGGCTTCCTCCCCACGAACCCCGAGTCCAGCTCGTGGTAGTGCGTCACGCGCTCCTCGCCGAGTCGCCAGCACAGCCACACCCGGCGACCCTCGACCTCGCCGAGGAAGTCGACGAGCCCGGTCTCGGGGTCGCGCAGGACGACGTCCTGCTCCGTCAGGTGCTCGAGCTCGGCCCGGAGGGTCCGCGCGGCGTCGAAGTACGCGGACTCGCCCGCGACCCCGCCCCCGTCGGCCTCGACCCGGTCGCGGACCAGCCGGGCGGTCTCGATCACGACCCGGCGGGCGTCGCGGATCCGCGCGAGACGCGCGCTGAGGTCGGGGAGCATCGCGTTCGCGTCCTCGACCGTGAACACGCGCTCGACGTCGCTCACAGCCCGAGCACCCCCGGCAGGTCCGACATCGACGTCAACCGCAGCCCCTGCGCCTCCGGGAACCGCCCGCGGCGGTCGATCAGCACGGGGAGCATGCCGACGGCGGTGGCGGGCACGATGTCCATCACCGGATCGTCCCCCACGTAGACCGCGTCGGCCGGCTCCACGCCCGCCCGATCGAGCGCGAGCCGGAAGATCCGCGGGTCGGGCTTCTCCATCCCCTCGACGCCGGAGATCACCCGCACGTCGAACCTGCCGAGCACGCCGAGCTCCTCGAGCAGCTGCTCGAGCCACTCCTCGAAGTTCGAGACCACGCCGAGCAGGATCCCCGCCTCGTGCAGGCGATCGAGCACCGGCGGCACGTCTTCGAACAGGCGATAGTTCGCCAGGTCCGTGAACTCCGTGTACAGGCGGTCGACGAGCCCGTCGGGCTCCCCGATGTCCAGGTCGCGGAGGAAGATGCCGTAGACGTCGTGCCAGAACCTGCGCGACCGCTCGGGCGTCGTGGTCCACAGCTCGTTGTCGTCCGCCGCCCGCTTGAACCGGTCGAACACCACGTGGACCCGGCTCCGGACGGTTTCCGCGTCGACGTCGTGCCCCTCGCGCCGAAGGATCGCCGCAAACAGGTCCGGGAACGTGGGGTGCGGGTGGACGAGCGTCTCCCCCGCGTCGAAGAAGACGGCCGCGTACCTCACGGCGCCCAAGGATATCGGGCCGCGTCGCTCAGCCGCCGGTCCCCGCCGACGCGCGCGCCCGCAGTTGCGTCCACACGCGATCGACCTGGCCCTCGAGCTCCTCGAGGGTGCCGTCGTTGTCGATCAGGATGTCGGCCACCTCGGCCTTGTCCTCCAGCGGCAGCTGCGCCGAGATCCGCTCGCGGATCGCGGGTTCCGACATCGCCCGCTCGCGCATCAGCCGCTCGATCTGCTGCTCGACCGGGGCCGAGACGACCACCAGGATCTCGAACGCCGTGTGCATCCCGGTCTCGACCAGCAGGGGCGCGCTGAAGACGACGACGGCGTCGGTGTCGCGGTAGGCCTCGGTGCTCTCGGCGAACAGCCGGCGGATCTCGGGGTGGACGATCGCCTCGAGGTCGCGCCGGGCGGCCGGGTCGGCGAAGACCACGGCGGCGAGGGCCTCGCGATCGATGCCGCCCCCCGGTGCGAGCACGTTCGGGCCGAAGCGCTCGACGACCTGGCGGTAGCCGGGCGTCCCGGGCTCGACGGCGTCCCGGGCGAGGAGGTCGGCGTCGAACACGACCGCGCCGCGGGTCTCCAGCATGCGCGCGACGGTGGTCTTGCCGGAGCCGATCCCGCCGGTGAGGCCGACGAGGAGCACGGCCTACTCCGTGCGGCCTTCGCGACGCTTCAGGTCCTCGAGGATCGCCTCGAGCGAGATCTCCTCTTCCGGTTCCGCCTCGGGCTCGGGCTCGGCCGCGACCGGCTCGGGCGCCGGCGCCGGAGCCTCCGCGGCGGGCTCGGGCTCGACGGCGGGCTCGGGAGTGACGGGCGGCGCGACCTCGGGCTCGGCGACGGGCGCCGGGGCCTCCACCGCCGGCGGCGCGGGAGCCGCGGGCGCGGGGACGACCTCCTCCTCGATCTCGGTCGCCGGCTTCGGCATCGCCGCACCGACCTGCCGCATCGACAGGCTGATCCGCCGCCGCGGGACGTCGACCTCGATGACCTTCACGCGGACCTGGTCGCCGACGGTGAGGACCGACTCCGGCGTGTCGACATGCTGGTCCGACAGCTCGGAGATGTGCACGAGCCCCTCGATCCCCTGGGCGACACGCACGAACGCGCCGAACGGCACGAGCTTCGTGACCTGGCCCTCGATGATCTCGCCGGCCGCGTACTTGCGCTCGAACTCCTTCCAGGGATCCTCCTGGGTGGCCTTGAGGCTGAGCGATACCCGCTCGCGCTCGAGGTCGACGTCGAGCACCTCGACCTCGACCTCCTGGCCGACCTGGACGACCTCGCTCGGGTGGTCGACGTGCTTCCACGAGAGCTCGGACACGTGGACGAGACCGTCCACGCCGCCGAGGTCGACGAACGCCCCGAAGTTCACGATCGAGCTCACGGTCCCCTTGCGCCGTTCGCCCTTCTGCAGGGACTCGAGGAACTTCTTCCGCCCCTCGCTCTGCGACTCCTCGAGGAACGCGCGCCGCGAGAGCACGACGTTGTTGCGGTTGCGATCGAGCTCGATGATCTTGCACTCGAGCTCGGTGCCGACGAACGGGTGCAGGTCCCGGACCCGCCGCAGGTCGACCAGCGAGGCCGGCAGGAACCCGCGCAGCCCGATGTCCAGGATCAGCCCGCCCTTCACGACCTCGATCACCGGACCCTTGATCGTCGATCCGGACTGCATGACCTCCTCGATCCGGCCCCACGCGCGCTCGTACTGCGCGCGCTTCTTCGACAGGATCAGGCGGCCCTCCTTGTCCTCCTTCTGCAGGACCAGGGCCTCGACATGGTCGCCGACCTTCACGACCTCGCCCGGGTCGACGTCGTGACGGATCGAGAGCTCCTTCGAGGGGATGACCCCCTCGGACTTGTAGCCGATGTCGAGGAGGACCTCGTCGCGGTCGATCTTCACGACCTCGCCCTCGAGGATGTCCCCGTCCTTGAAGTCGCGGAGCGAGGCCTCCATGGCCTCGATCAGCTCCTCCGGGGTCAGGTCGCGCTCGGGCGCGGCCTTCGGTGACGCGTTCTGCTCGTCGATCGGAACCATCTCCTTCCGCGCGCCAGGCGTGCACCGCGGCCGTTGGGAGTTGCCGCGGCGAGGCTCGCCTCGCGGCGCAGGGATGGTAGTTGTCCTGCGGAAACGCCGTCAACGCCTGGCGGCGCCGCTCAGTGGCCCTCCGGGACGGCGTCGGCCCAGTTCGGACCCCAGCCGATGTCGGCCCGCAGCGGCACCGAGAGGTCGTACGCGGCCTCCATCTGGGCCCGCACGAGGGCCGACGCCTCGTGGACCCGCCCCTCCGAGACCTCGAACACCAGCTCGTCGTGAACGGTCAGCAGCGTGTGGCAGTCGAGGCCGGCCTGGCGGAGCGCCTCGTCCACCCGCAGCATCCCGAGCTTGAACACGTCGGCCGCGCTGCCCTGGATCGGCGCGTTCAGCGCCATCCGGCGGCCCATGTCGCGCATCCGCGGGTTCGAGGCCTGGAGCTCGGGGATGTAGCGGCGGCGGCCGAGGAGCGTCTCGGTGAAGCCGTCGCGCGTGGCCCGCCCGACCTGACGATCCAGGTAGTCCTTGATCTGCGGGAAGCTCGCGAAGTACGCGTCGATGAACTCCTGGGCCTCGTCCGGCGTGATCTCCAGCCGCGAGGCCAGCCCGTACGCGTTCATCCCGTACGCGAGACCGTAGTTCACGGCCTTCGCGCGGCTGCGGATCGAGCCGTCGATCTGTTCGGGCGGAAGGCCGTACATCTTCGCGGCCGTGGCGGCGTGGATGTCCTGTCCGGACTCGAAGGCGGAGCGCAGGCCCTCGTCCTCGGCGAGGTGCGCGAGGAGGCGGAGCTCGATCTGCGAGTAGTCGGCCACGAGCAGGACCTGCCCGGGCGAGCCGGGGACGAACGCCCGGCGGATCTGCCGGCCGAGCTCGGTCCGCGCCGGGATGTTCTGGAGGTTCGGGTTCGAGGACGACAGGCGGCCGGTGGCCGCACCGGTCTGGTTGAACGTGGTGTGGACGCGCCCATCCGCTGCGTCGACCTGCCGCGGGAGCGCCTCCAGGTACGTCGAGTTCAGCTTGTCGAGCTCGCGCCACGAGAGCAGCGCGTCGACGATCGGGTGCTGGTCGCGGAGCTTCTCCAGCACGCTGGCGTCGGTCGAGAGCTGGCCCTTCGGCGTCTTCTTGCCCGGTGAGAGCCCGAGCTTCTCGTAGAGGATCGCGCGCAGCTGCGGCGGGGAGTTGAGGTTGAACTCCTCGCCCGCCTCCTGGAAGATCCGCGTCCGGAGCTCCGTCATCTGGCTCCGGACGTCGGCGGCCATCTCGTCGAGGTACGCGACGTCGAGCGCCACGCCCCGCGCCTGCATCCGCGCGAGGACCGACGACAGCGGCAACTCGACGTCGTCGAGCAGGCGTCGCATCCCAGCCTTCTCGATCCGCTCGTCCATCGCGGGCGCGAGCAGCGCGATCGCGGCGGCCTCGGCGGCGACGGCGCGCCACGACGCGCCGAACAGCTGCCCCTCGGCCTCCTCACCGACCGAGCCGACCACGTCGGTGCCCAGGTACTGCTCGCAGAGGGCGCGGAGCTCGTAGCTGGGCGTCGCGGGGTCCAGGAGGTACGCGGCGAGCATCGTGTCGAACCGGACGCCGCCGAGGGACCCGCCCGCGGCGAGCGCCGCGGTCTCGACGTCCTTCGCGTCGTGGACCCACTTCGGCGCGTCGCCGGCGAGCACGTCGGCGACCTCCGCGAGCGAGCGCACGGCGGCGTAGGCCGCCTGCCCCCCGCCGGCCGAGACCCCCACCCCGAGCACCGCCCGTCCGTCGAGCTCCAGGCGCAGTGCCTTGGGCGCGTCCGAGCCGAGGACCGCCGCGACCTCCTGGAGCGGGGCCTCGCGTAGGTCGAGCTCGGCCACCTCGACGGAGGGCTTCGCCGAGCGCCCGACCTCCTCGAGCCGGTCGAGGAGCGTGCGGAACTCGAGCGAGATGAAGAGCCGCCGCACGGCCTCGACGTCCCACTCGCCCATGACGCAGTCCTCTGGCTGGACCGGGACGTCGACGGCGGTGTCCAGCTGGGCGAGGTCCTTGTTCAGGACGAGCTGCTCGCCCGCGGCCTCGATCGCCTCGCGCAACTTGGGCTTCAGCTCGTCGGTCCGCTCGAGCAGCGCCTCGACCGAGCCGAAGTCCTGGACCAGCTTCGATGCCGTCTTCTCGCCGACGCCGGGGACGCCCGGGATGTTGTCCGAGGGGTCGCCCTTGAGAGCGACGTAGTCCAGGTACTTCGATGGTGGCAGCCCGAACCGCTCGGTGACCGCCTCCTCGTCGTACCGCCGGATGTCCGAGATGCCCTTCACGTTGAACATCACGGTGATCCCGGGCCGGACCAGCTGGAAGAAATCGCGGTCGGCGGTGACGATCACGGTCTCGATGTCGCGCTCGAGCGCCCGCAGCGCGAGCGTCGCGATCGCGTCATCGGCCTCGTGCCGCTCGATGCCGATCACCGGGACGCGAAGGGTCTCGAGCACCTCGACGATCAGCCCGAGCTGCTGACGGAACTCGTCCGGCGCCTCGGCCCGTCCGGCCTTGTACTCGGCGTACTTCTCCAGACGCACGATCGGCGCGCCCACGTCGAAGGCCACCGCGACGAAGTCCGGACGCTCCTCGGCGAGGAGCTTGATCAGCATCGAGGTGAAGCCGTAGACGGCGTTCGTGATCTGGCCGCTGCTGGTCACGAGCGTCGTCGGGAGCGCGAAGAACGCCCGGTACGACAGGCTGTGCCCGTCCAGGAGGAACAATCGCTTGGGGGGTCCCGCGTCCTTCGCCACCGGCGCGATGCTACCCCAGCGCGGCGACGCGCCGTGAGCCGTCCGTTGGTCGTTCGGGACCGAACGACCTTGACGTGAATCCGACCCCGTCGGTAGGATTCGATGGACGGGTCACGCGCGCGGGCGGACCCGTGGCACGGAGGGGAAGGGTCCGGATTGGGAGCTGCGTTCATCGTCGCGCTGCGCGAGGGCATCGAGGCCGCGCTGATCGTGTCGATCCTCCTCGCCTACCTGAAGCAGCTTGGACGGACCGATCGAGCCCACCTGATCTGGTGGGGCACCGGGCTCGCCGTGGTGATCTCGGCGGTGGTGGGGACGGCGATCTTCGCGCTCGGCGCCGAGTTCGAGGGCGCGGCCGAGCAGGTCTTCGAGGGCCTCGTCACGCTCACCGCGGTCGGGGTGCTCACCTGGATGATCTTCTGGATGCGCCGCCAGGGCGCGCGGATCAGGTCCGAGCTCCAGGAGAAGGTGGACACGGCGCTCGTCGCCGGCGGGTTCGCGCTCGCCGCGCTCGCCTTCACCGCGGTCCTGCGCGAGGGCGTGGAGACCGCCCTGTTCCTGTTCGCGGCCGCGAAGGGCACCGCCGTCGAGGCCGGCGGCGTCGGACAGCAGCTCGTCGGCGCCCTCCTGGGGCTTGCGGTCGCGGTCGTCCTCGGCGTGCTCCTGTACCGCGGCGGGATCCGCATGAACCTGCGGACGTTCTTCAGGGTGACGGGCACGATCCTCGTGGTCGTCGCGGCCGGGCTCTTCGCCTACTCGGTCCACGAGCTCCAGGAGGCGGGGTGGTTCCCCTTCCTCACGACGACGGCGTTCGACCTGTCGGCGACGCTCCCCGACGACGCGGGCCTCGGCGCGGTCCTCCGCGGTCTGGTCGGGTACAACGCGGACCCCACGGCGCTCGAGCTCGTCGCCTGGATCGGCTACCTCGTCGTCGTCGGGACGCTCTACCTGCGCCCGTACCCGGCCGTCGTGCGGCGTCCCGCCGCGCTCGCCGAGACCTCCGACCGCTGACACCGCGGCGCCGCGATGTCGTCCCGTTTGTCACTCTTTCTTCGCTCCTCGCGCGCACGGTGCTACCTGCGGTGCTGAGCCGTACGCCTTGCGGCGCAGCGTGCCTACGAGATTGACAGGCGGAAGGGCGCGTAGGTACTGTTCGCAGCGGTCCCAAGCGGCCGCTGGGACGGTAGGGCGGAAACGGGTCCGGGTCGGAGCGGCGAACCGGAGGGCGAGAGTCCTCGGGGACGCCACCCGGCACGGAGATCGGACCGGCCGACCGGCTACCGGGTCGCTTGGGGCCACCTTTTGACGGACCGAGGAACCGAGTAGACAACGCTCGCGTTTGGGGAAGGCGTGAGCGGCTCCAAAGGTTCCTCGGTCCGTCACTTGTTCCCGATCGCGCGTGCGGTCTACAAGACGGCGTCGATGAAGCGCTTCGTCTCCGGCGACCGCGGGTTGACGAGGACCTCCTCCGGAGGACCCTCCTCGAGGATGACCCCCTCGTGGAAGAAGCACACGCGGTTCGCGACCTCCCGAGCGAACCCCATCTCGTGCGTGACGACGATCATCGTCATGTGCAGCTCCGTCGAGAGCGACTTCATGACCTCGAGCACCTCGCCGATCAGCTCGGGGTCGAGCGCCGACGTCGGCTCGTCGAACAGCATCACCTCGGGTTCCATCGCGAGCGCGCGGGCGATCGCCACGCGCTGCTTCTGACCGCCCGACAGGCGGATCGGGAACTCCTCGGCCTTGTCGGCCATGCCGACCCGCTCGAGGAAGTACATCGCAAGACCCCGGGCCTCGTCCTCCGACTTCTTCTTGACCGTGACGGGGCCCTCCATCACGTTGCGGAGCGTCGACATGTGCGGGAAGAGCTGGAAGTCCTGGAAGACCATCCCGGCCCTGATCCGGAGCTGTCGGATCTCCTCGCGCTTGTGATGGGTTCTGTGCCCGACCTCGATCCTGATCCCGGCGACCTCGATCGTCCCCTCCGTGGGTTCCTCGAGGAAGTTGACGCATCGGAGCAGCGTGCTCTTCCCCGAGCCCGATCGGCCGAAGATGACCACCACCTCGCCGCGGTGGACGGCCAGGTTGATGCCCCGGAGCACCTCGAGCTGACCGAAGGTCTTGTGCAGGTCGGTCACGCGGAGGACCACGTCGCCGTCCATGAAGGTCATGGTCCGTCCTCGTCGTGCCGACCCGGCCCGGCGGCATCCCGCATCGCCTGTGCCGCCCTCTCGGCCGCCTCCTCGGGGCTCAGTGCCGTGCCGCCCTCGAACGGCTCCGGGATCTCGATCGTCCCGGCACCGCCGCCCAGACCGCCGCCGCTCTGCGGGATGGTCTTCCGCTTCGCCGGTGTTGCCGCCCCGCGGACGTATCCCTTCGACAGCCGCTTCTCCAGCCGCGTCTGGAAGTACTGGAACACCGTCGTGAGGAGCCAGTAGATCATCGCGGCGACGATGAGCGCCTCCAGGTTGCGGAAGCTCGCCTTCCCGACGAGCTGCGCGCGTCGGAAGATCTCCATCTGCGCCACCTGCGTGCCGAGGAAGCTCACGAGCGCGGAGTCCTTCATCATCGCGATGAACTCGTTGCCCGTCGGCGGGATGATGACCCGGAAGGCCTGCGGCAGCACGACCCGACGCATCTTCTGCCGGTACATCATCCCGAGCGCGTCCGCGGCCTCGCCCTGCGCGTGCCCGACCGAGACGATGCCGGCACGGAAGATCTCGGTCATGTAGGCGCCGTAGTTCAGGCCCAGCGCCAGGACGCCGGCCGGGATCGCATCGAGGGTCAGCCACGTCCGCCACGGCTCGCCGAAGGCGAGGCCGATCTGAGGGAGCCCGAGGTAGATCAGGAACATCTGCACGATGAGCGGCGTGCCGCGGAAGAACGAGGTGTAGAAACCGGCCACGCCGAACGAGATCGGGTTCCTCGATAGGCGTCCGAGGGCGCCGAGGAGCGCGAGGACGCACGCGAGCACGATCGCCAGCGCCGAGATGATCACGGTCCAAGTCAGACCGCGCGCGATGAACTCGAACTGGTCCCGCATCCAGGCCGCGTCGAACTCCGCGGCCGAGAAGAAGAACCCGAGGACCGCGAAGATGCCGATCCAGACGAGGGTCAGCTTCGCCCAGAAAGGCACGCGGGACGACACGAGCTCGAGCCGCTCGCGCCGCCCCTTCGGGGCGGGGGGCCGGACGTCCCCGGCCCCCGCCGCCTCGATCTTCACGTCGCCTCTCTCACCGTCAGACGGCGACCGTGTAGTCGGTCCCGAACCACTCCGTCGACAGGTCGGTCAGGGTACCGTCCGCGTGCATCTCGTCGACGATGGCGCTCACGGCCTCGAGCAGGCTCGTCGGATCGAGCTGCGCGCTCTTGTCCAACGCCACCGCGAGCGGCTCGTAGAACACGGGGTCGCCGACCATCTTGATCGGCTTGTCCTTGTCGATCGCGCCCTGGATCACGGTCTCGGATGAGATCGCGGCGTCCAGACGCGTCCCGTCGCCGAGCGACAGGTCCTGGACCGCCGTCGAGTCCGTGTCGTAGGTCACGATGTTCGCGTCGTCGATGATGAAGTCGAACGTGTACCCCGGGATCTCGAGCGTCTTCTGGAGGAAGTAGTCGTACGTGCATCCACCACAGACGCCGATCGTCTTGCCGTCCAGGTCGGTCTCCAGGTCCTGGATCGACGTGTTGTCCTCGTGCACCGCCACCACGGCCGGCGTGTAGTAGTACGCGGGCGTGAAGTGGAGGACCTCGGCGCGCTCGGGCGTGACGGTCATCGACCCGACGCTCATGTCCCAGCGGTCGTTCCATCCACCGGCGATGATGAGGTCCCACGACGGGGCCTCCCACGCCACCTCGACGCCCAGCCTCGTCGCGATCTCGGTCGCGACGTCGATGTCGAAGCCCTCGTACTCGCCCGTCTCCTCGTTGAGGAACGACTGCGGCGGGTAGGCGGGGTCCGTGGATACGCGGATCACGCCGTCCGAGCAGATCCTCGCGAACAGGTCGCCCCCATCCGCGTCGACGCCCGAGCAGTCCATGGCGCCCATGCCACCCGTCTCCGCGGCTCCCCCGGTCGCTGCGGTCGGTCCCGTCTCGCCGCCGTCGCCCTCGTCCTCGCCACAGGCCGCGGCCACGAGCGCGAGCGCCGCCACCAACGCGAGCATGGGCCAGAAGCGCTTCCTACGCATGCCCCCTCCTCGATTCCGGCATCCCGCAAGGGACCCCGAGGACCCGGAGCCCTCACACGGGCGACTCTACGGCCATCCGCTCCCACGGGCAATGCAAGGTGAGGTCCCCGCGGTCCCGCCTCCTGCGGGCCCCCTGGCACGCTTCAGGATGATGGCGCTGTGCTGGGCAGCTCGAGCCACCGCCCCCCCTCGACGCGCGAGAGACGGACCGACCGGCGCCCTTCCTCCAGGTCTCCGTCGGGGCCGAACCGGTACGTTCGCCCGAGCCCGTCGAAGGTCGTCATCCCCCCGAGCGCGACGGCGACGTCCTCGCGCGTCTCAGCACCGTCGCGGAAGGCCGACACGAGGATCCGGGCGGCGTCCCAGGCCTCGACCGCGTACGGACCCGGGGGCAGGCCGAACTCGGACTGGTAGTCCTGGATGAAGCGTTGCGCGGCCAGGTCGATCGAGGTCGAGACGTCGACGCACGGACACACCGCCAGGGTGCCCTCCCCCGCGGGGCCGACCGCCTCCAGGAAGGTCCGGTCGCGGATCGCGTCACCGCCCGCGAAGGCGACCTCCCCCATGCCCACCTCGACGAGCTGACGTCGCAGCGCCGCCCCGACGCTCCCCCCGCCACCCCAGAGCACGACGCCGCACCCGGCGCTCGCCACCGCCTCCGCTGCCGAGGCGACGTCGGGCTGCGCCTCCGTGACGGTCGACCGCAGGGCGACGGGGTCGCCGAGCGAGCGGACCGCCGCCCGGAGCAGCGCATCCGAGAGCGGCGACGCGTCGCCCATCACGCACACCCCTCTCGCGGACGGCCCCAACTCGTCGACGACGCGTCCGAGCGTCTCGCCCTGGGTCGCCTGGTCCGCGACCAGCCGACGCCAGGCCGTCCACCCCCGCTCCCCCAGCCTGGCGCCCTCGCCGGACAGGGACAGCCAGGGGATCCCCTCGCCCGACAGCGCGTCCCCGAGCGTCTGCTGCTCGGTCAGGCCCGGGGCGGCGATCGCGGCCACGATCTCGGGCGTGGAGGCGATCTCGGTGGCGACCTCGGCCGTCTGCGCCGGGTCGCCCTCCGTGTCGTAGGCGACCACCTCGACGTCGACGGGGAGACCCGCCACCAGCTCGGCGTTCGAGAACGCCAGCCGAGCGGCCTGGAACGCGGCCGTGACCCGGTCCACCGGCTCGTCGTCCTCGAGCGCCTCCACGAACGCGACCGTGAGCGAGACCGGATCGGAGGACGTCGGGCTCGCCGTCGTCACGGTGGACGCGGGCGTTTGGCTCGACGACGTCGGAGAGGGTGGCGCGGGGTCGGCGCTCGTGATACAGGCGGGGAGCAGCACCGCCACGACGAGGCCGAGCGCACGGATCGGGGCGGGGCGGGGCTTCGGCGTCGCGGTCTCCTCGGGCCGGAGACCCGAAGTGTAGAGGGCCACGGCGCGACCCCGCGGGGCCCTAGACTGTCACCCTGGCCGGGGTGGAGGAACAGGCAGACTCGGTGGTCTCAAAAACCATCGCGCGAGAGCGCGTGCGGGTTCGAATCCCGCCCCCGGCACCGATCAGACCACCTGCGCCTCCGGCAGCAGGCGTCCACGGCCGAACCGCTCCAGGCCCAGGCTGGAGACGTCGACCGTCGTGGCTCGGCCCTCGACGATCATCTCGGCGAGGAGCTTGCCGACCACGGGCGCGTGCTGGAACCCGTGCCCGCTGAACCCGTTGGCCAGGTAGAAGCCGTCCACGCCCGGCGCCGGGCCGAGCACGGGATGCCGGTCCGGCGTCATCTCGTACAGCCCGGCCCACGTGCGCTCGAGCCCGGCGTCCCCGAGGGGCGGGAACACGCGGATCGCCGTCGGCAGGATCTCCTCGGCGATGAAGCGCTCGTCCGGCGAGGTCTCGAACGACGGTCGCTCGTCGACGCCGCCCATCCCCATCAGGACGCCGGGGCCCTCGCGGTGGAAGTAGAGGCTGGTCTCCGCGTCGATCACGAGCGTCCGGCGCTCGGGGACGCCTGGGAACGGACCGGTGGTGACGATGTTGCGCGGGATCGGCTCGAGCGGCAGGTCGACGCCAGCCGTGGCGGCGAGGACGGCCGCCCACGGACCCGCCCCGTTCACGACGACGGGAGCGTCGACGTCCCCGGAACTCGTCCGGACCCCGACCACCCGGCCGGCCTCCACGCGGACCACGAGGACCTCGACCCCGGTCTCGATCCGTGCACCGGCTCGGCGCGCGAGCGTCGCGTAGCCGTTCGTGAGCCCCGACGGGTCGGCGATCCCGTCCCTCGGCCCGTACGTCGCTCCGACGACGTCCTCGAGCGAGATGCCGGGAACCAGCTCTCCGGCCTGCGGGGGCTCGAGGAGCTCGACCTCGACGCCCAGCGCTCGCTGGATCTCCACGGCTTCCCGGAACCGGTCCCACCGCGCCTCGCCCCGGACGAGGAACAGGTACCCGTCCTGCCACACGTCGAGCGGCAGCCCGTGCTCCTCGGCGAAGCCGACGATCATCGGGACGCTGGCCTGCGAGAGCCGAACGTTCACCTCGCTCGAGAACTGCGACCGGAACCCGCCCGCGCACGCGGCGGTCGATCCGGTGCCGAGCGCGTCGGCGCGCTCGAGCACCAGGACCTCCCCGGCTCCGGCGGCCGCCAGGTGGTAGGCGGCGCTCGCGCCGACGACCCCGCCGCCGACGACGACGACGTCCGCGGTCCGCGTCACGGCGCGACCCGCTCCACGGCGGCGCGCGCGACGACCAGGTCCTCGAACGCGACGCCGACCGATACGAAGACCGTGACGTCCCGCGGCGAGCGGCGGACGGGCGCGCCGGCGACGAGCTCGGCAAGATCGGCCGCGACGTGATCCACCCCGACGATGCCCTCCCGGATCGGGATCAGCAGGTCTCCGGCCTCCGCCATCGCGACCTCACGCGTCTCGACGACGACCCGCGCGCGTCGGACGGCCTCGCCGTCCAGCTCCCGGGTCTCGGGCGTGTACGCGCCGACCGCGTTCACGTGCGTGCCGGGGGCGAGCAGCCTGCCCTCGAGGACCGGCTCCGGGCTGGTCGTGCACGTGCAGACGAGATCGGCCTCGGCGACGACGTCCGGAACGCCCACGCCGGCGTCCAGCCCTTCGGCCCGGAGCGCGTCCACCAGCGCCTCGGCGGCCGGCGTCGATCGCGACACGATGGTCACGCGCTCGACCGGCCGGACGGCGCGCATCGCCTCGATGTGCGAGCGGGCCTGGACACCCGCGCCGAAGACCACCAGCCGCGATGCCTCGGGGACCGCGAGGCGGCGCGTCGCCAGGCCCGACACCGCGCCCGTCCGCAACGCCGTGAGGGCCGCCCCGTCGAGGATCGCGCGCGGCGCCTGGGTCGCCCCGTCGAACAACGCGTACAGGGCGTGGATGTACGGCAGGCCGCGGCCGGCGTTCGTCGGCGTCAGCGTCACGAGCTTCACGCCGAGCGCGTCCTCCGACGACGACGGCATCAGGAGCAGCGACCCGGCCGGCGTCTCGACGTTCGAGCGGAGCGGCGCGGAGGGCAGCTGGGTTCGGAAGGCGGTTTCGAGCGCGTCGATCGCGACCGACATCGGCAGCGCGCGGCGGAGCTCGGTCGCGTCGATCACGCGGAGTCGCATCTACAGCTCCCCGAGGTACGCCTCCCGCATCAGGGGGTTGTCCAGGAGGTTCTGCGCCGTGTCGGCCAGCACGACCTGCCCGGTCTGGATCACGTACCCGCGGTCGGCGATCGACAGCGCCATGTTCGCGTTCTGCTCCACCACGAAGATCGTCTTGCCCAGGCCGCGGATCCTCTGGATGATCTCGAAGACCTGCTCGACGAGCACGGGCGCGAGGCCCATCGACGGCTCGTCCATCAGCAGCACCTTCGGGTCGGCCATCAGCGCGCGGCCCATCGCGACCATCTGCTGCTCGCCGCCCGAGAGCGTCCCCGCCTTCTGCCTCAGCCGCTCGCGGACGCGCGGGAACACCTCGAGGATCCGCTCGCGCTCCTCCGCCACCTGCTGACGGTCCGTCCGCAGGTACGCCCCCATCTCGAGGTTCTCGGCCACCGTCATGTTGCCGAACAGGCGGCGGTTCTCCGGGACCATCGAGATGCCCCGCTGCACGATGTCGGTCGTCTTCAGGCCGCTCACGACCTCGCCGTCGAGGAGGACCTCGCCCTCGGACGGCTTCACGTAGCCGAGGATCGTCTTCAGGGTCGTGGTCTTGCCGCTGGCGTTCCCGCCGAGCAGGCACACCATCTCGCCGGCGTAGATCTCGATGTTCACGTCGCGCAGGACCGAGACCAGGCCGTAGTGTGTGTGGACGTTCCGCATCTCGAGCACCGGGTGGCGGTCCGTGGTCGCCGCTGCGGCCGTCTCCGGCGCGGGGCGGTCGCTCATCCGGCCGCCTTCGTGCCGAGGTACGCCTCGATCACCTGCGCGTCGTTCGCGACCTCGTCGTAGGTGCCCTCCGCGATCTTCCGACCGTAATCGCACGCGATCACGCGGTCCGAGACGCCCTTCACGACCCGCATGTCGTGCTCGATGACCAGGACCGTGAGCCCGAGGTCGTCGCGCATCCGAACGATGTGGTCGCGGAGTTCCAGGGTCTCGCGCGGGTTCATCCCGGCCGTCGGCTCGTCGAGCAGGATGACCTTCGGGTCGGTCGCGAGCGCGCGCGCCATCTCCAGGCGTCGGCGGTTGGCGTACGACAGCACGAAGGCGGGCTGGTCCTGCCGGTAGCCGGTCAGGCGCGGCCCGAAGAAGCCGAGCGCTTGCTTGGCCCGCTCGCGGATCCGCTGCTCCTCGCGCCGGGTGCTCGGGAGCTGGAGGATCGCGCCGAAGACCCCCGAGCGCGTCCGGCAGTGCTGGCCGACCATCGCATTCTCGAGCACGGTCATGTTCGGGAACAGGTGGACGTTCTGGAACGTGCGCGCGATGCCGAGCTTCGTGATCTGGTTCGGGCGGAGCCCCACCAGGCTGGTGCCCTGGAACCGGATGTCGCCCTCGTCGGGCGGATACAGCCCGGTCGTCACGTTGAACAGCGTGCTCTTGCCGGCGCCGTTCGGGCCGATCACGCTCACGATCTCGCCCTCGTTCACGTACAGGTCCAGCCCTCCGAGGGCGTACAGCCCGCCGAAGTGCTTCACGACACCCTCGACCTCGAGCAGCGACGTCACGAGCTCTCCTCGACCGTCGCCGCGGCGGTTGCGGCGTCCGCCTGCTCGGCGGCGGCCTGTTCCTTCTGGGCGAAGATCTCCTGCCAGGCGTCCTGGGTGCGTTCCTCCTCCTGGAGCTCCCGCGAGCGCCGGACGTTGGGGATCAGCCCCTGCGGGCGCAGGATCATGATCGCGACGAGCGCCCCGCCGTAGATCAGCAGCCGGTACTCCTCGAGCTGCGACAGGAGGCCGGGGAGCCCGAGGAGGACGAGCGCGCCGACGACCACGCCCGGCACGCTGCCCAGCCCGCCGAGGATCACCACCGCGAGCACCGTGATCGAGACGAGGATCTCGAAGCTGCCCGGCTGCACCGTCCCGACCTTCACCGAGAACAGCGCGCCGCCGACCGCGCCGATCGCGCCGCCGATCGCGAAGCCGAGCAGCTTGTAGCGGGACGTGTTGACGCCCATCGCGTCGGCGACCTGCTCGTCCTCGCGCATCGCGTTCCACGCTCGGCCCGTTCGCGACCACGCCAGCCGCCACGAGACGTAGACGGCGATCACGCAGAAGAACAGGACGAGGTAGTAGAAGTTCCGCGGGTTCTGGAACGAGATCCCGAACAGCGGCGCGTCGGTCACGTCCCGGAGTCCCTGCGGTCCCCCGGTGATCGGCTGGAGCCAGTTCGACGTGGCCAGGATCACGGCGATCTGCGCGAACGCCAGGGTGACGATCGCGAGGTAGTCGCCGCGCAGGCGCAGGACGGGCGCGGCGAGCAGGGCGCCGACGATGGCCCCGATGACGATCACGATCAGCAGCGAGACGTAGAAGTTCAGCTCGGCGGAGAAGCGCGGCGCCACGAGGCCGAACGCGGTGACCAGGTTCGCGCCCGTGAGCAGCGCCGAGGCGTACGCCCCGATCAGGAAGAAGGCGCTGAACCCCAGGTGGAGCATCCCGGCGTAGCCGGTGACGATGTTCAGCCCGAGCGCGAGCAGCACGTAGACACCGACCGTGCCGAGGATCTCGGACACGATCGAGCCGGCGAGCTGCGGAAGCACGATGGCGGCCGCAACGATCGCGACGACACCGATCGATCTCGCGATCGCCCGCGTGTCCGGACGGCCACCCTCCACGGTCGGCGCGGCGGCGGCGCGCTCGCGGCGGTCGAGCCACAACGCCGCCAGGGCGGTCGCGACGACGAACACGATCGCCGCCCCCAACCATGTCAGTCCTCGCGTGACCTTGCTGTAGAGCCAGTCGCGCTCGATGTTCAGCTCGTCCAGGATCGTCGGCACGATCCGCTGCAGCATGGCCATCAGCAGGACGACGCCGACGCCGATCGCGACCGGTCGGCGGAGCCCGAACCGGATCGAGCGCCAGACGCCGCCGAGCGCCCCGAACGCCGCTCCCCCGACGATCAGGATCACCGCGCCCGCGGCGATCCCGCGGCCGAACGTCAGGACGTCGACCAGCACCGGCGAGACGGCGACGAACACCGACCGCACGCGGTCGAACCCGATCGCGTCGACTACGACGAGCCACGCCGCGATGACCCCGCCGCTGACCGCCCCGGCGGCGACGCCGGCCGCGAGCCCCTCCAGCGGACCCAGGCGCTCGATCCGCCCGCCCACGACGCGCGGCCGAGCCGCGGCGAGCGCGGCGACGAGCGGCGGTAGGGCGAGCAGCACGAGGCCGAGGGTGAGCTGCGTTCCGATCAGGACCAGCTCGTCGAACTTCGCGATCATGCCGACCATCGCGAGGTAGACGAGCACGAGGCCGCCGATCACCCCGGCCTTCAGTCCCCGACGGATCGGCGCGCCCACGTCAGACCTTCTCCGCCTCGCCGGTGCCGAGGATCCCGCCCGGCCGGAACAGCAGCACGAGGATCAGGATCAGGAACGTCACGACGTCCTTGAGCTGGAACGGTGAGGGGACGTTGATGCCCGTGAGCAGCAGCGCGGGACCGACCGACTGCAGGAGGCCGATCGTCAATCCGCCGATCGCCGCGCCCGAGATGCTCCCGATGCCCCCGAGCACCGCCGCGGTGAACGCCGTGATCCCGGGCGCGAAGCCCATGAAGTAGGAGATGTTCCCGAAGGTGAGCGCGAACAGCACACCGGCGATCCCGGCGAGCATCCCGCCGATCACGAACGTCGTGACGATGACGCGGTCGACGTTGATGCCCATCAGGCTCGCGATCTCGGCGTCCTCGGCCGCGGCGCGCATGGACTTCCCGGTCTTCGTCCTCGCCACGAACAGGGTGAGGGCCACCATCGCGACCGCGGCGACCACGAGCACCAGCACCTGGACCTTCTGGACCGGGATCCCGAGGATCGACCAGGTCCCCTCCAGGCCGGTGGGCTTGGGGTAGCCGCGCGTCTGCGAGCCGAACAGGCCGCGGAAGGTGTTCTGCAGGAACAGCGACGCGCCGATCGCCGTGATCAGCGGGACCAGGCGCGGCGCGCCCCGGAGCGGTCGGTAGGCGATACGCTCGAGCAGGACGGCCACGGTGAGCGACACCGCCATCGCGAGGAGCACCAGGAGGGCGACCGACAGCCACGGCTGGTCATCCATGAAGCCGCTCTGCTTCCAGGCGTCGGCGAAGAAGTACGAGCCGAACGCACCGGCCATGAACACCTCGCCGTGGGCGAAGTTGATCATCCGCAGGATGCCGTAGACCAGCGTGTAGCCGAGGGCGATCAGCGCGTACACCGCGCCCTGCGCGATGCCGAGGACGATGAAGTCCCGCCACGCCGATGCGGAGTAGGCCTGCCCCTCGGGCAGGGTGAGCGTCTTGTACGAGCCGTACACGACCGCGCAGAGCACGCCGGCGGACAGCGCGACGAGCACGATCCGCCGGAGCGGAAACCGCTCGAGCCGCCCGAGTCCCCCGGCCCGGGCGACACCCCCCACGTCGGCCATCCGCGAAGCCTAGCCCATCGCCCGAGACGCAGGGCGGGGTGGACGGCGAACCGTCCACCCCGCACCCAGAGAGAGGTGACGCGCTACGCCGGGACGTCCTCGAGCGTCAGTGTCTGGCTGAACACGGGCTTGGCCTGCGGGTCGTCGAACGGAACGTCCGGCACCTGGTAGACGCCGATCGTGACATCCGTGGCGCAGTCACCCAGCGTGTCGCAGGTGATCGTGCCCGTGATGCCCTCGTGCCCGCTCGTCGCGAGGACCGCGTCCTTCAGGGCCGTCCTCGGGATCGAGATCGATCCGTCGCCGTTGTCGATCATGACCGCCTCGATCGCGGCGGCCACGATGTTCATCGCGTCGAACGAGTGCGCGTGGAAGGCGGCCGTCGGGGTGTCGCCCACCAGCTCCTCGTACGCCGGCAGGAACTCGTTCTGGTAGAAGTCGCCCTGCGTGAACGCCGACGTGTCGGGCTGCGAGATGTAGGTGCCGTCCGCGGCGGCGCCGGCCGTCTCCGTATACGACGGGTCCGCACAGCCGTCCGACCCGATCAGCGCGGTGTCGTCCAGACCAGGGATGTCCGCGGCCTGCTTCGCGATCAACGCGCACGCCGGGTTGAAGTCCGGGAAGTACAGGACGTCCGGCGACTGCTCGGCGATCGAGGTGAGCAGCGGCTTGAAGTCGGTGTCGGTGCTCTGGATCGCCTCGAACGTCGTGATCGTGCCGCCCTGCGACTCGAACCCGGCCCGGAACACGGCCGCGAGCGCGTCCGCGTACGGGCTCTCGTCGTTGATCGTGGCGGCGGACTGTGCACCCAGCTCCTCGACCGCGAAGTTGGCGACGATCGCGCCCTGGATCTTGTCGTTGTGCGCCGTCCGCGCGTAGAACCCCGTCGTCACGCCATCGGCCGTGAGGTTCGGGTTCGTGTTCGACGGCGACACGAGCAGGATCCCCTGGTCGGCCAGGATCTGGTCGGCGACGCCGAGCGCCGAGCTCGAGCAGCTCGTCCCGATGACCGCGACCATCTGCGTGTCGGCGGCGAGCTTCGTGCCGCCCGCCTGTCCGCCCTCGGCCGAGCACCCGTCGTCCTCGTTCACGAGGTTGACGTCGTGCCCCGCGATCTGTCCGGGCGTCCCGTCGAACGTACCGTCGAGGTAGTCGACGGCGAGCTCGACCCCGTACTGGCTGTCCAGCCCGAGGAACGCCACGTCGCCCGAGATCGCCAGGAGCGTCCCGATCGTGATGGGCTCTCCGGAGCCGATCTCGACGCAGCCGAACTCGTCGGCCTCGCAGCCGCCGGCGCCCGTCGCGCCCGTTCCGGTCGTACCGGTCTCGCCCTCGCCGCCGCCCTCGTCGTTGGCGCACGCCGCCGTGACGAGGGTGAGCGCGCCGAACAGCGCGACAAGCGCAAGCCACTTGCGCTTCGTCATGTACCCCCCCTTCTGGGTGGACCTGCGTCCCCCACACCGATGCGGACGGAGCCTTCCGGGGGGATCCCCCACCTCCCCGTCCGATAGCGCGGTTAGATAGCACATCCGGCCGCCGCAGGCCAGCGGGTCCCCCGCGCTCGTGGGGTACATACGCACGG
>DASTPT010000053.1:0-24446 GCA_035762085.1 Actinomycetota bacterium | reverse complement strand
GCCCACGGCCTGTTCGTACCATTCGGCAACGTCGTACAGGCCTAGTCCGTAGTCGTCGTGAAGTGTCGTCATCGCGTTCAGCGAGGCTTGTGAGACGACCTCTCCGGCGCAGAACGCTCGCCACCAGCGCGCCAGAGAAGGCGCGTCTGATGCCATGGCTGCCGCTGCACCGTCAGCGGATGCAGAAGCGAGGAATGGCAGGTAACCGTCGCCCTTCTTCAGCGCAGCCGTCGACTGCCCGCCTGGCATCGCCATCGGTTCGGTGGGAACTTCAACCGGTTGGTAGATCAGCCGTTCTACTCCGACGAAGTCTAGGACCCCTTCCCGCAGCACATCGACGACCGGTCGTCCGCGGATCTGCTCGATCACCAGCCCAAGTAGCTGATAGTTCGTGTTCGAGTACTCGAAAGCCTCACCGGCGGGAGCGCGTTCGGTGGGGACGAGCTCCAGCACCTCGGTCGGGGTCCAGAACCGTCGACGATGCGCCAGCAGACGGGCGTCTAGCGCGGGGAGATAGTCGGGGATGCCGCTGCGGTGGCCCAGCAGCTGGCGGATGGTCGCCCCGTTGGTATCGAAGTCGAGGTCCTGGGGAAGGTGCGCGGCGCCCGGGTCGTCGAGGTCCAGCTCGCCGGCCTCGACCATCTGCATCACCTGGGCTGCGATCACGGACTTGGTGGTGCTGGCGATGGCGAATTGATCGTCGATCCGTACGTCTCGAACGCCGTTCGCCTGCCGGTCGCTCCGCTCCAGGTGCCGTCGGCGGACATCACCGTGGCTGCCATCCCCGCTCCGCCCGCCATGTCGTTCAAGATCGCCTGGAATTCCGCCGCCGCTCGTTCCGAGACGGGATCCTCGCCGATGTCGGCGAACGCCGCCGTCGGGAAGTGCTCGGCTGCGGCACTCGGGGAGGCCGAGGCGACCGGTGCCGCCGAGGGCTCGAGCGAGACCGTGCTCTCCGCGGGGTTCGAGGTCGATGTGCACGCTCCCAGGGCAACCACCAGAAGGACGGTCGAGATCCGACCGTAGTGACTCATCCCAGGTCTCCCTTCCGTCGATCCGGTCACCATCGAACCCAAGGGCGCAGGGGATGTTTCCGCTCGCGCCCCGCCGTCGCAGGCTCAGCCGACCGCGGGAGCACGCCGCGCGATCAGCGTGACCGCCAATCCCCCTGGGTCGTCCCGGCGACGACGAGGCGGGCGTCCGATCCGTCGACGCGGATGCTGTAGAGGGCCATCCCGCCCCCGGCACCGTCGCCAGATGCGTACAGGATCCGGTCACCCTGGCGCGAGAACGCTGGGATGTCGAGGATCACGCGGCCGTCGGATAGCGCCGCCCTCGCTTCGGTCAGCACAGTCGCGGTTCCGGATGCGACGTCGACGACGAGGACGAGGCCGCCGTCGGACAGCGTCGCGAACCGGTCCCCGGCCGGCGACCAGGTCAGCTCGTGGCTGATCGGGGGCGCGTCCACCTCCGACACCGGCGAACCGTCGGCGTTCATGACCGTGATGGAGTTGTCCGAGTCCACGGCGACGCGGGTCCCGTCCGGCGAGTACGACGCCTCCCCGCCCAGGTCCTGCCCGCCCAGCGAGAGCTTGTGCGGGGCGCTCCCGTCGAGCGGCACGACGAACACGCCGTACAGGAGGAGCGCCGAGCCGTCGGGCATCCACACCCCGGGGCCCGAGTCGTTGTGCGGGTACATCCGGGGCGGCAGGGGCAGCGACGCCTGTCGCTCACCGTCGACGCCGTAGACGTCGACCGTCTCGCCGAAAGTCCCCCACACCGCGACGCGCGTCGAGTCCGGCGACCAATCGAACCCCCACCCCTCGGCCGGGACCTTCGCGACGACGTTGCCGTCGGGACCGGTGATCACCACGTCGGCGGGGTTGAGACGGTCTCCCGAGAGCCTGCAGCGGGGCTGCCAGAACGCGAGGTACATCCCGTCCGGCGACCACGACGGCGTCTCGTACTCGCCGATCCCCCCGCACCCTGCGTCGACGACGGCATCGGCGATTTTGACCGCGTTCGACCCGTCCGGATCGGCGATGTAGATGTCGCCGTCGAAGGCGTACGCGAGGGCGCCCGACGCCACCGGCGTCGGCGTCGGCTGATCCGCCGGGAGCGGGGCGGTCCGGATCTCGGCGACCCCGGCGAACAGCACCGCGATCGCGGCCGCGACCCCGCGAGGACCGGATCGAGATCTGGTGACTTCGGGGTGACGGCGCGATGCGTGGCCCGAACGAGTGCATGGGTTCGCGCCCGTGACGCGCCGTCCGCGGCCTCTACCTTGAGACAAGCTGGACGCCATCCAGTCGAACTGCGGGGAGAGTAACGCATGAGCAGACAAGCAGAAAGGCAGATGCGGGTGCAGCCCCGTCCGGCCGTCGGCATCGCGATCTTCGTGCTGTACCTGGTGATCTTCTCGATCGGGTTCCTGGCGTCGGGGGTCGACTACGACGAGGTCGCCGATACGTCGAGCAACGTCGTGAAGGCGATCGTCGTTCCGGTCGGCATCGGAGCGCTCGCCCTACTGTTGGTGACCTACTTCCTCGGGTGGTGGCGTCCGGTGTTCCGCGACGAGGATCGGGCCCCGCGGTGGACGTTGCTGATCCCCGCCTTCATGGCCGCCGCGATCCTCGTGGGGCTCATCACCGCGGACTGGGGCGGCAAGGGGACCTCGTTCATCATGTGGCTCCTGATCGGGACGGTCTTCGTCGGCATCGCCGAGGAGACGCTCACGCGCGGCCTGCTCCTGGTGGGGCTCCGGGGCGGGATGGGCGAGGTGGGCGTCTGGTTCTGGACCTCACTCCTGTTCGGCGCGCTGCACGGCCTCAACCTCCTGTTCGGGCAGGCCGTCGGCGACACGATGCGGCAGATCGTCTTGGCTTTCGTGTTGGGGAGCGTCCTGTATGCCTGCCGTCGCGCGACGGGCGTCTTGATCGTCCCGATCGTCCTGCACGCGCTCTGGGACTTCGCGACGATGATCGCCAGCGGCAGCGAGGCGACGGCGTCGACGGCGTCGGGCCTCCAGGGGATCGTCGTGTACGGCGCGGTCATCGTGCTGATCGTGGCGCTGATCAAGCGCTCGCTCTTCCGGAAGCTATCCAGCGAGACCGCGGTGGCTCGCCTGACGACCGCCTGAGTCCCGCGATCGGCTGCGTATGCGAGGTGGAACATATGTGGACGTTCTGAGTGCACCCCTTCCCATCCCCGTCTCCACGACCGCCGAGATCCCCGGCCGCACGGTGACCGGATACGCGGGCGCCGCCTTCGGGCTGATCGCCCGCTCCACCGGGTTCAGCAAGGGGTTCAAGGGCTCGATCAAGGCGTTCCGGCAGGGTGAGGTGCGGGAGTTCACCGGCACGCTGGAGGAAGCCCGACGAACGGCGATCGAGCGACTGGTGGAGCATGCTCAGGAGCTGGGCGGCGATGCCGTTGTCGGCCTCCGATTCGACTCCACCGACATGGGCGAGCAGCAAGGCATGGCCGAGATCGTGGCCTGCGGCACGGCCGTCACGCTCGCCGATTGACCACATAGATGTCAGGCGTGCGCAAGAGCTGCCCGACGCCGGACACCTCCCGAAGCGAACTGACTGACGGACCACCCACCGACCAACGCAGGGGTGCTCTCACCACGTCCAGCGTCGGGAGCTCGACGACCCGCGCAGCGAGGACGACTACACCATCCGCGAGTGGGTCGAGGCGCCTGGCGTGCGGTACGTGCCGGTCGACGGCGAGCTCGAGCTGCTGCCCGGGCTCCGGCACGTCCCGGCCCGGGGCACACACGCGGCCATCGACCACCAGACCGCGCGTCCGTCCATGACGTACTCGATACGGTGGACGGCATGGATGCGCAGGTCGGCGACGCGCGCGCGGTGATCCTCGTCGAGGGTGTCAGCGACCAGCGCGCCCTCGAGGCGCTCGCCGCGCGGCGCGGGCGTGACCTGGCGGGGGAGGACGTCGCCGTGGTCCCGATCGGCGGGTCGAAGAACATCGCGCGCGCGGTGGAACGGTTCGGCCCGGCCGGGCTCGGGCTCCGCCTCGCCGGACTGTGCGATGCCGGCGAGGAGCGCGACTACCGGCGGGGGCTCGAGCGGGCGGGCCTCGGCCACGACCTCACGCGAGATCGCCTGGAGTCCCTCGGGTTCTTCGTCTGCGTGCTCGATCTCGAGGACGAGCTGATCCGGGCTCTGGGCGCCGAGGCGGTGGGATCGGTGATCGAGGCGCAGGGTGAGCTCGACGCCTTCCGGACGTTCCTGCGGCAGCCGCAGTGGCGCGACCGGCCGCGACCGGAACAGCTCCGGCGCTTCCTCGGAACGTTCAGCGGGCGCAAGATCCGTTCCGCCACGGCGTTGGTGGATGCGCTTCCCCTGGAGGCGGTCCCGCGGCCGCTCGACGCGGTCCTCGAGGCCGTCCGGGATGACGGTGTGACCGGGAGCGCTGACCAGCGCTAGGTCGTCGCCGGGCACCGGGTCGGTCGCACCGGTCGCCTCTGCTCCTAGGTCGAGTCTTCTTCGTTCTGTCCGGTGCGCAGGTACGCGTTGATGTCCCCCTCCGGGTACAGGCCGGAAGCGCGAAGCTGCTCGGCGACCCTGCGGTTGTGCTTCAGGTAGGCCTCGTGGGCCGTCTCTTTCGCCCCCGGGACCTTGGGGTCGTACGCGTAGAGCTCCTCGATCGCGTCGAGGTGGTCCACGTGCCCGTCCGCCCAGATCCGCACGTGACGGTCGTTCGTCATCCGGTGGGTGGCGTAGAACTCGAGGCTGGGCAGCCCGCTGTCGTCCGGCACGACCTTCAGCAGGATCCGCCACCCTCGCTGTCGGATGTCTCGACGGGCTCCGACGACGACCTCATCGGGACCGATGTGGATGTCGAAGTGGGCGAAGTACGCGTTGAATCGGTCGGCGATCAGTTCTTCGGCTGTGGCCACGGTGTTCCTTCCCCGTCCCGCATCGACAGCTCAGACGTCAGTTTCGACGTTCTCCCCTGGTTGCGGAGAGCATCCCGGATGTTCGAGCTACGCGCGATCGGATCGACCGTCGTCGTGCTGGAGCGCGCCGTTGACGGGCGGAGGACAATGATGGGGAGGAAGGAGCCCGCACATGAGACGGCGCCTCGTCGTTGCCGGGGCGCTCGTGGTTGGCGTTGCGCTCGCGGCATCGGTCGCGCGCCGCCCCCTGAAGGCTCATCTGGCGGAGGGGACGCTTCCCGGGCGAACCGGGAGCTGGCTCAACTCCTACCTCAACCGGCCCTCCTATCGGTTGATGCTGGCGGCGCTCCACCTCGGACCGGAGGACGACCTCCTCGATGTGGCGTGCGGTTGGGGGGAGTTCCTGGCCGTCTATGCCTCGAACGCGCGAAGTGTGTCCGGCATCGACGTTTCCGAGGAGAAGGTTAGGTTGGCGCGTCAGCGACTGGCCGATCGCATCGCCGCGGGAACGGGGGAGGTCGTCCAGGGCGACGCGGCGACGCTGCCGTGGGGGGAAGGGACCTTCAGCGCGGTCACGTGCATGGACGCCTTCCCGTTCTTCACCGCTCCCGAGCGGGTCATGGCCGAGGTCTTCCGGGTGCTCCGCCCGGGCGGTCGGATGCTGATGCAGATCGGGATGCGGTGGCCGGACGGGCCGCCGAAGCACCTGCCGCACCCAACGAGCCCCGTCGCCGGCGACGAGACCGCACTGCGACGGATGGTCCAGGATGCGGGGCTCGGCGAGGTCTCGTTCTCCTATGGCCTCGTGGGGGGCGAGAGTCGCCTGGGGAACCTCGTGAGCCGCCTGACGTCGGCGAGCGACGAGCTCCGGCTCGTCGGTGCGGTGAAGCCCACGTAGGTGCGGCCGCTGATCGTGCGGGGTTCGACCGTTCCGACACCGTCCGTGCGCGGAGGTGCTCCATCGGGACCGGGTCGTCATAGGATGACGCGATGCTCGGGTTGAACACCGTCTTCGGGCTTCTGCTCGTGATCGGTCTGGTCCTCCTCGTCCTGGCGTTCCCGGTCTGGTGGTTCGTCGTCCGGCGACGGTGAACCCGCCGACCTCCGGGCGACCAGGGCGGATCACCGGCGGGCGGTGCCCGGGATGCTGGAAGAAGGGGGTAGGCTCGGACCTATGGTGATCACGATCGTGGCCGTCGTCCTGGGCGTCGTGTTGGCGGTGTACGCCCTGTGGTGGTTGATCTTCCGCGTCGGGAAGGAGTGACGCGGCGCCCCGCCGACGTGGCGACCGACCCACCCACGTCTCTGGGCGTCTCGACCCGCTGTAACCGGACCATCGGCGGGCGGCGGTCGAGTGGGTGCGTGACGTGACGGGTTCCCGGCTCAGGCTCACGCGGTCGCAGATCCTCGCGTTCCGACGGGACGCCGGGGCGCTCGACGAGCGACTGCCGCGAGGCCGGAGCTCGCTCCGGCGCGCGGCATGGGCCGGCTTGCAGGACAGCATGCCGAGGGCCGCGCTCCTGTCGATCCACGCGCGGGTCCAGGGGACCGAGCCGTCCACGTGGGAGGACCCATCGCTCGTCCAGCTCTGGGGGCCTCGGTTCAGCGCGTACGTCGTCGCGGCCCGCGACCTCGCGGTCTTCTCGCTCGGCCGGATGCCCGCCGACGCCCGCGGGCGGCGGGTCGCGGAGGACCTGGCCACCCGTCTGCAGGCGCTGCTCGACGGCACGACGATGACGTACGACGAGGCAGGAGAGGCGCTCGGCGAGCATCCGAATCGACTCCGGTACGCGGCGACGACCGGCACGGTCGTGATGCGGTGGGACGGCGCCCGGCGGCCGACCATCTGGACGGTGCCCCGACCCGACGTCGAGCCCGGCGAGGCTCGCCGCGAGCTGGCGCGCAGGTACCTGCACGTCTTCGGCCCCGCCACCCAAGAGTCGTTCGCCGAGTGGGCGGGGGTCGGCCCGCGCGAGGGCGGGGCGGCCTTCGGCGAGATCCGCAGATCGCTGACCCCCGTGCGAACGCCCATCGGCGACGCATGGATCCTCGCGCGCGACGAGCCGGCGTTCCGCTCGGCCCCGAGGCCCGTGGCGCCCGCACGACTCCTCCCCAGCGGGGACGCCTTCTTCCTCCTGCAGGGAGGCGATCGCGAGCTCCTTATCCCCGATGCCGATCGTCGCCGCGAGCTCTGGACCCCGCGCGTCTGGCCGGGCGCCCTCCTCGTCCAGGGCGAGGTCGCCGGAACCTGGCGACGTGCGCAGGGAACGTTGACCGTCCGGTCCTGGCGCCGGCTCTCGCGCCCCGCACGCGACGCGGTCGAGACGGAGGCAGCGTCCCTGCCGCTGCCCGGCGTTCCAGGTCCGATCGTCGTCCGGTGGGACTGACGCGGCGGTGGCGGCACGACCGGGACGCGGCGATGGTTACACCCGATCGCCGGTCATCGGTCCCTGAGGATCTCGAGGTACGCCGTCTCCGCGACCGGCGAGGGGGTCACGCCCATCTCCTGCGATAGCCTCGTCCGAAGTCGTTCGTACGCGGCGATCGCGTGGGCGGTGTTCCCGCCCGCGACGTGCGCGCGCATCAGCTGGACGTAGGCGGACTCCCGGTAGGGGTCGAGCTCGACCACCAGCGCGGCATCGGCCGCCGACCCCAGCGGATCGCCGGCGGCGAGCGCGGTCGCCGCCCTCACCGTGAGCGCCCGGATCCGGAGGTCGCGGAGGGACTCCCGCTGCTGCTCGACCCACACGCCGTCGTCTCCGGGGAGGAACGGGCGCCGCGCGATCGCGTTGGCAACGAGGGCGGCGCCGTTCGCCACCGCGATGTCCCCGGCGCGCAGCGCCGTCTCCGCCTCGTGCGCCGATCGGGCGGCGACCTCGAGGTCGACCCAGGCGTCGGGTGGCAGTCGGAGTTGGTAGCAGCCGAACGCCTGCTCGATCTCGGCGTCTGGGGTGGCGTCGGCGAGCACGCGACGGAGCTTGCTCACGAGGGCTCGCACGGCGGTTCGCCAGGCCGTCGGAGGCGCGCCGTCCCACAGGATGTCCGCGAGACGATCGGCCTCGACCGCCTGCGAGCGCAGGACCACGAGGATGGCGAACGCGAGCCGGCCCTGCCGTCCGGGGAAGCGTCGCTCCGGGACGAGCGCCCGGTCGTGCTCGAGCGCGACCTTGCCGGCCGCGTAGACGCGAAGGACCACCTTCCTCCAATCTTCCGCCAATCGGGGCCGCCTAGTATCGGCGCCGAAGGGAGGTATCGCATGATCAAGGAAGTCCAGTGCGAGTGCGGATTCTACGCTCGCGGCACCGAGGAGGCGCTCGTGCCGGTCGTGCAGGCGCACGCCCGGGCCACGCACGGCATGGAGGTGACCGCCGACCAGGTGGTGGCCCAGCTCCGCCCGTACGAGGCTTGACATGCCGGTCGACGTCACGTCGCGGACCGAGATCGCGCGTTCTCGCTCGGTGGTGGCCGCGTTCGCGACCGACCCGACGAACGCGCCGAGCTGGTACGCGAACATCCGGGACGTGACGTGGGAGACGAAGCGTCCGGTCACCGTCGGCTCGCGGTTCCGGTTCCGCGCCCGGTTCTTGGGTCGCCATCTCGACTACACGTACGAGGTGTTGGATCTCGTGCCCGAGGAGCGGCTCGTGATGGCGACCACCTCCGGCCCCTTCCCGATGGAGACGTCCTACTCCTGGGTCGACGCGCCACGCGGCACGGCGATGACGCTCCGGAACCGGGGCGAGCCGGAGGGATACTTCCGAGCCGTCTCCGGCATCGTCTCCCTGGCGATGGGTCGAGCTAATCGGGCCGACCTGGCGCGGCTGAAACGGCTGCTCGAGGCGACGTAGCCGCGAGCGGCCTCGACGTGACTTGCGCTCACACGGTGATCCGGTGTAGGACTCGCCGATGCCGGCCGATCCCGAGGTCGAGGACTGGTTCGCGAGGACCGATCATCCCCTCGCCGAGGTGATGCAGGACGTCCGTCGCGCGATCCTCGCCGTGGACGAGCGGATCACCGAGTCGATCAAGTGGAAGAGCCCGACGTTCTCGTACCGCGGGAACATCGCGAGCATCGATCCGAAGGCGAAGCGCCACGTCAGCCTCCTCTTCCACCAGGGCGCGACGATCCCCGGGCGACATCCCGATCTCGAGGGCGGCGGTTCGACGGCTCGATACATGCGGTTCGCCGATCGCGCGGAGGTGAAGGCCAAACGGCGCGGCCTTCAGGCGGCCGTCCGTGCGTGGGTCGCCATGAAGGACCAGGCGTGACGTCGATCCCGTGCTGAGCGAGAGCCGAGCCCGACATCGGGTTGGGCCATCCGGATCGCGGGTATCCGGTGTGCATGCCGACGGGGACCCCAGTGATGCGGCGCGCTCCCGACGAGCGCGAACGGTTCGCCGAGCATCTCGCCGACCGTCTCGATCCGGTCATGACGGTGCTCGGCGTTCTGTTCGTGCTCGTCGTGCTCGGCGAGACGGTCGCTCATGAGGAGAGCCCGCTCCGGGAGATCCTGTTCTGGACCGGCTGGGTCTTGTGGGCGGCCTTCGTCGCCGAGTTCCTCCTTCGGCTGACCATCGCGCCATCCGCCGCTCGCTTCCTCAAGCGGAACTGGTGGCAGATCCTGTTCCTGGCGGTGCCGTTCCTCCGGTTCGTGCGCTTGCTCCGGGCGTTCCGGGTCACCCGCGCCGGACGCATCGTGTCCTCGGCGGTGCGCGGGGGTCGGACCGCAGGTAGGACGCTTACCAGCCGGCTCGGGTGGCTCGTCGCCGTCCACCTCGTCGTGGTGCTCGCGTCGAGCCAGCTCCTGTTCGAGTTCGGCGGCTACGGTACGTACGGTGCCGCCCTGCACGCCGCCGCACTCGCGAGCGTGTCGGGGGAGCCGCTCGGCCGCGCCGGCGGGTTCGTGGCCGTGATGGACGTCGGCCTCGCGATCTACGCGGTCGTGGTCTTCGCCACCCTCGCGGGCGCGCTCGGTGCGTTCTTCCTCGAGCGTCGCTCGGAGCGCGAGGCCGCGAGCCGTTTGGGCACTCCGGAGGTCCCGCACGCGGTGCCGCGCCCGGACGGCCGGATCCAGGTCGGACGCGCCGGCTGAGAAGACGCGCCGCGTCACGACTCCAACGGTTCGTCGTCGGCCGGTCGCCGGGCCCACGCTGCCAAGATCCGGCCCGCGTCGTTTCCCTGGGGGCTCCAGCGGGGATGTCTCGAGGGAGCATGGCGATACCCGATGGCAAGCCGGCCATGGACGGTACCTCCGCGCGCGGCCGTGACCGACGCACGCGCATCGTCGGCGTCCGCTGTCGTCTGTACCTGGTCGTCGAGGACGACCGGGAGGCGTTGCAGGTCGCCGCGAGGGTCCTCGGGGAGCACGTGCTCGACCCGGGCCTCGCGATCGGGGTTGCCGTCGACGAGGCGTTCGAGCCCGATCCGGAGGACCTGGCGAGGGATTGACGCCGCCAGGAGGCCCTGTCCAGGCGTCACCGGGACGACCGGCCGCGGTCGTGCGTCGTCAGCCCAGGACCATCCCCTCGGCGGAGCTGGACGACGCAGGGTCGGGGAGCCGCAGCATCCGGAACGAGACGAACACCCCGACGATCGCGGCGAGGAGCGGCACCAGCAGCGCCACCTGCAGTGCGATCGGACGTGCGTCCGTGTTGATCCGGACGATCTCGTCCCGGATCTCCTCGGGCTGGCCGGCGAGCTGCTCCTCGAGCTGGGCGTTGCTGAGCACCTGCGCGTCCCGCTCGAGCGCGTCGGCGACCTGTTGCTGCTCGGCGGGGGGCAGCACCGTGCTCGACTCCGCCATGTTCGTGAACGTGATCGAGAGCGTGGCCAGCATGATCGCTCCCGCGAACGCCAACCCGAAGGACAGGCCGAACGATCCACTGGCCGAGTTCACGCCCGCGGCCTCGCTGACCCGCTCCTCGGAGATCGGCGACAGCGTGTAGTTGTTGAGCTGGGACACCAACAGACCGAGTCCGCCACCCGCGATCACCAGCGGGATGGTCAGGTACCACCCGGAGTCCGCCCGCGGCACGATCGCGATCAGGGCCGCCATCCCGAGCGTGAGGAGCCCGAACCCCGCCCGGATGATGCTGCTCGGACGCCGAGTCCCCGCCCGCTTGCCCGCGAGGATCGCGATGCCGAACATCGTGAGCGACAGCGGAGCGAGGGAGAGCCCGGTCTCCATCGCGTTGTACTCGAGCACCATCTGCAGGAAGATCGGCAACGCGATCATCGCGCCGCCGAGGGCGATCTGCTGCAGCATCTGACCGGAGATCCCGGATCGGAACATCTTCGAGCGGAACAGGCCGGGATCGAGCAGCGTGGGCTTCTCGGCGGCCTTGCGACGCACGAGCCAGAACCCGAGCGCTCCGAGGGCAACCGCGCCGATCACCAGCAACGCGCCCACCGACTCGCCACCCTCCTGCCACACGAGGATGCCCATCACGATCCCGCCCATGCCCAGGACGGACAGGAGCGAGCCGATCAGGTCGACGCGGCGCGACCCCGTGTAGGGGGCGTCCCGCACGCGGCCGATGCCGGACAGCACGACCGCGATGATGACGACCTCGAGCGCGAAGCCCACGCGCCACGACAGGAAGGTGGTGATGAAGCCGCCGAGCAGCGGCCCGACCGCGGCGGCGATGGCGGCCGAGGCGCCGACCAACGCGTAGACCTTCTTCTGCGCGGCACCCGCGAAGTTGCCGTGGATCAGGGACTGCATCGCGGGCAGCAGGAGCGACGCGCCGAGCCCGCCGAGGATGGCCCAGAAGATGACGATCGCCGTGACGTTCCGAGCGAGGGCCATCGAGAGCGCGCCGAGCGCGTAGCCCAGCAGACCGAGGACGTACGCCCGCTTCCGGCCGAAGAGGTCGCCGATCTTGCTGCCGATCAGGATGAACGCCGCCGAGACCAGCGCCTCGAGCGCGATCGTCGCCTGCACGCCGCTGACGGTCGTTCCCAGGTCCTCGACGACCGACGCGATCGAGACGTTCATCAGCGACGTGTCGACGACGAGCACGAACATCGCCATCGCCAGCAGGACGGCCAGCTTCTGGTCGGCTCGCGTCTCCGCGGGACGGGCGTCCGCCCCTTCGCTCATCGCACCTCGATCTCCCACATCTCGACGTCACGGCCGACCATGGGCGCGGTCGCGGATCCGCTCGATCGCCGTCATGCTCGCCCACCGTCGTTCCCTCCGCATCATCCCGTCGGGACGAAGTCGCAGGTGGGAACTGGCCGCAGGGGATACGCCGCAGACGTCATCCGGGGCGCATGATGTGCGTGTCCACGCCCCCCAGTAGCGTCGCCACGGGTAGGGCGGACCCGACGTCGATGCCCCGGGAGGGCGGCGGATGGCAGGGAAGGCGAACGAGGCGGCCGCGCCCGCGGCACGGGCGGCAGGCGCCGTCCTGCTCACGCTGGCGGCGGGGCAGTTCCTGATGGCGCTCGACAGCTCGGTCATGAACGTCTCGATCGCCACGGTCGCCGAGGACCTGGACACGTCCATCACGGGGATCCAGAGCGCCATCGTCCTCTACACGCTCGTGATGGCGATGCTGATGGTCACCGGCGGCAAGGTCGGCTCCATGATCGGCCGGAAACGCGCGTTCCTCGCCGGCTGCGTGATCTACTGCACCGGGTCGTTGACGACCGCCCTGTCCCCGAACCTCACCGTCCTGCTGATCGGATGGTCGCTCCTCGAGGGGATCGGGGCCGCCCTCATCATGCCCGCGATCGTCGCGCTGGTCGCGGGGAACTTCCCGCCCGAGGGTCGACCGCGTGCGTACGGTCTCGTGGGGGCCGCCGGGGCGATCGCGATCGCCCTCGGGCCGCTCATCGGCGGCCTCGCCACCACGTACGCGTCCTGGAGGTGGGTGTTCGCCGGCGAGGTGCTCATCGGCGCCGGCATCGTCCTGTTCGCTCGTCGCGTCGCCGACGCGCCGGTCGAGACGCGGGCCCATCTGGACGCGCTCGGGTCCGTGCTCTGGGCGGTGGGCATGGGGCTCGCGATCTACGGGGTGCTGCGATCCTCCGAGTGGGGATGGCTCCTGCCGGCCGAGGGAGCGCCGTCCGTGTTCGGGATGTCGCCCGTGGTGTGGCTGGTCCTCGGCGGGCTCGTGTCGATCCGACTGTTCATGCAGCACGTTCGGCGCCTGGATGTCGCGGGGGCCGAGCCGCTCGTCACGCCATCGTTGTTCGCCAACCGGCAGATGACCGGCGGGCTCGTGATGTTCCTGTTCCAGTACGTCGTCATGATGGGGCTGTTCTTCGTGATCCCCCTGTACCTGTCGGTGGCGCTGGGGCTCTCGGCGATCGAGACCGGCGTCAGGATCACGCCGCTCTCCGTCACGATGTTGCTCGCGGCGGGGGGCATCCCGAGGTTCTTCCCGGCCGCCTCGCCTCGGCGGGTCGTCGCGATCTCCCTCGTCGCGGCGACCGCGGGCATCGTGGTCCTCTTCAGCGCGATGGACGTGGAGGCGAGCGCCGAGATCGTGACCGTCCCGCTGCTGCTGATCGGGCTGGCCCTGGGCGGTCTCGCCTCGCAGCTCGGGAGCGTGACCGTCTCGGCCGTTCCCGACGAACAGAGCCCCGAGGTGGGCGGACTCCAGAACACCGCGAGCCAGTTCGGTGCCTCGCTCGGCACCGCGCTCGCCGGATCGCTGCTGATCGCCTCGCTGACGGCCTCGTTCCTGACCGGGATCGCCCAGAACCCCGACGTGCCACCCGAGGTCGTTTCGCAGGCCGACATGGAGCTCGCGAGCGGCGCGCCCTTCGTCTCGAACGCCGACCTCGAGTCGGCGATGGAGGCGTCCGGCGCCGACGAGCGAACCACCCGAGCCGTCGTCGAGGAGAACGAGCAGGCGCGCGTGGACGGACTCCGCGCGGCCCTCGCGCTCCTCGCGATCGTCGCCGTGACCGCGCTCTTCTTCACTCGGCGGATCCCGGCCCGACAGCCCGGCGAGGCGGGTGCCGGATCCCCCTAGCCTCGACGCGGGGCGCGACCGCGAGCCCGCCCTCGTCATCCGCTCCGGGTGATTCCGGCCGCGTTGGAAGCCGGTACGCTGCGCCCGAAGGCCGTGGCACGCGGGGAGGCGATGGATGGCGGCGCAGGCGATCGTCTGGCTGCATCCGGAGATCCTCACGATCTCGCTGCTCGGACGCTTGCGGTAGGAGGGGATCCCGAATGGAGGAACGGACGGACACGACCCGGGAGTTCTTCGACGGACTGGCCGCTCGACGGTCCGAGCCGCTGTTGCACGGCGTGACCGGCACGATCCGGTTCGACCTCACGTCCGACGAGGGCGTCGAGCACTGGCTCGTCCACGTTCGCGAGGGGGACGTCAAGGTCTCGCGGAGGAACGCGAAGGCCGATTGCGTCGCCGCCGCCGAGCGGGGCCTGTTCGATCGCCTCGTGATCGGGGAGGTCAACGCGGTCGCCGCGGTCCTGCGGAGCGAGCTCCGGATCGATGGGCAGGCGGCGTTGCTGCTCGCGTTCCAGCGGCTCCTTCCGGGGCCACCGGGGTCGGCCCGAGACGCGACCTCGGACGAGGGGAGGCGGCGATGAGCGACGATCTGGTGAAGATCCTCGACGGCAACACGTTCGTCGTCAGCGACTCGCGCGGGGACATCGAGGCGTCGATGTCCGACCCCACCGGGCTCTTCTCCTGGGACACGCGGTTCCTTTCGAGGTGGGTCCTGACGATCGACGGCCACCGGCTCAACCCGCTCTCGGTCGACGACCTCCAGTACTTCGAGACCCGATTCTTCCTGGTCCCGGGCACTGGGACGGTGTACGTCGACGCCAAGCTCTCGGTGATCCGCCGGCGCGCGATCGCGGACGGGTTCCACGAGCAGCTCACGATCCTCAACCACGACGCCGAGCCCGTCGACCTCCAGGTCAGGGTCGACGTCGCGAGCGACTTCGCCGACCTCTTCGAGGTCAAGGACGCGCTCGAGAAGAAGGGGGAGTACTACCGCCGCGTGCAGGACGGGCGCCTGATCCTCGGATACCGGCGCGGCTCGTACACGCGCGAGAGCTGGATCTGGGCCTCGGCGAAGGCGACCGTCGACGACGACGGGCTCACCTTCGCCGTCCACGTCGAGCCGCACGGCGAGTGGACGACGGAGCTCCACGTGGCCCCGGCGATCACCGAACTCGCCGAGCGTGAGCTCCGTCCCCAGCATCGCACGGCGGTCCGGTCCGACATGGAGCGCGGCCTCGAGCGCTGGCGCGCCGCCGCACCGAGGGTGGAGACCGACTGGGAGTGGCTGCGGATCGTGTACGAGCGGAGCCTCGTCGACCTGGCCGCCCTCCGCTTCTCGCCGATGTCCCTGCCCGGCCACAGCCTGCCCGCGGCGGGACTGCCGTGGTTCATGACGATGTTCGGTCGCGACAGCATCTTCACGAGCCTGCAGGCGCTCCCGTTCGCGCCGGATCTGGCCGCGTCCACGCTCCGGGCGCTCGCCCAGCGGCAGGGCACCCGCTTCGACGACTTCCGCGAGGAGGAGCCGGGCCGGATCCTGCACGAGATGCGGTTCGGGGAGATGACCGCCTTCGAGGAGCGTCCGCACTCCCCGTACTTCGGCGCGGTCGACGCGACACCCTTGTTCGTCGTCCTGCTCGACGAGTACGAGCGCTGGACGGGCGATCGCGGCCTCGTGCGTGAGCTCGAGCCGGAGGCGCGCGCGGCGCTGCACTGGATCGACGCCTATGGGGATCGCCAGGGCAACGGCTACATCTCGTACAAGCGCCGGAACGAGGAGACCGGTCTGGAGAACCAGTGCTGGAAGGACTCGTGGGACTCGATATCCTTCCGCGACGGCACGATCCCGGGCTTCCCGCGAGCGACCTGCGAGCTCCAGGGCTACGCGTACGACGCGAAGATCCGGGGCGCTCGCCTCGCGCGGACGATCTGGAAGGATCCGGGTCTCGCCGACGACCTCGAGAAGCAGGCGGCCGTCCTGAAGCGGCGGTTCAACCGTGATTTCTGGGTCGAGGACGGCGGCTACTTCGCGCTCGCGCTCGACGAGGAGGGGCGGCAGGTCGATGCGCTGACCTCGAACATCGGACATCTGCTCTGGAGCGGGATCGCCCAGCGCGCGAAGGCGAGGGAGTGCGTCCGGCACCTCATGGGGCCCCAGCTGTTCTCGGGCTGGGGCGTCCGCACGCTCGCGGAGGGCCAGGGCCGGTACAACCCGATCGGCTACCACGTCGGCACCGTGTGGCCGTTCGACAACTCGTTCATCGCCTGGGGTCTGCGACGGTACGGATACAAGGCCGAGGCGGCGAGGGTCGCGGCGGGCATCCTCGATGCCGCGAGGTTCTTCCTCGGCCGGCTGCCCGAGGCGTTCGCCGGCTACGAGCGGACCGAGACGAAGTACCCGGTCGAGTACCCGACGTCGTGCAGCCCGCAGGCGTGGTCGACTGGGGCGCCACTCCTGTTCCTACGGACGATGCTGGGGCTGGAGCCGCAGGGCGACCACCTCATCGTGGATCCGATGCTCCCCAAGGGCATCGGGTTCATCCAGCTGCTGGACATCCCCGGGCGCTGGGGCCGCGTCGATGCGTTCGGGCGAGAGCGGCTGGGGCGCGAGGCGTATCCGCGGATCGGACGGGAGCTGGGGCTCCAGCCGTACGGGGAGCGGAGGCGCGGGAAGCGCACGTAGATGGCCGCGGGAACGAGGTCCGTGGGCCGACGCCGCGCCGCGGCGATCGCCGCGCTGCTCCTGTTCGCCGCGGTCGCGGCGACCACGCTGGTCGGGATCGCGGGCCACCCGCTGCGGGTGCTCTGGGAGCTGCTCCTGCTCGTCGTGCTCGTCTGGGCGGGCTGGCTCGCGCTCACCAGGGCGGGGACGAGACGCAGGATCGCCACCATCGTCGCGGTCGCCGCCCTCGTCGCCCTGTTCGTCACGATGATCGACGCGGAGGGCCTCGCGATCGCCTCCCTGCTCGCTCGGGTCCTCGCGCTCGTCCTGGGGGTCGGGCTCACGAAGTACGCGCTCCGCACGACCGTGGTCGCGCTCAAGCAGAGCGAGACTCCGGGTGTCCCCGTCCCGCCCGCCGTCCGCGGCGTCCTGTTCATGAACCTCGGATCCGGCGGCGGGAAGGCCGAGCGGTTCCACCTCGTCGACGAGTGCCGACGGCGCGGGATCGAGCCGGTCGTGCTCGAACCCGGCCGGGATTGGCTCCGGATCGTGCGGGACGTCGCGGCGAGCGGCGTCGACGTGCTCGGCATGGCCGGCGGCGACGGCTCACAGGCGATGGTGGGGACCGTTGCCGCAGCGCTCGGGCTTCCGATGGTCATCGTCCCGGCCGGCACCCGGAACCACCTGGCCCAGGACCTGGGTCTGGACCGCATGGACGTCGTGGGCGCGCTCGACGCGTACGGGGACGCGGTCGAGAGGACGATGGATCTGGCGGACGTGAACGGGCACGTGTTCGTGAACAACGTGTCCCTCGGCCTGTACGGCACGATCGTCCGCTCGCCCGAGTATCGGGACGCGAAGGTCGACACGACGCTCGCCACGCTGCCGCAGGTGTTGGGACCGGCCACGGAGCCGTTCGACCTGCGGTTCCGGGGACCCGATGGGGTGGAGCAACGGGGCGCCCACGTGATCCAGATCTCGAACAACCCCTACGGCACGACGGCGGGTGGGACGGGGAGCCGTCCGCGACTGGACACCGGCCTGCTCGGCGTCATCACCCTGGTGCTCGCCAAGCCGGGGGCCGCGGCCGCGTTCCTCGCCGCGCTGGCGACCGGCCACCCGGAGCGCTTCCAGGGGCTCACGTCCTGGGCGACGCCCACCTTCGAGGTCACCTCCGACGGGCCGATCGAGATGGGCCTCGACGGCGAGACGCAGGTCATGGATCCGCCGCTGCGCTTCTCGATCCGACCGTCGCCGGTCCGTGTCCGGCTGCCGAGACACGCGATCGGGTACTCGCCGGCGGCACGCTCGCTCGGCTGGAGGGAGACGGCGCGCCGGCTCTGGGGGATCGTCCTCGGGCGCGCGGACCCGCCGCGAACCTGACGTCCGGCGCCGGGGTCGTGCCGGGCGTCCTCGGGAGCCGACCGGAGCCCGTGACTAGCGAGCTCCTTCAGCCTCTTCGCGACGGAGCTCGTCGATCGCCCGTCGGATCGACGGGTAGAAGTGGTCGCGGTCGAGGGTCTCGAGGAGGCCGTAGCGCAGGACACGGTCCTTGAGCCGGTCGCGGAGCTCGACGAAGGCCACGTTGACCCCCTGCGCGTTGAGCTCCAGGTCCAGGCGCTCGAGCATGTCGGCCGCCGTGACGTCGATGTCGGTGATCGCCTCGCACTGGAGCACGAACCACCGCGGCCGGTGGCGCCGCACCAGCCGGCGGACCTGCTGACGGAAGATCCCCGCGTTCGCGAAGAACAGCGGTGCCTCCCACCGGAACACGAGGATGCCCGGCTCCTGGCGAGCGTCCGGATAGCGCTCCACGCTGTGCCAGCCGTCCAGGTCCGGGATCTCGTGGCCGAGGATCTCGCCGTGGGGCCACCAGCTGCGACGGAAGAACAGCAGGATCGACAGCACGACGGCGAGCAGGATCCCCTGCAGGACCCCGAGCAGGACGACGCCGGCCGTCGCCACGAGCGAGAGGGTCAGGGCGCTCCTCCGCACGCGCAGGTACTTGCGCAGGATCGGGACGTCCATGAGCGAGAAGGCCGCGCCGATCACCACCGCGGCGAGCGCCGTCTGCGGGAGATCGCTCAGCAGCGACGGGAGGAAGACGAGCAGCACGACGACCATGACCGCCCCGACGAGCCCCGTCACCTGGCTCTTCGTCCCGGACTGCTCCGCGACGGCGGTCCGGGAGCTGCTCGCCGACACCGCGAAGCCCTGGAACAGACCGGCCGCGACGTTCGCGGACCCGATGCCGATCATCTCCTGATCCGGGTCGACCTCCTCGCCGCGCCGCGCCGCGAAGCTGGTCGACAGCGCGATCGTGTCGGTGAGCGAGACGAGCACGATCCCGACCGCGGCCGCCAGCAACGGGGCCACGTCGGAGACCGATGTCCAGGGCATCGAAGGGGTGGGGATCCCCTGGGGCAGGGCGCCCACCGTCGCGACCCCCTCGTCGCCGAGCCCGAGCAGCGCCGTCACGATCGTGGCCCCGACGACCGCGACGAGAACGGCGGGGATCCGCCGCGTGAGCAGGGGGAGCCCGAGCAGCACCGCCAGCACGGCGAGCCCGAGGAGCAGGGTGGTCGTGTCCGTATGGTCGAGATCGGCGATGAACGCCTTCACCTCCTCGATGAACCCGTCGGCGTCGGTCGAGAAACCGAAGAGCTTGGGCAACTGACCCACGACGATCGTGATCGCGAGCCCGTTCATGTACCCGACCTGCACCTCCTTCGACAGCAGGTCGGCGACGAACCCGAGCTTGCCGATCCCGAGGCCGATCTCGATCGCGCCGACGAGGAGCGCGAGCATCCCCGCCAGCGTGATCGCCGTGGCGGGGTCGCCGCCGGCGAGCAGCGGCGTGATCGCGGCGAAGATCAGCGGTGACACGGACGAGTCGGGCCCGAGGACGAGCACCCGGGACGGACCCATCAGGGCATAGCCCACGAGGCAGGCGACCGTCGTGTAGAGGCCGGTGACCGGGGGGAGCCCCGCGAGCTCCGCATACGCCATCCCCTGGGGGACCAGGATCGCGGCGAGGACGATCCCCGCGACGAGATCCGACCGGAGCCACCGCGTCCGGTAGGTGCGCAGCATCCGGATGCCCGGCACCCACCGCTGGATGCCGCGAGGCGCCTCGACCGTCGTCCCGCTCATCCGGCCTCGCCCGCCCGCGCCAGAGACGGCCCGCGGGACGGATACGATGCGTCCATGGTCGCGCCAGGCGCCGGATCGCCGGTCCCGCCCGCGGAGCGGCTCGCCGAGCGGTTGGAGGAGCGCCCGACGGCGCGCCGTTCGGTCGCCGCGGAGGCGCTGCACGAGCTCGCGCGGATAGATCTGGCCGTGTACGAGGCGATCGCGAGCACGCCGACCCCGACGCTCGGCGAGCCCCTGCGCCGGCTCTCCGGACTCGCGAACCACTCGAAGCTGTGGATCGGCACGGCCGCAGCCCTCCTCGCGTTCGGCGGGCGGACGGGCCGCCGAGCGGCCGTCACGGGTCTGGGCGCGGTCGCGCTCAACTCGGTCATGGTGAACCTGCCGATGAAGTTCGCGAGCGGGCGCGCTCGCCCGGACCGGGAGGCCGCGGGCGTGCCCACCGAGCGTCACGTCCCGATGCCGACCTCCACGTCGTTCCCCTCGGGGCACTCGGCCTCGGCATTCGCGTTCGCCGGCGCGGTCGCGGGGTCGATGCCGGCGCTCGCCGTACCGCTTCGAGGCCTTGCCGCCGCCGTGGCGTACTCACGGGTCCACACCGGGGTCCACTATCCCGGCGACGTGGTGGCCGGAGCGTTCGTCGGTGCGACGATCGGCGAGGCGACGGCGCTCGCGGCTCGGGCGCTGCGTCGCTGCCGCACCCGGCCCTCGTCGGCCTGAACGCGACGCCGTCGCTACGGCTCCTTGCCGATCCGGAAGATTAGGTAGTAGATCGCGTAGGCGAACACCACGACCCCGAGGACGATGAACACGACGAACCATGTCCCCACGGCCAGCATCGGCACGAACCCGAGGGCGCCCTGTGCGAACGGCACTCGACACGACCTCCCTTCACCCCGGCTCGGACGCGGCTCCGATCGACGGACGGGACTCTGCCAATCGATGCATCCCGCCTGAAGGCACCCCTTCATCGGCGCCCGATACGTGCCGGGCCTCGAGCCGCCGCACTCCCCGCGGTACAGGCGGTCAGCCGGCGAGGATCTTCGCCTTCTGGGCCTCGAACTCTGTGTCGGTGAGCACGCCGGCCGCCTTCAGCTCGGCGAGCTCCTTGAGCTGCGCGATCTTCTCGTCGGTCGACGGCGCCGCGGGGGGAGGCGGCTCCTGCGCGTAGGCCTGCGGCTCCTGGGCGTACGCCTGCTGCTCCTGCTGCGACCATCGGCTCGCCTGGCGGCGCGAGACGCGGTTCGAGACGGCGGTGGCGGTCCCCGCCACGACCGCCGTACGCGCGACTCCGCGGATCAGACCTGGCATCGTCGGATCACTCCTTCCCTTCGAGCTCGTCGAGCGCCGAGATGATCGCGTTCACGGGGATCCGGCCGGTCGCGACGAGCTGCGCACCACCGCGGCGCAGGGCCGTGGCGAACGGGGCCGCCCACGTGTTCTCGTACACCAGCAGCGCGGCGGCGCACCCCGGCTCGATCGCCGCCCCGGCCTCCCGATAGTCGTCCTCGCCCAGGAGCCCCGACGACGCCCCCTCGAACACCGTCAGCTGGGGGTCCCCGCCGACCGCGTCGAGGTCCAGCCCGACGACCGTGCCGTCGTCCTGCTTCTGGACGAACGCGAAGTCCAGCACGCGGATCAGGCCCCGGTCGACCAGGTCGACGAGCAGCGGCATGGCCTCGCCCGTCGGCTCCTTCCCCGCGGGCCACTCAACGACCAAGTAGTCGATGGGGCCCATCTCGATGTCGGTATCGCTCACGAGCGCCTCCCTTCGGACGAGACATAACACCGGACCAGACTGTCCATCACAGAAGGATATTCCAGCCCGGGTGGCTGAGCGCATCACCCGATTCGCACGATTGCCCCCGGCTCGACGGTCCGAGGACAGGGGCCTTCCGCGAGCGCGAACCCCGAGGTCGCGCGGAGCATGGTTCATGCCGAGGGGATGATGCTCGCACAGCTCCGGATGGTCCCATAAGGTTGGTCTGTGGCTCTCGGCATGTGACCGGCGCCGTGTGGCGCCCAGGCCGGATCGGGAGCGCGGAGAGGGGGAGCACATGTCCATGTCGGACAGGGAGCCCAGCGGGTGGGCGATCGGATGGACGTTCTTCGCGGGGTTCATGATGATCATGATCGGCGTGTTCCACGCGATCGCGGGCTTCGCGGCGATCCTCGAGGACGAGTTCCTGAGGATCGTCCCGGCGGTCGGCACGGAGGCCAGCGGCGACGTGTACTTCCTGGAGTTCGACGCCACGACGTGGGGCTGGATCCATCTGATCCTCGGGATCGTCGTCGTGCTCGCGGGCTTCGGGCTGTTCAGCGGCGCGGTCTGGGCCCGGACGATCGGCGTCATCCTGGCGGTGATCAGCGCCATCGTCGGCTTCGCGTGGATCCCGTGGTACCCCGTGTGGGGCATCGTCTGGATCGCCATCGCCATCGCGGTGATCTGGGCGCTCACGGCCCACGGCAGGGACGTCGTCCGCGAGTAGTCGCGCTCGCGCATCAACTCGATGACCGTCGCCGCGGGGCCACCGCCCCGCCCTGAGCCCCGCGGCGACCCTCGAGGGGGTGCCATCGGACCGTCGGAGGGATGTCCGTGATCGGTGAGCTCGGATGAGCGGCTTCTGGATCTTCGTGGCCGTGATCGCGGTGGCCGCCGCGATCATCTGGCTGATCTACGACCTCTTGCAGCGATCAGACATGTCGGCGGGGGTCAGGATCGTGTGGATGGTCCTCGCGGTCCTGTTCAGCATCGTCACCCTGGTCGTCTACGTGCTCTTCTTCCGGCAGAGGGAGGGCTCGACGCGATGACACTCGTTCCGGGCGCCCTGTCCTCGGGGGGAGGGTACGGCATCATCCGAAACAGACGATGCACGTCGTCCGCGCCGCCCCGAAGATGACGGCGTAGGGCGTCCGGACGACGCCCCAGTCACCGAGGGGATAGCGCTCGCCGAGGCCGTTCGCGACGGGCTAGGGTGCTACGGGCTCCTGAGCCTCTCTGCGACCGCGGCGCCCAGATGGAGGGTGAGCGAAGGCCATGGGCCCAGCCGACGTGCCGACACGAAGCAGCGCAACGCAGCCGCGATCTCCGGGAGGGGACGCTCCACCCGCGTGGCACGCGGCCGATGCGGCCGCCGTCGCGCAGGACCTCGGCGTCCAGGTGGAGCGAGGCCTCAGCCCCGACGAGGCGCGGAGCCGTCTCGAGACCTACGGCCCGAACCGGCTCGCCGGCGCGAAGAAGGAGTCCGGCCTGCACGCGTTCGTGCGTCAGTACCAGGACTTCATGCAGATCGTCCTCGTGACCGCCGCCGTGATCAACCAGATCGTCACGGGCGACACGTCGACCACCGTGCTGCTGATCGTGCTGACGATCTTCAATGCGGTGATCGGGCTCCGACAGGAGGCGAAGGCCGAGGAGAGCGTCAAGGCGCTCGCGAAGATGATGAAGACCGTCGCGCGGGTCCGGCGGGACGGGCAGGCGCTCGAGATCGACGCTGAGGAGCTGGTACCCGGCGACGTCGTCCTGATGGAGGCGGGGAACCGCGTCCCGGCGGACGGCCGGCTCTGCGTGGCCGCCACGCTCGAGATCGAGGAGGCGGCCCTCACGGGCGAGAGCCTGCCGGTGGGGAAGAGCACGGACGCCGTTCCCGGCGACGACGTGCCGCTCGGTGACCGCACCTGCATGGCCTACATGAACACCTCGGTCACCAGGGGCCGTGGCGAGATGGTCGTCACGGCGACCGGGATGCAGACCGAGATCGGTCACATCGCGGACCTGCTCGCCAGCACGGAGGCGGAGAGGACGCCCCTGCAAAAGCAGCTCGACGGGTTGTCCAAGATCATCGCGACGATCGCCGGGTTGGCGCTGGTCCTCGTGGTCATCCTCGGCATGATCCGCGGCGAGGAGTTCGACACGCTGTTCATCACGGGCGTCACGCTCGCCGTCGCCGCGATCCCCACGGGGCTGCCGGCGGTCGTCACGGCGCTCCTGTCCATCGGGACGAGGGAGATCGCGCGTCGCAACGCGATCGTCAAGCGGCTCCCGGCCGTGGAGACGCTGGGCTCCACGTCCGCGATCTGCTCGGACAAGACCGGCACCCTGACGCTGAACAAGATGACGGCCCGGGAGCTGGGCATCCCCGGGCAGAACCGGTTCACGGTCACGGGCGAGGGTTACAGCACCCGGGGCGAGATCAAGCACGTCGGCGGGTCGCGGTTCGACCTCGACCCGTACCTGCTCCCCATGGCGCTGTGCGCCGATGCGGTGCTCGACGGCGAGGACCTGATCGGCGATCCGACCGAGGGTGCCCTGATCGTGCTCGCGGCGAAGGGCGGGCTCAACCTCGACGAGACCCGCGCGACGTACCCGCGGGTCGCCGAGGTGCCGTTCGACTCCGACTACAAGTTCATGGCGACGTTCCACGAGATGACCGGCACGGACGGCCAGCCGGTCATCCGAGCCTTCGTGAAGGGCGCGCCCGACGTGCTCATCTCGCGATCGGGCTCGTACCTCCACCCGGACGGGACCGTGATCCCGATCACCGACGAGAACCGATCCTTCGCCCTGGAGATCAACGAGCGGATGGGACAGTCGGGCGAGCGCGTGATGGTCGTCGCAAGGCGCGACTTCGATCCCGCGACGTTCGATCGGAGCGCTGAGCTGCTCGGCCTGGTCGAGGGGCTCACGTTCCTCGCGATGGTCGGGATCGTCGACCCGCCGCG
>DASTPT010000052.1:0-31246 GCA_035762085.1 Actinomycetota bacterium | reverse complement strand
CGACGCCGAACACGCGGAACGCCCTCGAGGCCGCCTCGGCGGCGCTCGCGATCGGCCTGCCCGAGCGCGCCGTGGCGCGCGGGCTCCGGACCTTCGTGCTCGATCCGGAGCGCAACCCGGGGCGCGCGAACCTGTTCGGGTGGGGCGGCCGGATCGTGGTCATCGACTACGCGCACAACGAGGCCGGGATGGAGGGGCTGATCGAGCTCTGCCACGGCCTGCGGCGCTCGGGGCGCGAGATCTGGATCGCGATCTGCGCGGCCGGGGACCGGACCGACGCGATCCTGCACGCGTTCGCGTACCGCGCCGCGCGCGGGTCCGACCACCTGGCGATCGCCGAGCTCCTCCACTACCTGCGCGGTCGCGAGCGCGCCGACGTGATGGCGAAGCTCCGCGCCGGCGCGCTCGACGGCGGGGTCGAGGAGCTCGACGTCTTCCCCGACGAGCTCGCGGCCCTGCGGAGCATGCTCGGCAGAGCGAGACGGGGCGACGTCGTGGCCGTGACGGCGCTCGGCATGCGACCGGAGATCTTCGCCTGGCTCGACGACGCGGGCGCCCGCCGCCTCACGCCTGCGCGCGTTCGGGCGCTGGTGCGCGCCGCACGAGCCTCGAGAGCGAGCCGAGCGGCGGACCGCCGGTAGGATCGGTCCGGATACGGGCGCGTGGAGGACGAGGATGGCCGTACCCTCGACGATGACGGCGCTAGGGAGCGAGGCTCCCGCGTTCGCGCTGACGGACGTGACGACCGGCGTCGTGGTCCGGCTCGAGGACTTCGCGGATCGCCGGGCGCTGCTCGTGATGTTCATCTGCCGCCACTGCCCCTACGTCGCGCACGTGCGCGAGGGCCTGGCGCGGATGGCGGACGACTACGCCGACGCGGACCTCGGGATCGTGGCGATCAGTGCGAACGACCCGGCGGAGTACCCGGAGGACGCGCCCGAGAGCCTGGCCGAGGAGGGCCGGATCGCCGGCTACCGCTTCCCGTACCTCTTCGACGAGACGCAGGAGGTCGCTAGGGCCTACGGCGCCGCGTGCACGCCGGACTTCTTCCTCTACGGCGCGGATCGCCGACTCGTGTACCGGGGGCAGTTCGACGGGAGCCGCCCGGGCAACGGGGTCCCCGTGACGGGAGACGACCTCCGCGCGGCGATCGAGGCGGTGCTCGAAAGACGACCGGTTCCGGAGGATCAGCGGCCGAGCGTCGGCTGCAGCATCAAGTGGCGGCCCGGCAACGACCCGACGTGAACGGCTACGGCAGCCCGAGCAGACCCGGCCTCAGCGCGCGGCCGCGCAGCGGACGCAGAGCGTGGCCCACGGGATCGCCTCGACGCGCTCGGCACCGATCGGCCCGCCGCAGCCGTCGCACACGCCGTACGTCCCCTCGTCGAGCTTCTCGAGCGCCCGCTCCACGTCCCGGAGCTTCGCGTCGAGCTTCTTCGCCGCATCGACCTGCGCGATCCGTTCGACAGCCTGGCTCGTGCCCTCGCCGACGCGCTTGCCGAACGAGACGGCGCCCATCGGGTCGCGCGGCGCGGCGGTGAGCTCGGCCAGCTCCCGCCGGAGCGTGTCGCGGGTGGTCTCGAGCAACGCGCGGACGTCCTCGGCCACGGCGCTCAGACATCCAGGAGACCGCGGTCTCCGTCCACCGGCCCGACGGCGCCGTCGCCCTCGCCGTCGGTCGTGAAGAGCGCCGGCGCCGCGAGCGACCGACGCGCCTCGAGCTCCTTGAAGACCTCGGTCGCGTGGTCCACACACAGGACGACCAGGTCCCCGGGGCGCGACCGGTCGAGGGCCTTGCGGGTGGCCTCCATCTCGTCGAGGACGATCCCCGCGTGTCCCGCCCGGGCGCCCTGCGCCATCGCCTCCCTCACGCCCTCGAGGATCAGCGCGGCGGTCTCGCCACGCTCGCGGCCGCGGGTCGAGCGGTCCTCACGGACGATGACGTCGTCGAAGTACCGCGCCGCGACGCGCCCGATCTGGCGCATGTCCTCGTCGCGTCGGTCCCCCGCCGTCGCGACGACGGCCACCCGGAGGTTGGCGGACCAGGACGCCTCGCCCGGTCGTCCACCGACGGGCACGGTCGAGGTCAGACGCTCGACGAAGTCGCCGAGCGTCTCGAGCCCGGCGGCGTTGTGCGCGTAGTCGACGAGCACCTTCACCCCGTCCAGATCGAACACGTTGAGTCGGCCGGGAGCCTGGTAGATCGACGTCGAGAACGAGCGCAGGCCCTGCCGGATGTCGTGGAGGTGCGCGCCGGCGACGTGCGCGGCCGCGGCCGCGGCCATCGTGTTCTGCACCATCATCCGGGCGCGGCCCTCGAAGGTGGCGGGCAGCGTGTGGACCCACGCGATCGGCATCGTGCGCCGACCCTCGCGGATCACCATCATCTCGCCCCGCTCACTCGGCTCGAGCACGACCGCCTTGCGCCCGCGGCGGACCCAGCGATCGACGAACGCGTTGCCCTGGTCCATCGAGAACATGATCACGCTGCCGCTGCACGCCTTCCGCATCTCGAGCACGAGCGGGTCGTCGGCGTTCAGCACCGCCCACCCGGTCTTCGGCACCGCCTCGACGACGACCTGCTTCACCGCAGCGAGCTGCTCGAGGGTGTCGATCCCCTTGAGCCCCAGGTGGTCGCCCGTCACGTTCAACACCACCGCGACATCGTTGTTGCCGTAGCCGAGGCCCTCGCGCAGGATGCCCCCGCGCGCCGTCTCGAACACCGCGAAGTCGACGCGAGGGTTCTGCAGCACCATCTGCGCCGACTTCGGCCCGCTCGCGTCGGCCCGCTTCACCAGGCGCCCGTCGATGTAGATCCCGTCGGTCGTCGTGAAGCCGACCGAACGCCCCATGCCCTTGAGGATGTGGCTGATCATGCGCACGGTCGTCGTCTTGCCGTTCGAGCCGGTCACCGCGACGATCGGGATCCGCGACGGCGTGCCGGCCGGGAAGAGCAGGTCCACGACGTGCTTCGCCACGAACTGCGCCTCCCCTTCCGTCGGGTGCGTGTGCATCCGGAAGCCCGGGGCGGCGTTCACCTCGACGATCGCGCCCCCGGTCTCACGGACCGGCCGGCTGATGTCCGGCACGAGGAAGTCGATCCCGGCGACGTCGAGCCCCACGACCCGCGCGGCCTCCTCCGCGATCTCGACGTTCTCCTCGTGCGCCTCCCACGTCCGGTCGATCGAGATGCCGCCGGTCGACATGTTGCCGGTCTCCGCGAGCTTCACGAACGTCCCCTCGGGCAGCACGTCGTCGAGCGCGAAGCCCTGCTTCTTCAGGAGGGCCTGCGCCGCAGCGTCGACCCGGATCTTCGTGAGGACCTTCTCGTGCCCGATACCGCGGCGCGGGTCGTCGTTCGTGATGCCCACGAGCTCGGCCACCGTGTGCTCGCCGTCGCCCGTCACTCCGGCCGGGACGCGCTCGGCGACGGCGACCATGCGGCCCCCGACCACGAGCACGCGGTAGTCGTTGCCGGCGACGAAGCTCTCGACAACGACGTCTCCCCGGCGCGCCTCGGCGAGCGCCCGCTTGAAGCCAGCCCGGACGGCGCGCGCCGTCCGGAGGTCCAGACCCACGCCTCGCCCGTGGTTCCCGTCGAGCGGCTTCGTCACGACGGGGAACCCGATGCGCCGGGCGGCGGCCACCGCCGCGTCTTCGTCGCGGACGATCTCGCCGCGCGGCACCGGCAGCCCCGCCGAGGCCAGGAGCCGACGCGTCATGTCCTTGTCGCCCGCGATGTCGACGGCCAGCGCCGAGGTCTTCGACGTCATCGTCGCGCGGACCCGCTGCTGGTACTTCCCCCACCCGAGCTGCACGAGCGAGGCCTCGTTCAGCCGGATCCAGGGGATGTCTCGGCTGGACGCCTCGTCGACGATCGCCTGCGTGCTCGGGCCGAACGCTCGGCGCTCGGCCAGGCGGATCAACGACTCGAGCTCGGCGAGGAAGTCGAAGTCCTTCCTCGGCTTGACCAGATGGTTCACGAGTTCGACCGCCAGGCGCCCGGCCTCGAGACCGACCTGTTCCTCCCAGTAGCCGTAGATCACGTTGTAGCGGCCGGGCTCGCCGGTGCTCCGCGTCTTGCCGCGGTACACGTGGGCGCCGGACTCGCGCTGGAGCTCGATCGCGATGTGCTCGGCCACGTGGCCGGCCCACGTGCCGTCGGCCAGGCGCTCGCGGAAGCCGCCGCGCCGACCGAGGGAACACGAGTGCTCGCCGACGCCGGGGAGCATCTCGAGCAGCCCGTCGACGAACCCGGGCAGCGTGTTCGAGGGCCAGTGCTCGAGCGACCCGAGATCCACGAGCAGCCGGATCGCCGGATCGTACGACCAGTAGTTCGGGCCGCGGAAGACCTGTGTCTCGACGATCCTCAGGTCCGGCTTCGCCCTGGGCTTGGCCGCGGCCGGCTCGGTCTTCGCGCGCCGGCGCTCGGGCTTGGACCGGGTCCGAGCCTGCGTCACTCCGACGCCTCGCGCTGCTCGAGGGCCCGGGGCTCCGCGAGCAGGGTCCGGCCTCGGAGGTCGAACCAGTAGCCCGCGGGGAGCGAGTGCAGGACCGCGCCGCTGACCATGAGCGGACGATAGCCCTTCCCGCGGAAGGCGTCGGTCTTGATGTGGCTGCCGTCGACGATCGTGACGGCGCCCTTGCCGACCACCTCGAGCGTGCGGTCCGGGTGCACGATCGCGCACGTGTCCTCGTCGACGCCGATCCCGAGCAGCGCCGGGGACTGCGCGACGAGCGCGAGGAGCCGCCCCACCCGCGAGCGCTGCTCGAAGTGCTGGTCGATCACGACGTTCTGGATCACGCCGAGCCCCGCCGAGAGCTGCACCATCCGGTGCTTCGGCGTGGGGCCGGACCGGCCGTACGCGACCATGTGGCTCGCCATCGCGCTCGCGCCCGCGCTCGTGCCCGCGAGCACCGCGCCGCGGTCGTGCGCGAGCAACAGGGCGTCGGCGAGCCGGGTTCCGCCGACGACCTGGGTGAGCCGCGACTGGTTCCCGCCGGTCAGGAACACGCCCGTGGCGTCGGCGAGGAGCTTCGCGACCTCGGGCGCGTTCGCCTCGGCGCGCTCCTCCGGCCGCAGGCCGGACACCCGGGCGATCCCCAGGCCCTCGAGAAGCTCGCGGTAGCGCCCGGTGGCCTCCTCGCCGAGGGACGACGCGGTCGAGACCACGACGACGTGCCCGTCGGCCCCGCCGGCGAACCGAGCGAACCGGCTGAGGATCGCCTTGTGACGCAGCTTGTCCTCGGCGCCGCCGATCACCATGACCGGGCCGGCGGCGAGCGCCATCGACCGGGCGGACCTGCTCATGGGGCGCAGTGTAGCCCGCGCGGACGCGCGGTCGAGGTCAGTGGGGCTTCACGCTCCGCTCGGTGTCACCGGGCCGACGCAGGATCAGGCGGTCGTGCGGCTCCACCACGTCCACCGTGCCCTCGAGGCCGGGCTCGACGAGGAGCTCGAACCCGTCGCCCTCGACGCGCTCGTCGGTCTCCTCGGGCTCGTCCGTCAGCGTGAACTCGACCCCGCCGTCCGAGCGCTGCAAGCGCACCGTCGCGTCGGGGTTGAAGCGCCGGGCGGCCTGCCACGTGCGTTGCAGGATCTCGACGGCCCAGTCGGTGAAGGCGATCACGGCCGGGCCATGCTACCGGCGCTCGAGCTCAGTCGAACGTGCGCGGCGGGCGACCCGTGACCGACCCGCGGTTCGACCAGTCGCCGCCGTCCCGGGTGTCCGGCCCGGCCCAGATCGCGCCGAGCCACAGCAGGCCCCAGAACGCCACGACGAGCGCGGCCGCGAACAACGCCTCCATCATCGGACCTCGACCGCGTCGCCGAGGAGCCGATGGCCGGCGCTCACGAGGCGCACGCCGAGCGTGAGCCGCAGACCGCGCCGGCGCCGGTGCGCCACCGCGCGCCGCCGGACGCGGCCGTCACGCACGGCCTCGGCCTGCAGCGCCGCGGCGCGCGCCTTCACGAGCTCCGTCGCGACCGTGTCGTGCACCATCGATACCTCCATCGTGGACTCCGTAACCTTCGAAGACCTTATATCCGGTTAGCGTAACTTGTCAAGTCATTTCGCCGGTGTACACTTTCGGGACACGATGTTCGACATCAACCAGCACCTGAGCGCCTCGCCACCCGCGCCGGGGGATCTCGAGATCCTCCAGCGCTTCCTCAACCTGCACGACCACGCCCCGGACGGCGAGACCCTCGAGCCCCCGCTCGAGATGGTCCGCGCCTTCCTGGTCGAGCGCGGCCTGCTCGCACCCGAACAACGCTTCACCGAGGCGGACCGTGAGACGTACCTCGAGCTGCGCCGCGCGCTCCGCGCGCTGATCGAGGCGGACGACGGCGAGGCGCTCGCGCCGACGGACGCCGAGGTCATCGACCGCCTCGGCGCCGACGCGGGGCTCCATCCGCACTTCCACGCCGAACATCGGCCCACGCTCGAGCCGAGGGGGGCGGGCGTGGCGGCGGCGTTGGGCCGGATCGTGGCGATCGCGTTCGTGGCGTCGTTCGACGGCTCCTTCGAGCACCTGAAGCTGTGCGCCTCGGAGGACTGCCGGGCCGTGTTCTACGACCGCTCGAAGAACCACTCGGGCCGCTGGTGCTCGATGGAGACCTGCGGGAATCGCGCGAAGGTCCGCGCGTGGCGGGAGCGCCAGAGGGCGACCTCGTGACCACGATCCAGTTCCCGCTCGTGGGGGCGGGCGGCGAGCCCGTCGACCTGGTTCGCACGCTCAACTCGCACGGGTTCGTCGACCTGCCGCCGATGCGCCCCGCGCCCGACTACCGCTCGCTCGAGATCACGCTGCCCGCCGGCCGAGGCCGGCCGCGGACGGTGCGGATCCACGCCGGTCGCGACGGCCACGCCGCGATGAGCGTGGTCGGGCCGGCGATCGCGGCGACCGGGGCCGAGCGTCTGGCGGAGGGCGTGCGCCACGTCCTTCGCCTGGACGCCGACCTCTCCCCGTTCTACGCGATGGCGGCCGAGGACCCCGACCTGTCGTGGACCGTCACGGGGGCGGGCCGGATGGTGCAGAGCCCCACGGTGTTCGAGGACGTCGTGAAGACGGTGTGCACGACGAACTGCGCGTGGTCGGCCACGCGCCGGATGGTCGACGCGATCGTCGAGCACCTGGGCGAGCCGGCGGTGGGTGCCCCCCCAACAGGCCCGTTCGGGAGGACCTTCCCCTCGCCCGAGCGGATGGCGGAGGCCGGCGAGCGCTTCTACCGCGACGTCGCGCGCGCCGGGTACCGCGGCCCGTACCTGATCGCGCTCGCACGTGCGGTGGCCGAGGGTGAGCTCGACCTCGAGCGCTTCTCCCGGGCGAGCCCAGAGGAGGTCCCCGACGACGAGATGGAGCGGCAGCTCCTCGCGCTCCCCGGTGTCGGTCCGTACGCGGCCGCGCACATCATGATGACCGTGGGCCGGTACCACCGGCTGATCCTGGACTCGTGGACCCGGCCGACCTACGCGAAGAAGGTCGGCCGCAGGGCCGTGAAGGACGCCACGATCGAGCGTCGGTTCCGACGTTACGGACCGTACGCGGGTCTCGCGTTCTGGCTGTTCCTCACCCGCGATTGGGTCGAGGACACCGTGCTCGAGCCCGCCTGACCGAGGCCTTCGGCAGGGTTGTCCCTCGCACTGCCTCGGACGCATACTTCCCGGGGCCCTCCGAGGCCCGGTGATCGCATCCGACCAGGTGAGAGACCGATGAGCGAACCGTTATGGCCCTCCCTCGCTCCGCTCGCGTCCTGTGGGCCCACTGGCGCTCCGAGCGCCGCGCGCTCGGCCAGGGCCTGGTCGCGCTCGTCCTCAGCACGGCCGCCGGCTTCCTCGCCGGCCTGACCCTCCCGCATCTCACCGACCGCCTGGACCGCATCCCCGGGCTGCTCGTCCCGATCCCCGCCGCCGTGGGGATGCGCGTAGCCACGCCGGTCGGCCTCGAGCCCGACGACCACAGCGTGCCGATCCTGACGAGCGTGATGGACATCTCTGGCATCGCGGCCATCCTGCTCACTGCGACCGTCCTCGGCCTGGGGGTGCGGTGAGATGGCGGTCATCCCCCGCCGCGCCCGCAACGTCTGGGCGTACTGGCGCGCCGAGCGCCGCACGCTCCGCCAGGGCATGGTCGCGCTCGTGCTGTCGACGCTCGCGTCGTTCGTCGCCGGCCTCACGCTCGGCGCGATCACCGGCACGCTCGAGGAACTGCCGGGCCTGTTCATCTTGATCCCGGCCTCGGTCGGGATGCGTGGCGTGATCTCGGGCGCGACGGGAGCCCGGCTGGGGACAAGCATCGCGGCCGGCCTGTTCGACGTCTCGTGGCGGCGCGGCGGTGTGCTGCGCCACAACGCGATCGTCGGTCTCGTGCTCACGCTGCTGTCGTCGGTCTACGTGGCGCTGCTGGCCCGGCTGTCGGCCCTGGTGTTCGGCGAGCCGTCGATCCCGCTCCCGGACCTGATCACGATCTCCGTCGTGGGAGGCACGCTCGGCTCGGTGCTCGTCCTGATCGCCGCGATCGCGCTCGCCGTGGTGTCGTTCCGACGGGGCTACGACCTCGACGCCGTGGGGACGCCCGTCATCACCGCGGTCGGTGACATGGTGACGCTGCCGGCGCTGTTCCTGGCCACGTTCCTCGTGCGGTCGGAGGTCGTGAGCGACGTCGTGGCGATCCTGTGCCTGCTGGCCGCGGTCGTGGGCGTGGTGGCGGGCCTGCGGACCGAGCCCGCGATCCGGCGCACGGTCGTGGAGATGCTCGCGGTCCTCGTCATCGTGCCCGTCCTCGACGTGCTCGCCGGCACCCTGCTCGAGTCCCAGCGCGCGCACTTCTTCGAGTTCCCCGGCCTGCTGATCCTGATCCCGCCGCTGATCTCACAGGCCGGGGCGCTCGGCGGGATCCTGTCCTCGCGGCTGTCCTCGAAGCTCCGGTTGGGCGTCATCACGCCACGAGGCCTCCCCGAGCCGCCCGCCGTCGTGGACGGCTCGCTCGTCGTGGCGTTCGGGCTCGCGATCTTCACGTTCATCGGCGCGGTCGGATACGGCCTGGCAGAGCTGACCGGCCGCGCCATCCCGGGCGCGGTCGTGACGATCTGGGGGACGGCGCTCGCCGGGCTGTTCCTCCTGCCGGTGATCCTGGTGCTCGGCTACTACCTGGCCGTCGGGACCACCCGGTTCGGGCTGGACCCGGACGACCACAGCGTCCCGCTGAACACCGGCGTGATGGACCTCGTCGGCGTCGTCGCCTTCGTGGCCGCTATGTCACTATCAGGGGTGGCCTTCCATGGATGAGGAACCGAAGACCGTCAAGGAGCTGCTGATCGAGGCGAAGGACGCCTCGGAGCTCATGGTGGACCTGGCCTATGCGGCCGTCTTCTTCAACGAGGAGAAGCTCGCCCGCGAGGTCGAGCGCCTGGAGGAGCGCTCGCGCGAGGCGCTCCGACGGCTGCGGATGGTCGCGATGCTCGCGGCCCGCAGCCACGAAGACGCCGAGGGCATGGCCGGCGTCCTGTGGATCGCCGACGCGATCGAGCAGATCGGCGACGCAGCCTCCGACATCGCGCGGGTCGTAGCGGCCCGGCTCGGGATCCCCGACCAGCTCCGGCCCGACCTCCGTCACGCCGACGAGATGACCGCGCGCGTGAAGGTCCGGCCGGAGTCGCAGGTGATCGGCCAGACCCTGCGCGACCTGTCGCTGCCGACCGAGACCGGGATGTGGGTGATGGCGATCCGCAGCGGCATCGACTGGCGCTTCGACCCCGGCCCCGACGACGTGGTCTCCGACGGCGACGTCCTCCTCGTCCGCGGTCCGGAGGAGGGCGTGAACCTGGTCCGGGCGCTGGCAGGCGCCCCCGAGCTGCCCGAGGTCACCGAGGGCGACGCGCCGCCACTTTCCGAGCTGGATCGCGCCGTGGACATCCTGGTCGAGCTGAAGGATCTCGCCGAGGCCGCGGTCGGGCTGGCCTACTCGTCGCTCCTGTTCAACAACCGCTCGCTCGCGGCCGAGGTCGGCGCGCTCGAGGGCCGGGCCGACATGCTCCAGGACGAGCTCGAGTCGTGGGTCCTTCGCGCCGCGCCCGAGGCTCGCAACGTCGACGAGCTGCGAGGCCTGATCCGCCTGGCGAGCGCGAGCGAGTCGATCTGCGACGCCGCGCGCGACATGACCTGGTACGTCGAGCGCGGCGAGCCGCTCCACCCGGTCGTCCAGATGGCGCTCGAGGAGACCGAGGAGACGAGCACCGAGATGGTGGTGGACGAGGGCACGCCCGCCGACGGACGCAGCCTGCGCGACCTGCGCGTCGAGACCGAGACCGGCATGTTCGTCCTCGCGATCCAGCGGGGCGCCCGGTGGATCTACCGTCCGCGCGCGGGCTTCGTGCTCCGGGCTGGGGACCGGCTCATCGCCGTCGGCCCCGAGGAAGGCGAGGAGGAGCTGGCCGCGCTGTGCCGGTCGCAGCAGCCGGTCCCCGCTGAGTGACGCGGGTCCTTGCACGCCCCGGAGGGGGGTCCTAGCCTGCCGCCGTGGACGCGTTCGTCTACCTGCAGGTCCGCCCAGGTCGCGTGGAGGACGTCGTCGTCCAGCTGCAGGCCACGCACGGCGTCCGTGCGGCGGTCAGCGTCATCGGCGACTGGGACGTCGTGGTCGCGGCGCACGGCCCGGATCTCCCGTCGATCGCCGAAACGGTCGTCCGCCGGATCCACCGGGTGGACGGTGTCGAGCGAACGGTGACCTCACCGGTGGTGCCGGGGGACGTGCTCGGATTCGCCGGCGGCGGCCTGCGGACACCGGTGCCGATGCAGCAGCCGGGCGACGCCTGCTATGTCCACGTCCGTGCGGAGCCCGGTGGGGCCACGCGCCTGCTCGAGGCGCTCGCCGCGCTCGAGGACGTCTCGGCGGTCGCGATGGTCGCCGGCGAGTACGACGTGATCGCCGAGATCCCCTACCCGTGGGAGCAGGCCGCACGCGTGATCGTGGACAGGATCCTGACGTTGCCGGGCGCGCTCGCCACGAAGACCCTCGTCTCGCTGCCGCATCTGGAGCCCGAGGACGAGGACCGCGACCAGTTCTCGGCCTGGAGCTGAGCCCGTCTACAGGCGAACGTCCGAGAAGCGCAGCCGCTCCTCGGCGAGCGTGACCTCCTCGATCTCGGTCGCGCCCTGCTCCGCGAGATGCGCGAGCATGCGGCCGATCAGCCACTCAGGCGCGGAGGCGCCGCTGGTGAGCCCGACGACCTCGGCGTCTGCGAGCCACGCCGGGTCCACCTCGGTCTCGTCGTCGATCAGGTAGGCGGGCGTGCCGAGCTCGCGGGCGACCTCGGCCAGCCGGTTCGAGTTCGAGGAGTTCACCGAGCCGATCACCAGGACGACGTCGGCCCGCTCGGCGACCTCCTTCACCGCGTCCTGGCGGTTCTGCGTCGCGTAGCAGATGTCCTCGCGCGGCGGTCCGGCGATCGATGGGAAGCGCTCGCGCAGGACGCCGATGATCTCGTTCGTCTCGTCCACCGACAGCGTCGTCTGCGTGAGGTACGAGAGGTTGGCGGGGTCGGGGACCTCGACCGTGCGAGCCTCCTCGACGTCCTGGACGAGGATCGTGCGCTCGGGCGCCTGGCCGGTGGTGCCGACGACCTCCTCGTGGCCGGCGTGCCCGATCAGCACGATCGTGCTGCCGTCGGCGGCGAACCTGCGGGCCTCCAGATGGACCTTCGTCACCAGCGGACACGTCGCGTCGAGCACCGTGAGACTGCGGGCCGTCGCGTTCGCGTAGACCTCCGGCGCCACGCCGTGCGCCGACAGGACCACGACGGCGCCCTCGGGAACCTCGGTCTCCTCGTCGACGAAGACGGCGCCCTTGGACTCGAGGTCGCGGACCACGTTGAGGTTGTGGACGATCTGCTTGCGCACGTACACGGGTGGCCCGTGCTTGGCGAGCGCCCGCTCGACGGCCTCGACCGCCCGGTCGACGCCGGCGCAGTAGCCTCGTGGGGCCGCGAGCAGCACTTTCCTCGGCACGCCTCCATGGTACGGGCCCCCCAACGTGACCGCGGGTCACAACCGCGATGTTTGAACGTCGGAGGGGTTCGGTAGGGTCACGCGGCGCAAACGGACGTTCGGTCCGATCCTCCCCGCCGCCTCGTGCGTCTTCCTCCACGCCCAGGGACGGAAGACGCAGGGCCGCGGCGGGGGGCCGGGACCGATCGTACGGGTGCGCGCAGGTCGTATCGGAACCCGTCACGAGGAGGTGATCTGCCACCCGCGACCTACCGCGGGACGACCGGGTGATCCGCGCCGGTCTCGCGGGCCTGGCCGCCAGCCAGCGCTCACCGCGGGGGTGAACCCATCCATGCATCGATCCACGAAGCTGCGCCGCCGCGTGCTCGCGGCGGCGATCACATTGCCCGCGCTCCTGTCGTTCGTCCCCCCCACGGCGCACGCCGCCGACCGAACCGTCCCCAAGCGCGTCTGCGACTTCGACTGGAAGGAGTCCAGGCGCGAGGTCAAACGGCTGATCCGGTGTGCCGCGCGCCGTTGGGGCAGCCCCGGCGGTGCGGACAAGGCGCTCGACATCGCCCGGTGCGAGTCGGGGTTCAACACGGGCGCCTACAACCCCGGCGGATACGCCGGCGTCTACCAGCACGCCGTCCGGTACTGGCCCGAGCGGGCCGACCGCTGGGGGTTCCCCGACCGGTCGGTCTACAACGGCCGCGCGAACGTCATCGTCTCGGTCCGGATGGCGAGCTCGGCCCACGGATGGCACATCTGGGGATGCGGCTGACCGTGCGCGAGGGAGGCTAGAGGACCGGACCGCCCGGGCGGGGCAGCGCGCGGAGCGCGCCCCGGACCTCGTCGAGGGAGGCCGCGACCACGGTCGCCCCGGGCAGGTCTCGGTCCGTGACGATCCGCAGGGCGGGCAGGCGCTCCCTGGCGGCCGCCACGAACCCTCCCAGGTCGCCGAACGCGACCACCATGTGCGGGCGCTCCCGCTCGAGCTGCTCGAGCGCCTCGGCCTCCGTGGTGGCGCCCGGCGCAAGCTCCCACTCGGCCGAGACCGTGGCCCGCTTCAGCGCCGCGAGCGCGTCCGCGCCCTCCGCCACGCACAGCACCCTCAGGGCTCGGCACACGCTAGAGCCAGTCCTTCCGCTTGAAGACCCAGTACAGGATGCCCGCGGCCACCGCCATGGTGGCGAGCGCCCCCGGGTACCCGAGGGTCCACGAGAGCTCGGGCATATGTCGGAAGTTCATGCCGTAGATCCCCGCGATCAGCGTGGGGAGGAGGATGATCGCCGCCCACGACGTGACCTTCTTCATCACGACGTTCAGGCGTTTGGACTCGAGCGCAAGCTGCACCTCGCGCGCGGACGTCAGGATGTCGCGGACGTTGTCGAGCAGCTCGATCGTGCGGATCACGTGGTCCTCGACGTCCCGGTAGTACGGCGCCAGCGCGTTCGTCACCAGCGGCGACTCCTGGAGTTGGTTGATGACCTCGCGCATCGGCACGATGAGCCGCCGGAACGTCGCGACCGTGCGGCGCAGGTGGAAGATGTCTCGAGCGAGCGGCCGCTCGGGGTGCGAGCCGTCCGAGCCATCCTCGCGGTCGACCCGGTCCTGGATCTGGTCCGTGAGCGCCTCGAGGCGCTCGACCACGTCCAGATAGCCGTCGACGATCTCGTCGAGGATCAGGTACAGGAGGTGGCCGATACCCTCCGCCCCGAGCGCGTCGCCGCGGACGATCCGGTCGTGGGTCCGCTCGAAGTCGAACGCGGGGGCGCGCCGGATCGTCAGGACGAACGAGCGGCCCACGTACAGGTGCAGCTCCCGGTCGATCAGCTCGTCGTCGCGATCCAACGCCACCCCGTGCACGGCGATGAAGTCGTGGTCCCGGAACCGCTCGAGCTTGGACCGCTGCCCCCAGTTGCGGCTGTCCTCGATCGACAGCTCGTGCAGCCCGAACGTGGTCTGGAGCTCCTCCAGCTCCTGGGTGGTGGGGTCCACGGCATCGACCCACACGCGGGTCGCGACGTCGAGGGCGTGCGCCGCGGACGTCGCGTCGAAGGGTCGCTCGTCCGCGAGCGCGCCGTCTCGGTACGCGCGGAGCGTCATCACGATCCTGCGAGCCTACCGCCGACACGGGCTCGGTAGACTCCGCCAGTGCCCGACCTGGAGCCGCTGCTGCGCCTGTGGCGAGCGCTCGACGGCCTGTTCGCGGCCGAGGAGCGCACGTGGTGGGGCGCCGTCGTCTCGGACGCGCGCTACCCGGACGTCCAGGAGGCGAACTACGCGCGGGTCGAGTCCACGCGACCGATCGCGCTCGAGGAGGTCGAGGCCGCCCTGGTTCCGGCGGTCTCGCGCGCGGGGTGCCGGCGCGAGCACGTGGTCGTGTTCTTCCCCGAGGCCCAGACCGACCTGCTCGTGCAGGCCAGCACGCGCGGCGAGCGGCTCGTGTGGGACCTCGTCATGGTGCACGAGGGCGACGTCCGGGACCGCGAGAACGATCGGGTCGACGAGGTACACCGACCGGACGAGCGGTTCTGGCGCGCCCACCGGGAGTCTGCCCGGCTGTTCGACGTCCGCGACGCGGCGGTGCTCGACCAGCTCTCGGCGATCGAGCGCGAGGTCCTGATGCCCTCCGGCCGGCGGTGGTTCGTGGTCCGGGACGAGGACGGCGACGCGCAGGCGTTCGCCGCGCTGCTGGTCCTGGAGGGCGTCGGCTTCGTGGACCACGTCGTCACGCTGCCCGAGGCCCGACGCCGGGGTCACGCCACCGCGCTCACCCGTCGGCTGGTCCGCGAGGCCGCGAGCGCGGGGGCCGAACGGACGTACCTGCTCACCGAACCCGCAGGCGTGGCGGGGTCGCTCTACGCCCGGCTCGGCTTCGAACGCGTCACGCAGATCGCCAGCTGGATCGCGCCGCTCGACCGGGCGTCGGTCACGAGCGGGTAGCCCGGCGCTCGACGAGCGGCGGCGGCAGGTAGCGGGCGCGGACGACGCGGCCGTCCCGCCGCTCGAGGGCCCAGACCGACCCCTTCTTCCAGTCGCGCTCGCCCTCGAGCTCGGCGCCGCGCTCCGCGAAGTGCAGCACCACGGCCGGGACCACGTCGCCGTGGGTGCAGAGCACCGTCGGCGTCTGCACGACCTCATCGAGCAAGGCGAGCGCCCGCTCCGGCGGCGCCCCCTCGGCGAGCGCCTCGCTCGTCTCGACCGGCAGGCCCCGGTCCAGGGCGAGTGGGCGGATCGTCTGCACGCACCGGACGTAGGGGCTCGAGATCGCCCGCTCGACCTCCAGCCCCCGGAAGGCCTTCACCAGCGCCTCGGCCTGGCGCCGGCCGGCCTTCGAGAGCGGGCGGAGGCGGTCGTCCTCGGTCCAGCTCGAGCGCGATCCGCACTTGCCGTGTCGCACGAGGTAGGCCGTCGCCTCTCCCACCGCCCGCAGGTAGACCTCGAGCAGGCGGCGATCGTGCTCGTACGAGAGCGTCCCGGCGACCTGCTCCGGCGTCAGCCACCGCAGCTCGTCGACCTCGTCGCCCGGCGCGAACACCCCGTCGTCCGGGGACATGACCCAGTAGCGCACGACCTTCGGACGTCCCTCGCTGTCCCGGTACCGGACCGAGCCCAGATCCAGCCCGAGCTGACACCCGAGGCCCGTCTCCTCCCGGACCTCGCGCAGCGCGGTCTGCTCGTCGCTCTCTCCCGGCTGGAGCTTGCCCTTCGGGAAGGTCCAGTCGTCGTACCGGGGGCGGTGCACGACGGCGATCAGGCGGCGGTCGTCCGGCTCGCGGCGGACGACGACGCCGCCGGCGGCACGGACGACCGGCGCCTCCCCGCCGAACCCGCTCACGGCCAGAACCGCAGCCGCTTGCGCGCGAGCCGCTTCCACACGCCCGGCCAGCGGTCGCGAGCGGCAGCAGACGCGAGACGCTCGAGCGTCGCGAGCTGGCCGGCCACGAACGCACGACGGGTGCCACCCTGCGCGGCGGCCCGGAGCCACGCCGCGCCGACGACAGCGTCCTGGTGCTCGCCGAGCACGTCCTGGAGCGCCGCGGCCTCGCGAGCGAACGCGCGGGCGCCCTTGCCGAAGACGGGGGCGACCGCCTCGGCCGCGTAGCGGACCCGCTTCGTCCGGATCCGAGCGAGGTGGAGATCCGCGTCGGGCGAGGCGGGACCGAGCCCGTCCATCGCGGCCCGCACGTGCTTCCAGGGACGCTCCATCACCGTGGCGAGGGCCATCGCGGCCGGCGCAGGGGCGGCGTCCGGCACCACGGCGGGCTCGCGGGCGTCCTCGACGAGCCGGTCCAGGAGCCCCAGGTACCGCTCGGTTCGGATCGCGTCGAGCAGGTGCGCCCGCGCCTCGTCCAGGCGCTTGGCGCGCTCGGCGAGGAGCCGCTCCCCCACCGTCCGATCCTCGTCCGGGAGCCTCGCGACGAGCCCCGTCAGCCGCTCGAGCTGCACGTCCAGATCCCGAACGGTGCCGAGCTCGGCGCCGAGCCACCCGAGCTCTTCGCGGAGCGCGGCGTCCCATTCCGGGTCGAGGACCTCGCGGAACGTCCGAAGGTCCGAGCGCAGCCGCCGAGTGGCCACGCGCGCCTGGTGGACGTCCTCCAGCTCGTCCCCCATGCGGACGCCGGCGTCGTGACGCAGGAGCCGCACGACCGATGCCGCGATCGCACCGCGCACGACCTCGCCCACCGAGGCGTCGGGGCCGAGATCCGGCACCAGGACGTCGGGGGGTGCCGAGGCGCGGGCGCCGAGCGCCTGTTGGTACTTCGGCGTCCCGTCCGTGGGGCTCGCCCCCGCCACCACCAGGCGGGATACGATGCCCTCCAGGCGCGGATCCGGCTCCGGCGTCGCCGCCTCGACCTCGAGCTCGCGGAACCGGGCCGCGACCCGCGACCCGTCCATCACCGAGACCTCGTCGTCCACCACTTCGCCGACCCGAGCACCCTGCGCGTCGGACAGCTCGACGCGTCGACGCACCGTCCGCAGGCGTACGACGGCACGCAGATCCGCCCCGCGTGCGTACGCCGAGACCAGATCGGCCGCCTCGGATGGGACCCGGCGCGCCTCGCCATCGAACACGATCTCGTCGCGGACGACCGTCGCGCCGACCGACGTCCCCGGGAGCTTCAGCGTCCATCCCTCGCCCTCGCGATGCCGCAGGCTGCATCCCCACCGAGCCAGCCGCAGGTCCTGCGTGTCGACGTAGACCGTCGTGAACCGGCTCGGCTCCGCCGGCGTCGCGACCACGCCCGGAACGTCGGAGAGCGCGGGGAGCGCGAACGTCGCCGGCACCTGGAGCTTCGTCTCGCGCTCCAGGGTCATCGGCCCCTCGCGCGCTCCAGCGCATCCTCCTGCAGGCGCGCCTGCGAGCTCAGTCCCTTGCGCCGACGCACCTTCGACCAGGTCCCGTCCGGCCCCAGCTTCCACGCGAGCGCGTCGTCCTCGAGCGCCGCCTTCAGCATCCGGTCGAGTCGACGCTTCAGCCCCGGGTCGAGCACCGGCACGAGCGCCTCCACGCGACGGTCGAGGTTCCGGACCATCAGGTCCGCCGAGCCCAGGTAGTGGTCGTAGCCGGTGCTCCGACGCCCGAACCGGAACACGCGCGAGTGCTCGAGGTACCGCCCGACGAGCGAACGCACCCTGATCCGGTCGGACAGCCCGGGCACGCCGGGCCGCAGGCAGCAGATCCCGCGGACGACGAGATCGACGTCCGCGCCGGCCTGCGCGGCCGCGTACAGGGCGTCGATCATCTCGGCGTCCGCGAGGCTGTTCATCTTCATCACGATCTTGCCGTGCGGGCGCGCCTCGCGACGGATCAGCTTCAGGAGCTTCGGGCGCAGGTCGTGCGGGGCAACGAGGAGGCGACGGTACTCACGTTGGCGGCTGTACCCGGTGAGCAGGTTGAACAGGTCGGTCAGGTCGGCCCCGACGTCGGGATCGGACGTCAGCAGTCCGAGGTCCTCGTACAGCTTCGCCGTCGTGGGGTTGTAGTTGCCGGTGCCGACGTGACCGTACCGGCGGATCCCGCCCTCCTCCCGCCGGACGACGAGCGACATCTTCGCGTGGGTCTTCAGCCCGACCACCCCGTAGGCGACGTGGACACCGGCCTCCTCGAGCGCTCGCGCGTACGTGATGTTCGCCTGCTCGTCGAACCGCGCCTTCAGCTCGACGAGCGCCACGACCTGCTTCCCCGCCTCGGCCGCGCGGACGAGCGCCGCGATGATCGGGCTCTCCTGCGCCGAGGTCCGGTACAGCGTCTGCTTGATCGCCAGCACGTCGGCGTCTCCCGCCGCCTGCTCGAGGAAGGCCTCGACCGAGGTCACGAACGAGTCGTACGGGTGGTGCACGAGGACGTCGCCCGCGCGCAGGACGGCGAACAGGTCGGGCTCGCCCTCCTCGACGGTCAGGCGCGGCTGGGTGACCGGCGTCCACGGCTCGTCCTTGAGATCGGGCCGGTCCATCTCGTACAGGGCCCACAGCCCGCCGAGGTCGAGCAGCCCGCGTGAGACGTAGACGTCGTCCTCCTGCAGATCGAGCTCCCGAACGAGGAGGTCGAGGACCTCGGGCGTCATCGCCCGGCCGACCTCCAGGCGTACGGGACTCGCAGCCCGCCGGCGACGCCACAGGACGTCCTCGATCGCCGCGAGCAGGTCCTCGGCCTCGTCCTCCTCGACCTCGACGTCCGCGTCGCGGGTGACCCGGAACGTGTGCCGGGACACGATCTCCATCCCCGGGAACAGCGTGTCCATGTGCGCGGCGATGACGTCCTCGACCGGCACGAACCGCTCGCCGTCGGGCAGCGCCGTGAACCGTGGGAGGAGCGGCGGAACCTTCACCCGGGCGAACCGGTTCAGACCCGTCCGCGGGTCGCGCACGATCGCGGCCAGGTTCAGCGACAGGTTCGAGATGTAGGGGAACGGGTGCGCGGGGTCGACGGACAGCGGCGTGAGCACCGGGAAGACGTGCTGGAGGAAGGTCTCGCGGAGGAACACGGCGTCCTCGTCGTCGAGGTCCTCGAGGCCGACGATCCGGATCCCGGCCTTGTCGAGCATGGGCAGGAGCTCCTCGATCGCGGCGTCCGCCCGGTCGATGAGCTCGGCACCGCGTCGCCGGATCTCGGCGAGCTGCTCCGAGGGGCTCAGGCCGTCGGGGGTCTTCGACGTGACCACGCCCGCGGCCACCTGCTCTCGGAGGCCCGAGACGCGGACCTGGAAGAACTCGTCCAGGTTCCTCGAGAAGATCGCGAGGAACTTCACGCGCTCGAGCAGCGGCAGGTCGGGATCCTCGGCCAGCGCGAGCACCCGTCCGTCGAACTCGAGCCACGACAGCTCGCGGTTGATGAAGCGGGACTCGGGAGCGGCGGGAAGGATGGCGGCGTGCATGGGAAGGGCAACCGATGGTATCGGCGTCCCGCTCCCGCAGACAAGGGCCGCTCGGCTCCTTATCGGTCAGAAGACGGCCGAGAGCCCCTTGTCGAGCACGTAGCCGAGCAGCATGCACGACGGCCACGTCAGGATCCACGCCATGACCACCTGCCCCGCGACCCCCCAGCGGACCGCAGAGAACCGCTTCGTCGCCCCGACCCCCATGATCGACGAACCGATCGCATGCGTCGTCGACACGGGGATCCCCAGCCTGGCGGCGCTCGTGATGACGAGGGCCGCACCGGTCTCGGCCGCGAAGCCCTGGACGGGCTCGAGCTTCGTCATCCGAAGACCGAGCGTGCGGACGACCCGCCACCCACCGACCATCGTCCCGACGCCGATCACCAGGCTGCAGCTGAGGATGATCCACAGGTCGATCGTCAACTCCGGCGGCGCGCCGCCGGAGCCGCTCTGGTCCAGGTAGATCGCGAGCGCGATGATGCCCATCGTCTTCTGCGCGTCGTTCGTGCCGTGACTGAAGGCCATGAACGCGGCCGAGCCGACCTGCGCCCGGCCGAAGAACCGGCTGACGGTCGAGCGACGCACCCTCACGAACAGTCGGTAGATCAGCACCATCAGGATCAGGCCGATGAGGAACCCCCCCACGGGCGAGGTGACGAGGCCGATCAGCGCCTTCGACGTGCCCGAGCTCTCGAGCGCATCGAGCCCTCCGGCCGCGAACCCCGCACCCAGGAGCGCCGCGATGATCGCGTGGGACTCGCTGGACGGGAGCCCGTAGTACTGAGCGCCGAGGGCCCAGATCGTCGCCGCGAGGACGGCGGCCCCGATCGTCGTCAGCGTCACGTATCCGGGATCCACGATCCCCTCGGCGATCGTCTTCGCGACCGCCGTGCCGGTGAGCGCACCGATCAGGTTGAGCGCACCGGCCATGAGCACCGCGTGGAACGGCCGCAGGACGCGCGTCGAGACGACGGTCGCGATCGAGTTCGGCGCGTCGGTCCAGCCGTTCGCGAACTCGAAGAGGTAGGCCAGGATCAGGACGAGCCAGAGCGGCATCAGGCGTGCTTCAGCGCGATCGCCTCGAGGACGTCCGACGCGTCCTCCAGCCGGTCGATAGCCGCCTCCAGCTCGTCGATGATGTCCTTCCACTTCAGGACGTCGAGCGCCCGGTGGTCGCCGCCGAAGATGTCGGCGACCGCGCGCCGGTACACCCGGTCGCCGTCGTTCTCCAGTCGGTTCACCTCGATCCAGAGGGGCTGGAGCTGCTTGTAGTTCGGGAGTGTCTCGAACGCCTGCCGGACGACGCGCGTCGCCTGGACGAGCACGTCCGCCTGCGCCTTCATCTCGGGCAGCGGCGTCTCGATCTTGTGGAGGACGAACAGGTCGGCGGCCGCCTCCATGTGGTCGAGGACGTCGTCGAGCGTGGTCGTGATCCGGTGGATGTCCTCCTGGTCGAGCGGCGTCACGAACACGGTGTTGAGGCGGCGCATCACCTCGTGGGTGATCTCGTCGCCCTCATGCTCGAGGTGGCGGAGCCGGCCGGCCTTCGTCTCGATGTCCTGGAAGTCGGAGATCAGATCGTGGAGCGCGTCGGCGGCCACCTCGATGTTGGCGGCCTGCCGGACGAACAGCTCGAAGAAGCTCTCGTCACGCGGCACCAGCCGCAGTCGCCAGCGCGGCACCTCTCGCCCCCTCTCGTTGCCCCGCTGGAGTCTTGCATCGGAAGACCGGTTACGACAAACGCGGCGGGACCCGGCAGGTCAGTCGACGAACTTGTAGCCGAGCCCTCGGACGGTGACCAGGTGGATGGGCCGATGAGGGTCCTCTTCCACCTTGCGCCGCAGGCGTTTCACGTGAACGTCCAGCGTGCGGGTGTCGCCGAAGTAGTCGGCCCCCCAGACCTCGCCGATCAGGAACTCGCGGGTCAGCAGCCGGCCGCGCCGGCGCAGGAGGACCTCGAGCAGCTCGAACTCCTTCGGAGGCATCGGAACGGCGTCACCGCGCACCGTCACCTCGTGGCGGGCCACGTCCATCCGCACCGGGCCGACCGCCAGGACCTCCTCGGTCGGCGCGGCCGCAGGGGGCTGGCTCCGGCGCAGGTTCGCCCGGACGCGCGAGACCAGCTCGCGGACGCTGAAGGGCTTCGTGACGTAGTCGTCGGCGCCGAGCTCCAGCCCGGTCACCTTGTCGGCTTCGGAGTCCTTCGCCGTCACGATGATGATCGGCACGTCGGACTCGGCGCGGATCATCCGGCACACATCGAGCCCCGAGAGCTCGGGGAGCATCAGGTCCAGGATCACGAGCGCGGGCGACTCGGCCCGGAACCGCTCGAGGGCGCGCCGCCCGTCCCCGGCGACGCTCACGGCGTACCCCTCGCGCTCCAGGTTGTAGCGGACCGAGTCCGCGAGCGCGTCCTCGTCCTCGACGACGAGGATCCGCGTCGAGGCGTCACTCCTCATCGGTGATCACGCCGGTCTCGGAAGCGTCGGTGAACTCGCGGTACTCGCCGGTGAGCAGGAACTCGACCTGCTCCCCGATGTCGACCGCGTTGTCCCCGACCCGCTCGAGCGCGCGGGCGACCATGTTCATGTGCATGCCCCAGTCGAGCGCGCGCGCGTCGTCTGCGAGCTTCGCCACCTCCAGGTGCATGTGGCGGTTCAGACGATCGACCGGGTCGTCCATCTCGGGCAGGCGCTCGCACGTGGCGAGGTCACGGCGGCGCAAAGCGTCCATCGCGGACCGGACCATCGAGACGGACACGTCGCCCATCTCGCCGATCATCTGCAGGATCGCCTGGCTCGTCGGGAGCTCACGCGTGATCTCGAAGAGCTTCGCGATGTTCACGGCCTGGTCCGCGATCCGCTCCAGGTGGCCGCTCGAATGCATGAGCACGGACATCAGGCGCAGGTCGGACGCGACCGGTGCTTGCAGCGCGAGCAGGGAGAACACGCCCTGATCGATCGAGAGGAACAGCTCGTCGACCTCGTCGTCGCCCGCGATCACGGCCTTCGCCTTCTCGTCGTCGTGCTCCAGGAGGGCGTCCACGGCCTTGCGCACGGCGACGGCCGCCAACTCCCCCATCGTCAGCAGCTGGAGCTCGAGCGCCTCGAGGTCCTCGTGGAACTGCGCCCTCGGCATCAGCCGAACCTCCCGGTCACGTAGGCCTCGGTCCGGGGATCCGCGGGGTTCGTGAAGATCGTCTCGGTCAGGTCGTACTCCACGATCGTGCCGGTCCGATGTCCGGTCTCCTCCTGCACCTCGACCGTGAAGAACGCCGTCCGATCCGAGACACGGGCGGCTTGCTGCATGTTGTGGGTGACGATCACGATCGAGTAATCGGACACGAGCTCCCGCATCAGATCCTCGATCCGCTGGGTCGCGATCGGGTCGAGCGCCGAGCACGGCTCGTCCATCAGGATCACGTCGGGCCGCGTGGCGATCGCCCGCGCGATGCACAGGCGTTGCTGCTGCCCGCCCGACAGCGCGAGCCCCGACTCCTTCAGCTTGTCCTTCACCTCGTCCCAGAGCGCCGCGCGGGTGAGCGCCTCCTCGACGAGGTCGTCCATGTTCCCCTTGAACCCCGCGATCTTGGGACCGAACGCGATGTTGTCGTAGATCGACTTCGGGAACGGGTTCGGCTTCTGGAAGACCATGCCGATGCGCCGGCGAACCTCCACCGGGTCGACCTGCGGCTCGTACAGGTCGACGTCGTGGTACAGGATCGTCCCCTCGACCCTCGCGCTCTCGATCAGGTCGTTCATCCGGTTGAAGCACCGCAGGAACGTCGTCTTGCCGCATCCGGACGGACCGATCAGCGCCGTGATCTGGTTCTTGTAGACGGGGAGCGTGATGTCACGGACGGCGCGGAACGTGCCGTAGTAGACGCTGACGTCGCGGACGTCGAACACCACCTCGAGGGCCTGGTCCGGGGTCTCGTGGTGCTCGATCGTCAGCGACACCTCCGCTCGCCGCTCGTCGTGCTCGTCGATCATCCCGTTCGCCACCTCGGTCTCCATCGGATCACCACGCTCGCTCATACCGGTTCCTCAGCAGGATGGCGATGAAGTTCACGACGAGGATGGCCACGAGCAGCACGATGATGGCAGCCGCCGTGTTCGCCTGCCAATCCTCGCCGGGGAGCTTCGCCCAGGCGAAGACCTGGGTGGGCAGGGCCGTGTACGGGCCCTGGAGGGCCTCGATCGGCGTGCGGCCCGACGGGGTGTTGAGGTAGCCCGTCACGGCACCGACCAGTAGCAGCGGCGCCGTCTCACCGAAGGCGCGCGCCAGTGCGAGGATCGCGCCGGTGAAGATCCCGGGCGCCGCGTACGGCAATACGTGGCTCCGGACGACCTCCCACCGCGTGGCGCCGACGCCGTACGCGCCCTCGCGGATGCCGGCCGGGACGGCGCGGAGCGCCTCCATCGTGATGAGGATCACGATCGGCATGACGAGCACCGCCAGGGTGAGGCCTCCCGACACGTAGCTCCTGCCGTACGTCTCGGGGCCCGTAACGCTGCGGAGGGCCTGTACGAACACGACCAGCCCGAGGATCCCGTACACGACGGACGGCACCCCGGCCAGATTGCGGATGTTCGCGACCAGGACGCGGTTCAGGCGGGTATCTCGCGCGTACTCCTGCAAGTACACCGCCGCGGCGATGCCGATCGGCAGGGCGATCACGGCGACGAACCCAACCAGGATGAGCGAGCCAACGAGTCCCTGCCGGACGCCTGTCCGGCTCGCGAGACTCGACCCGTCGCGCGTGACGAAGTCCATCCCGCGGTCGGAGAGCACCGGCCACGCATCCACGAGGGTCGTGACGATGAGGATCAGGAGGACGGCGAGCGACAGGAGGAGCATGCCGAGGAGGCCCAGGCGGAACACCAGCCCCAGCACGTCGCGCCGTCTCCCTCGCAGCGCCAGGTCGATCGGCGCTCGGACGTCTGCCGGCGTGACGACGGCCATCAGTAGCGACTCCGGACCCGCCGGACGAAGCGCTCGCTCACCACGTTGAGCAGGAACGTGATCGCGAACAGCAACAGCCCGACGAAGAAGAGGCTGTCGAAGGCGAATCCTGACCCTCGCACCTGGTCGGAGCCGATCGCCAGCGACGAGATCGCGCCGGTCATGCTCTGCCCTCGGTCCAGCGGGTCGATCGTTCGCAGGGCGCCCCCCGTCGCGCCGGCGGCGATCGCGACGACCATCGTCTCGCCAACGGCGCGGGAGAAGCCCAGGATCATCGACGCGACGATCCCGGACACGGCGGCGGGGAACACGACGCGGGCGGTCACGGTCCGGCGGCGGGCACCGATGCCGTACGCCGCCTCGCGGAGCGACGCCGGCACGGCATGCATCGCGTCCTCGGCCACCGAGGCCACGAGCGGGATCGTGAGGATGCCGACGCCGAGCCCCGCCGACAGCAGGTTGAAGGTTCCCGCGCTCGGGAAGACGCGCTGGACGAGCTCGGGCGTGATCCACTGGAGCGCGAAGTAGCCGAGCACGACGCTCGGGATGCTCGCGAGGGTCTCGATGACCGGCTTCAGCGTCCTTCGGAGGCGGGGCGTCGCGTACTCGGACAGGTAGGCGGCCGCGCCGAGGCCGAGCGGCGTCGCCACGAGCATCGCGGCGACGGCGATGATCATCGTCCCCAGGAAGATGGTCAGCAGGTCGAAGTCGTTCCGCCGCGGGTACCACCCGTCCGACCAGAGCCACCCCAGGTCGATCGAGAACAGCCAGCGGACCGCCCCCTCGATCAGCGCCAGGACGATCGCGAGGCTGATCACCAGCCCGAGGAGCGCCGCGGCGCCGAACACCGCCTGGACCACGCGCTCCTTGCGCCGGCGAGCGGCGCTGCCGCGCATCAGGTCGAGGGTCACGGGGGCCGGGCCGGTCCTCATCGCGGGAAGCCTACCGTCGGGCGAACGGGCGCGAGGAGGGAGCCGGCGACACCGGCCCCCTCCGTTGCGGCGGAAGGATTCAGGCCGACGCCCATGCGGACCGGGTCGCCTCGACGCGCTCGGCCGGAAGGCCCACGTAGCCGACCTCGCTCACGATGTCCACGAGCCCCGTGTCGGTGAGGTAGTAGTCGACGAACTCGGTCAGCGCCGGGTTCTCGGCGGCTCTCGCGGCGTTCACGTAGATGTAGAGCGACCGCGAGATCGGGTAGGAGCCGGCGGCGATCGTCTCGGTGGTCGGCGCGACGCAGCCCGACCCGCCGTCGATCTCGATCTCCTTGACGGCGTCGCCCGCCTCCTCCGCGTACGCGAAGCCGACGAACCCGAGGGGAGCGTCAGCGCCCTCCATCGCCGCGATGATCACGTTGTCGTCGGGCGACGGCTGGTAGTCCTTCCGGAGCGCGGCGGCCTGGTCCTCGGCGACCCCGCGCTCGAGCGCTACATCCTCGAACCCGTTGATCTCGATGAACGAGTCGTAAGTGCCGGACTCCTCTCCCGGTGCGGTGATCTCGAGCGGCGCGTCGGGGAAGTTCCCGGTGCCGCCGACCTCGGCGGCCAGCGCGTTCGCGTCCGTCCAGTTCCCGAAGCCCTCGGACTCGGGACCGAACAGCGCGTACAGATCGGCCTGGTTCAGGCACGTCACGGCGTCGTTCGCGGGGTTCGTCATGACGGCGATGCCGTCGATGGCCACCTCCAGCTCGATGTACTCGATCCCGTTCTCGGCGCAGGCGTCGATCTCCTCCTGCTCGATCGGGCGCGACGCGTCGCTGATATCGGTCTCCCCGGCGCAGAAGAGCTCGAAGCCGTCGCCCGTGCCGGGGCCGTCCACGGTGATCGCCACGTTCGGCGCGACCTCCTCGTTGAAGAGCTCGGCCACGAGGCTCGAGATCGGCAGCACCGTCGACGACCCGGAGATCACGATCGTCCCCGACAGGTCGCCGCTCCCGGTCGCTCCGCCGTTCCCTCCGTCGTCCCCACCGCACGCGGCGGCGAGGAGCGAGAGTGACAGAGCGGCCGCAACGACCGCCAGCCCCTTGGTGCCCTTGCGCATGTGCCCTCCTTGGTCGTGGTTCGCCGGCAGCCGGAATCGGCCTACCGGAGGCGATGCTAGGGACCTCCGGTGGCCGGCCCGGGGCTCGTTCATGAACGCCATGTGAACGACCGTCGGCGTGTGAACGACGTGTGACCGCAGGGGGGGATGCGCTTCTACACTCTGCGGCGATGGAGGCGCTCGCCGTGGTTCTGGCCATCGCGCTCGCGGCGCTCGCGGTCTGGGCGGCGTTCCTCGCTCGCGGGCGTCGGGCGGCCGGGGCCAGCGCGGACGCCGCCGAGCGCCACGCCGTCGAGCTGCGCGAGCGTCTCCGCACCGCGGAGGACGAGCGCGCCTCGATGGCGCTCGTCCTGTCCTCGATGCGTGAGGGCGTCCTCCTCGTGCAGCCCGACGGCCGCGTCGCGTACGCGAACCGAGCGATCGAGGGCCTCGTGGGCTCGACGCCCGCCACCGCCGAGGCACTGTTCCCCACCGGCCTCCGCGAGGCGATCCGAACCGCCGTCGCGGACCGGGCGCCACGTGCCGCCGAGGTCGAGACCGGCGCCCCGAGCCGCTGGCTCCGCGGCGACGCGATCCCGGTCGACGGGGATGGCGCCGTCCTCCTCGTCGTCCGCGACGTCACCGACGCGCGCCGGCTGGACGCGATCCGGCGCGACTTCGTCGCGAACGCCTCGCACGAGCTGAAGACGCCCGCGGCGTCGATCCAGGCCGCGGCCGAGACGATCGGGACGGCCGCGCACGACGACCCCTCCGTGGTCCCGCGGTTCGCGGCGCAGCTCGAGCGGGAGGCCCTACGGCTGTCGAGGATCGTCTCGGACCTGCTCGACCTGTCGCGTCTGGAGACCGGCAGCACGCTCGACGAGCTCGTCGCCCTGGACGGCCTGGTCCGCGACGAAGCCGAGCGGTTCCAGGCGCCGACGGTCGAGGCCGGTGTCGAGCTCCACGTCCAGGCCGAGGCCGGGCCAAGGGTGCGCGGCTCGGCACGCGAGCTCGCCCTGATGGTCCGCAACCTCGTCGACAACGCGATCCGCTACACGAGGCCTGGCGGCCGCGTCGACGTCCGACTCGTCGTCGCCGACGACGAGGTCGTGCTGACCGTCGCCGACACGGGCATCGGCATCCCCACGCGCGACCTCGGCCGGATCTTCGAGCGCTTCTACCGCGTGGACCGCGCCCGATCGCGCGAGACCGGCGGCACCGGCCTCGGGCTGTCCATCGTGCGTCACGTCGTCGAAAACCACGGCGGCACCGTCGGCGTGACGAGCGAGCTCGGCGCCGGCTCGACCTTCGAGGTCCGGCTGCCGGCGGCGTCCTGAGGCCCGTCGTCGATGCCGGGAGAGCGACGTAGGCTAGCCGCCGTGACCCTCCTGCTCCTCGTCCGCCACGGCCATACCGACGTCGCCGGAAGGGTCCTCACCGGGCAGACGGCGGGGGTCCACCTCACCGAGCGCGGCCGGGAGCAGGCGCACGCCCTGGCCGAGCGGCTCGAGGGCGTCCCGGTGCACGCCGTCTACTCCAGCCCGCTGGAGCGCTGCCGCGAGACCGCCGCCCCGCTGGCCCGAGCCCGAGGGCTTCCCGTCCGGATCCGCCGAGACCTGATCGAGCCGGACTTCGGCGAGTGGACCGGCCGGTCGATCCGCCAGCTGGCGCGGACGAAGCTGTGGCGCTCGGTCCAGCACACGCCCTCGAGCTTCCGGTTCCCGGGGGGCGAGAGCCTCCGCGGCGTGCAGGTACGATCGGTCGACGCGATCCGCGCGATCGCGGCCGAGCACCCCGACGACACCGTCGTCGTGGTGTCGCACGCCGACGTGGTCCGGATGGTGCTGGCGGACCTCGCGGGGCTGCACCTCGACCTGTTCCAGCGTCTGTCCGTCGAGCCGGCCTCGATCTCGGCGGTCGCGCTCGCGGACGGGCAGGCTCGGATCCTGAAGGTGAGCGACACCGGCGACCTCACGGCGCTCGCGCCGCCGCCGGCCCGGCGACCCCGGGCGCGGAAGGGGACGCGATGAGCCCCGTCGAGCTCGGCCCCGTCGAGCGGATCACCGCCGGCGCCGTCGGCGAGCCCGGGCAGCGCACGTTCTACCTCCAAGCGCGCTCGGCCGAGGGGCTGTACTCGATGATCGTCGAGAAACAGCAGGTCGAGCTGCTGGCGGCCTCGATCCTGGACATCCTCGAGCGGGTCGGGAAGGAAACCGGCCAGGGCCCGGACGAGCCCGAGATGGAGCTCGAGGAGCCGCTCGAGCCCGTGTGGCGCGTCGGCAAGCTCTCGATCGGCTACGCCGAGGACCGAGACCTCCTCATGCTCGAGCTCGAGGAGCTCGTCCCCGGTTCGGAGGACGAGGAAGGGGTGGAGGACGTGCCCCCCGGCGAGGGCCAAGAGCCCGAGACGATCCGCCTGTGGGCGACCCGGGAGCAGATGCTCGCCCTGTCCCGTCACGGGGCGACGGTGGCCGCCCAGGGCCGACCTCGATGCCCGTTCTGCGACAACCCGGTCGACCCCGAGGGACACACGTGCCCCGCGATGAACGGCCACGGGGGTCCGGGGGCGGCGTGACCGAGGTCGACGACGAGGTCCTCGGCCTCCTCCGCGAGGGCGACCTGGAGCTGCTCGGGCTGCTCCCCCGATCCTCGAACTACACGTTCCTCGCGCGGGTCCACGGCGACCGCGAGCCGGTGCTCGCCGTCTACAAGCCGCGTGCCGGCGAGGCGCCGCTGTGGGACTTCCCCGAGGGCACCCTGTGCCGGCGCGAGGTGGCCGCGCACGTGGTCGCCGCCGCGCTCGGGTGGCCGCTCGTGCCCCCCACGGTCCTGCGGGACGGCCCCCACGGCGAGGGCTCGGTGCAGCTGTTCGTCGAGTTCGACCCCACGCGCCACTACCTGACGATGCGCGAGGAGCGCCCCGACGACTTCCGTCACATCGCCCTGTTCGACGTCGTGGCGAACAACGCCGACCGCAAGTCGGGGCACTGTCTGCTCTCGACCGACGGGCGGCTGTTCGTGATCGATCACGGCGTCTGCTTCCACGACGAGCCGAAGCTCCGAACGGTGATCTGGGACTTCGTCGGCGAGCCGATCCCGGCCGAGTTGCACTCGGAGCTGTCGGCGCTCCGGACCCGGCTGCAGGGCGGTCCGTTGCGAGATCGGCTGGAGGACCTGCTCCGGCCGGTCGAGGTCCGCGCGACCGAGCGCCGGCTCGCCGACCTGCTCGAGGAGGACCGGTTCCCCGAGCCCGGGCCCGGGAGGCCATATCCGTGGCCGATCGTGTAGCCCGCCGCGTCTCACGCCCGACGGCCACCGCGCGTTCTTCCGGCGTGGGTGGGACACCGCCGTTCGCGAGCTTCCTCGAGGAGCAGCGGGCCGACGTCTACCGTTTCCTGCTCGCGGCCGTCGGGCCGCACGACGCCGACGACTGCTTCCAGGAGACGTTCCTGTCGGCGTTGCGCGCGTATCCCACGCTGGCGAACGCCGACAACCTGCGGGGGTGGGCCCTGACGATCGCGACGCGCAAGGCGCTCGACCACTGGCGGGCGCGAGCTCGCCGGCCGGTCCCCGTGGACCGGCTGCCCGAGCGGGCGGCCCCGGAGACGCCCGACGGCGACCCGGCGCTCTGGCGGGCGGTCGCGGCTCTCCCGCCGATGCAGCGCGCCGCCGTGGTCCATCGGTACGTGCTCGACCTGCCGTACGCGCAGATCGCGGACGCGATCGGGTGCTCCGAGGAGGCCGCGCGGGCGAACGCCGCCGAGGGACGGAAGAAGCTGCGGGCGCTCGCGCTCGCCGGGGAGGACGTGGGATGAGCGACGACATGCTGCGAGGGCTCCGCACCGCCGACGTCGAGGCCGCCTCGCGCGCGGCCGCCGAGCGCCTCGTCGCGGGCGCCCGCCGCCGAGGCCTGGTCGACGTCGCCGTCGGCGAGGTGGACTCGCCCCTCGGGCGGGTGACCCTGTTCCTCACCCAGACCGGCCTGGTGAGGATCGCCTACCCGGACGAGCGACTGGATCACGTCTTCGAGGAGATCGCCGAGGTGGTGTCGCCGCGTGTGCTCGAGGACCCGAAGGGCACCGAGCGCGCGCGCCGGCAGCTCGACGCGTACTTCGAGGGGCGCCGACGGAGCTTCGCCGTGCCGATCGACTGGGCGTTCGTCCCCCAGGGGTTCTTCCGCCGCGTGCTCGAGGCAACGGCCCGGATCCCGTTCGGCTCGGTCTCGACGTACGGCACGGTCGCGAGGCAGGCCGGAAGCCCTCGGGCGGCCCGCGCGGCGGGGAACGCGCTGCATGAGAACCCGGTGCCGATCGTCGTGCCCTGTCACCGGGTCGTGCCGGCGAGCGGCGGCATCGGCCAGTACGGGGGCGAGGAGTGGCGCAAGGCGTGGCTCCTGCGGCTGGAGGGCGCGATCCGAGCCTGACGTATCGGCGCCGAGCGGCGATGATGTGGCCCATGCCCCGCGTCCTCGCCGTCACGATGGCCCTGCTCGCGCTCGTCGCCGCCTCGTGCAGCGACCAGCCGACCGCCAGCGGCGACGGGCTCCCGGCCCCGGCCGCCGACGGGCCCGAGACCCAGGCGTACCTGGCGCTGTGCTCGGCTCTCGACGCCGCCTCGGCGGGTGACGCCGCGGCGGCGGAGGCCGCCTTCCAGGACGAGGCCCACGAGACGCTCCACCACCTGGCCGAGGAGGTCGAGGGCGTAGACCGTGCGGCCGCGGCGGGCCTGCTCCGCGCGAAGTCCGACGTCGAGGCGGACTTCGCCGAGGAGGCGCCGGACCCGGTGATCGTCGCCGAGCACGTCGATGCGCTCCTGGCCACGATGGCGGATGCCCTCGAGGTCGTCGGTACGGTGGCCCCCGCGTGTCCGGAGGTGCAGGGGTGAGGG
>DASTPT010000051.1:0-2220 GCA_035762085.1 Actinomycetota bacterium | reverse complement strand
GAGCACGTCCACCTCGCGTTCCCCGCGCGCGAGGACGCCACGGTGCGCGCGTTCCACGCCGCCGCGCTCGCGGCGGGCTACGAGGACCACGGAGAGCCGGGCGAGCGCGCGGTCTACCACCCGGGCTACTACGGCGCGTTCGTGCTCGACCCGGACGGGCACAACGTCGAGGTCGTCAACCACAACCGGGCCTGAGCGCCAGGCAGATCGCCGGGTGCCAGGGCGCACGCTCCGCTCCCGCAGGGGACATTCCCGGACAGGCCCACGCGAGTCGCCTGAGCTGCAGGAATCGACCGCGCCGCTCACGAAAGCACGCGCTCGAACGCCGCGCGATCCGTCCGCTCGCTGTGCGCGGGGAGCACGAGCTCGACCGCAGGTCGAGCAGCGGACGGAGCCGTCGGAGGGATGGCTCGTTCTCAGCTCGCGGACCTCGTGTGGACGCGCACTGGTGTAGCTCGACCCCAACCGACGATGCTCTGCGATCGGCAAGACTTCGTCTGAATGGGCCTCACGTTGCGGGAGGTAGGGGACGAGGATCTGCCGCTGGTCTTTGAGCAGTGGGCGGATCCGGTCGCCGCACACATGGCCGCCTTCACAGCGCCCGACCACATGGACCGGGACGCATTCGAGCGCCGCTGGTCGAGGCTACGAGCCGACGAGACGGTGCTCACCAGGGTCATCGTCGTCGACGACGAGGTTGCCGGAACGATCGGGTCCTGGGGCGACGCCGGCGAGCGCGAGGTGACGTACTGGATCGGCCGGTCCTACTGGCGCAAAGGGATCGCGACCGATGCGCTCACTGCGTTCTTGGCCGTTGAGCGGTCGCGGCCGCTCCACGCCCACGTCGCGTCCGACAACGTCGCGTCCCGCCGCGTTCTCGAGAAGTGCGGCTTCCGCGTAATCGCGACGAAACGAAACGTCGCTGAAGCGCGCTCAGCAGAGATCGAGGAACTCGTGCTGCGGCTCGATGAGCTCGCTCCCACGGAGTAGAGCTTCGGGCTGTGGAGCCGGGGAAGCCGCTAAGGCTCGCAGCCGAACCGATCCCTCTTTTCGCGCGCCGATACAAGACGGTCGGATGGCAGGAGTGAGCTGTCGCGGTGTTTCTGATCGGGTTTGCCGTCGGTTGCCGGCGGTTGCGACGTGCAGAGCCCTCTGACGGACTCGACCGTCGACCCCCTCCTTACGATGGAGGCCTCGGCTTGCGGCTGGAGGGATGGGAGAACCGCTTGCCGCCTCGTTTTCCCTGCATGTATGCCGTTTTCTCTGCATGCTTCACCCCTTCCTCGAAGCTCCCCGAGCGACCCTGGAAACTCCCTGACCTGTCCCCAGAACCTGTCCCCAAGAGGACCCGTAGAGACCCTCCTTGCCAGCTATCGGAGGCGTCGGAGTAGCGTCCCCGTTCGTGGTGTACGAGCCGGTTGAGGCTGTCTCCGCCGCTGCCGTGGAGCGCGAGCCGGGCAGCAGCCCTGGCGAATCGAAGATGATCTAGCCGTGCCGGTCAGACCTCTGAGCGACGTGCGAGCGATCGCTGCCACTGCGGTGGGGCTCCTGCTGGTGTCAGTCGTGGCGCTGGCAAGCGGCGGGTCACCATGGCACGCCGGCGGCCGGCAGGACGTCCCGGTCGGCGTCGTTCGCGCTCTCGCCGCCGCCGCGGGCGCGCTCGTCGTCGGGTTGCTGCTCCTCGTCTGGGCGGGGACGCCCTCGGTGGAAGAGCGCCGGCGACGGAGGCGACGGCTCGGCGCGAGAGACCTCGAGGGGCTCGGGGCGTCGCTGTCGGCGGCCGGGAAGGCCGCTGCGCTCGTCGGCGGAGCGATCGGCTTGTTCCTGCTCCTCACTCTGCCGTTCCTCGTTCCCAATGCGGCGACACCGCCCGGCGCCACGCCCGGGAACGCCGTGCCGCGCGGCTCCACGAGCACTTCCGCGCCGGCGGGACACCCGACCTCGACCGCGCTGACGTGGCTCGTCGCCGGCTCGGCGGCCGCACTGCTCCTGCTCGCGCCGGCGGCAGTCTTCGTCCGTCGTCGGCGCGCGCGGCGCGAACGTCGGCCGATTGTTCCCGATGCGGCGGAGCGGGTCGGATCCGGCCTCAGGCGGTCGCTCGCAGACCTGGGGTCCGAGCGAGACCCGCGGCTTGCCGTCCAGCGCGCCTACGCGCGCATGGAGGAGTCGCTCGGCGAGATCGAGCTCTCGCGAGCGCCGGACGAGACCCCGACCGAGTTC
>DASTPT010000050.1:0-5050 GCA_035762085.1 Actinomycetota bacterium | reverse complement strand
GCGGTGGAGGGACGGACGAGGCGCTGCTGGTCTGGCCGAGGGAGCCGGGAGTCGCCTGTGGGCTCTGCGTCGGCGTCGGTCCAGCGTCGTCAGCCCCGGTTCCGGAGCACGCCATGGCGAGGAGGACGATCGTGAGCACATACGTGGTCACACGCGGGCCCGTGTGGAGACGAGCATCCATCGATCCAACTCCTCCAACTGGCCTGGAGTCTCGCACCAACCTGCGTCACGTACGCAAGGTACGAACGACGGCGAGAATAGGTTCCGTCCACGCCCATCCCAGACGGGTCGAGGGACGAGTCAGCGTCGTCGAGGTGCTGCCAACGGACTACTCATGCGCATCGCCAAGCAGCTGCACGTGGCCGTCCCATAGGATCGGATCTGGTGTCGTCGGATCACTCGGCCTGGGCTGCCGGCTTCTCCCAAACCGACACGTGCTTGTCGCTCTCGCTCGTGAACGGCTCCCTCTTCCATCCGCCCCATCGCTCGCGCAACGTCATCCCGGCGAGCTCGGCCATCAGATCGAACTCGGCGGGCCACGCGTAGCGGAAGGGGATCGAGAGGCGCTCCACCTTCCCCTCAACGATCTCGAAGTGATGGGACGTCAGGCCCTGCGTCGCCACGTCGTACTCGTCGAGTCCCCACCGGGTCTCGCTCACGTGGAAAGCGCGGATGGTCTCGCCGGGCGGGAGGCCCCGGAGCTCGGGGACGCCGACCTCGACGACGAAACGACCGCCGGGCTCGAGGTGCCCAGCCGCGTTGCGGAAGCACGCGACCTGCGCCGCCTGCGTCGTCAGGTTCATGATCGTGTTGAAGACCAGGTAGACGAGCGAGAACGACCCGCCCACCGTCGTCGTGGCGAAGTCGCCGATCGTCACGCCGATGTCTCCGGCGCCCGGCTTGGCTCGCAGCCTCGAGACCATCGCTTCGGACACGTCGATCCCGTGCACCGGCACGCCGCGGCGGGCGAGCGGCAGCGCGATGCGACCCGTCCCGATCCCGAGCTCGAGCGCTCGTCCGGTCCCGACGAGCTCGACGAGGAACTCGACCGTCGGGTCGACGACGGCCGCGTCGAACATCTCGCCAGATGACTCGTCGTATCTCGCCGCAACGCGGTCGTCGAAGAAGCCGTCGTCGTGGTGCACGGCCGGAATCTAGCGCACGGCACGGGAACGGAGCGGCGTGGGTGAGCGTTCGGGTGTCCCCATGACCTGGGTGCCAACCGGCCACGTCGGCCCCGAGGCGAACTCCGATCCGCCTAGTCGTCGGAGGCGTGGAACTGGTCGGGTCCCCGCGTGCCCACGTTGGTCCGGAGCGACCGCCCCGCGGCTGACACTCACGCCTCGAGCCGTCATCATCTGGCGGGTCAGTCGACCGGAGGCAGGATGGACACGATCGGGAGAGGAAGACCCTCGGAACCTTCTCCGAGGCCGCCCTGGCTTCGTCGGCTGCGCTTACGGTTCGCCGACCCGTCCGTGGAGTCGGCGTTCCGGGCCGACCAGTACATCCACAACCTCGGCAACATCCGCTTCGCCTTCCTGGCCGGGATCGCCCTGTGGGTCTCGTGGGGGATGCTCCTGCGCCCCCACATGCTGGCCCTGTCCGACCAGAGGATCGATGCGGTGATCCGGTTCGGGGTGTTCATCCCGATACTCTTGGTCGGCCTCGGACTCTCGTTCCTGCCGTTCTTCGGCCGCGTGTGGGAGTGGGTCGCCGTCGCCATCACCGTGGCAACGCTCCTAGTGTGGGTCCGGTACGTCTCGGAGGTGCTGACGCTGCCCGCCGAGTATGGATACGTCGGCGTCATCCTGATCACGTCGTTCACGTACACGCTGCTGCGGCTTCGGTTCGTCCTGGTGGTCGCGATCACGGTGATCGGGATCGCCGCTTACCTGCCGTATGCGATCACGGCCCGGTACATCGTCGACGTGAGCGTCCTGTTGGCGACCCTCTATCTCGTCTCCTTCGGCGCGCTCGGCGGTCTCGCGGCGTATCGGATGGAACGCTTCACCCGACGGTTGTTCCTGCGCGAGCGCCAACTCGATCAGGAGCGTCTTCGCTCCGATGGCCTGCTGCTGAACATCCTGCCGCAGGCCATCGTCGACCAGCTCAAGACCTCCTCGGGCGGGCGGATCGCGCAGGCCTTGGACGAGGTCAGCGTTGTCTTCGTCGACGCCGTCGGTTCGACGGAACAGGCGGCGCGAAGCTCACCGGAGGCGTTCGCGGATGCGCTGGACGCCCTGTTTCGGCGGTTCGACGAGATCGCCGACCGGCATGGGCTCGAGAAGATCAAGACCATCGGAGACGCGTACATGGCCGTGGCCGGCGCGCCGGTCCCCGTCCCCGGTCATGCCGAGGCGGCCGTCGCCATGGCGCTCGACGTCCTCACCGAGGCGGGCCGGATCCGGTGGCCGTCCGGCGACGCGATCGTGGTGCGCGGAGGGGTCGCCACCGGACCGGCGGTGGCCGGGGTGATCGGCGAACGGAAGTTCGCGTACGACCTATGGGGCGACACGGTCAACCTCGCGAGCAGGCTCGAGGAGTATGCGGATCCAGGCCACATCCTGGTCTCGGGATCGACGGCCGAGGAAGTGGCTCACCGGTACGACTTCGCACCCGCTCAGGTCCTGGATCTGAAGGGCAAGGGGCCCACACCCGTCAACGTCCTCCAAGGCCGGCGCCCGGACGTTCCCATCGCCGAACGATCCTCGCCTCATCCGGGATGACGCACACAAGCAGGCCCGTCCGAGGCACCGGCCGGGGCGTTCGTCGTTCCTCGCGAGGCGGAGCGGCCGCGCGCCTCCGCCGGCGGGCCACGTGGGTGGCAACCGTCCCCGTCTGCCTCGCGCTCGCCGGGTGCAGCGCGTTCGGTGTCGACCCCGCGCCTCGGGGCCGCATCGGGGACGGCGACACGATCGTGGTCGGCGTCTCGGGCGCCTTCGCCGAGAACCAGATCGTGGCCGAGATGTATGCCCAGGTCTTGGAGCACGCGGACTTCATCGTCGAACGGCAGTTGGACCTTCGGTCGCGAGAGGTCTCCCAGAATGCGCTGGAGTCAGGCCGGATCGATCTGAAGCCGGAGTACCTCTCGTCTTTGCTCCTGTTCATCGACCCGAACGCACGAGCCTCCGACGTTCCCGTCGCTGCCGCCGCCCAGGTACGCACGCTCCTTCGACCGCGAGGGATCACGTTGCTCACGCCCTCGCGAGCCCAGGACACGAACCAGTTCGTGGCGAACGCGGAGACCGCAGAACGATTCAACCTCACCACGATGAGCTCGTTGGCGCCTGTGGCCGGCCAGCTCACCCTGGGTGCGCCACCGGAGTGCGTTCAGCGGGTGGTCTGCCTCCCGGGGCTGAAGAGCGTCTACGGGATCGTCTTCGACGACTTCGTGCCGCTGGACGTGGGAGGACCTCAGACGGTCGCCGCGCTCTCGAACGACGAGGTGCAGATCGGCCTGCTGTTCTCGACGGATCCACGCATCGGGCAGCGTGGATTCGTTCCGCTCGCCGACGACGGACACCTCCAGAACGCGGAGAACATCACGCCCGTGATCCGTTCCGACAAGGTGGATGACGAAGTTCGAAGCCTCCTCGACGCGGTGAGCGCGAAGCTCTCGACCGAGACAGTGACCGACTTGGTGGGGCAGGTCGTGATCGGCGGCCGAGACGTGTCGACGGTGGCCAGCGACTTCCTGACGGCGAACGGCCTATTGTGACACCTCCGTGGCGGCGGTGTTCGTTGCTGCCGCCTGTCTGACTAAGCGCCGGCGGGAGCGGTATGAGATCAGGACGCCGTCGCCGGAGCTGTTCCGGCTGACGGCACGGGTGACGGAGGTGCTCCAGATGGTGGCGCGCGGACTGAAGGGGCGCCATAACACCGTCGATAGGAACACTGATGTCCACTTGAAGAATGACAGGCGGTTCGCGTTACGGTAGGTGACGCTCGGTCTGCCCGCCCGTGTGTCATTGGTCGGCATCCAGTTCGCCGAGCTCCTGATCGAGGCCGAGGAGAACAGGTATGTGCGGGCGATGCTCGTGGGGATGCTGCGGGAAGCGAGCCATCGATGCCCCGCAGTCCCCGCACATCCACGACCTAGACGCGCAGAGATCCTGGCGTCAAACGTCAGGGCTGCTCGTCGTGGGCCTTCTGGCCCTCGGCGAAGTCGCCCTCGTGCTCGTCGTGGGTCTTCTCCTGGCCCTCGGCGAAGTCGCCCTCGTGCTCCTCGTGGGCCCTCTCCTGGCCCTCGGCGAAGTCGCCGTGCGTGTGGTCCTTCTCGCCCACAGGTCACCTCCGTTCGGTTCTGTACAGCAACTCTAGTCCCTCGCCGACTTCGGGTGACTCCTCAGTCGATCCAGCGCGCGCGAGTCGTGCTTGGCGCCGGTGAAGACCCATGCCTGCGGACGGTGCTCTTCGGGATGCTGCGGGATCCGGGCCCCCAGGGGTCCCTGGCCTGGGTTCAGGCGCGCTCATCCTCCGGGCGATCCTCCAGGCTTTCCTGACGATCCTCCCGGCGATGCTCCCGGCCCTCCTGACGATCCTGGTGGTGCTCCTGGGGATCCTGGTGGTGCTCCCGGGGATCTTCCCGCCCATCCTGGCGATGTTTCCTGCGTTCCTTCCGCCGCTCCCAGCTTCTGAAGATCGGCACGCTCACACCCCCTCATGGCCATGGTGGCCATGACGAGCACCGGGGTCAGGGGTCGAAAGGCCCCCGGACGGTCGGAAGGTTCCCAAGCTGGCAACCTCCGCGGAGGTCGACCCGCCTGTGGGCGGTGCTCGTCGGGAGGCTACGGGAAGCGAGCCGGACCTCGGCGAGGCCTGAGACGGTCTGATGTAGCGGGCTAGGGTGGATCCGCCGCCCGGGCATGCCCCTGAAGGAGGCGCGTCATGCGCATCCGATTTCCACTTATCGCAACGACGTCGCTGCTCCTGCTCGCCGGAGGCGTATGGACCGGCGAGACCCCGGCGCTCGCGGCAGGAGGCGACCTCGATCCCTCCTTCGGGGTCGGCGGCCTGGTCACGACCACGGAGTTCTCCGAAGGACTGGGGA
>DASTPT010000049.1:0-8036 GCA_035762085.1 Actinomycetota bacterium | reverse complement strand
TCGCGGATCGCCAGGCACTGCTCGCACGCGCCGCACGGCTCGGCCGTCGGGCCCTGGTCGCAGTTGACCATCTTCGCGAGGATCCGGGCCGTCGAGGTCTTCCCGGTGCCCCGGGGACCGCAGAACAGGAACGCGTGCGCGAGCCGCCCCTCCCGGACCGAGCCCATCAGCGCGCGGACGACGTGCTCCTGGCCGAGGACCTCCTGCGGCCCCTGCGGACGGTACTTCCGGTAGAGGGACTGGTACTCGGCCACGCGCGCTCCCCTTCTCTGGCCCCGCCGGGGAAGTTCGTCGAGAGATGATAGTGGTGGCCGTGCACCCGCCGTCGACCACGTCGGACTCGATCGCGTCACCGGCCGGTAGCTCCGGTCAGGCACGCCCGCGGCACCCGTCACGCCCCGTTTACGGCTGCTTCCTTCCGGACCTGACCGGGTTCACGGGATGACGTCGCGCGGGACCCAACCTTCAACGCTCCGTGCCGGGAGCAGATTCGGACCCGACGGGCCTCGGGCGGGGATCCAGCCCCGCTGAAGCGGATCGCGGGTACAGGGCACCGCTAGCTCCCCGCCTGGCACGGCCACCGCGGTCGAGTATACGGCCGGGCCCGACAAGGGCCCGCTCAGGCCCTCCGGACCCAGACCTCCCACGTCTCCAGTTCCCGGAAGCCGAGGCGCTCGTACATGGGCCGCGCCATGTCCGAGGGCACGAGCCACGCGAGGTCCGCCGGGAACGACGTGGCGGCGGCCACGGTGAGCGCGGCCCCGACGCCCCGCCGCCGCGCCTCGGGCAGCACGCCGACGCCGAACACGCCGGTCGCGCCGCCGCCCTCCTGGGCCACCGCGCACCCCACCGCCCGGTCGCCGTCCCAGGCGAGGAGGGCCCTCGCCCCCTCCACGCCCACGATCGCCGGCGCGAACGCGCGCTCGCCGATCTCGAGGTCGGTGCCGAACGCCGCGGCGTCCACCCGCGCGAGCGTGAGCGCTTCCCGACGGGTCTCGACCGGTCGGATGCGCACGCCGGCGTTCACCCCGACGCCGGGGAGGGAGCCCGGCGAGACCACCATCACGGGCCGCGAGAGCAGCCGCTCCAGACCCGCCCGACGGATCGCGCGGTCGAGCCCGGCCCACCGCCCCGCCGGAAGGTCGATCCCGAGCGTGTGCCCGCGTCTCGCCATCTCCTCCTCGGCCCACGCGAGCGCCGCCGCGGCGTCCGAGGGCTCGCGCGCCACGAACGCCGTGTTGAGCGAGGGCTCGGGGACGTTCGTGAGCGAGAGCACTAGGCCGTCGCGCTCGAGCACCTCGGCCCCGGGGACGCCCCGGCACCGACGCCGGACGGCGGCGACCGACGCCGCCAGCACCCGGTCGGACACGGTGCTCACGCGGCTCCCCCCTCGGCGCCGTGGAGGCTGATCACAGCCGCCAGTATCGTGTCCGCGTGCAGGCGACGACCGCCGGCCTGACGGAAATGAGACGGCGTCCGTGAGGCGCCTGCTGCGCCGCTTCCTCGTGCCGTACCGGCGACGGATCGTGCTGATCGTCGGGCTGGTCCTCGTGCAGTCGATCGCGAACCTGTACCTGCCGACCCTCAACGCGGACATCATCAACGAGGGCGTCGCCAAGGGAGACACCGACGTCATCGTCCGGATCGGCCTCCTGATGCTGGGCGTCACGCTGATCATGGGCGTCGCCGCCGTCGTCGCCGTCTACTGGAGCGCCCGGACGGCGATGGGCGTCGGCCGCGACGTGCGGGAGGAGATCTTCCGGCGCGTCCAGTCCTTCTCGCAGGAGGAGGTCAACGGGTTCGGGACGGCGTCGCTGGTCACGCGCGGCACGAACGACGTCCAACAGGTGCAGATGCTGCTGATGATGTCGCTGACCCTGATGATCGCCGCGCCGATGATGATGCTCGGCGGCATCGTCATGGCGTTGCGGATGAACGCGCGCCTGTCGCTCCTGCTCGTGGTGATCCTGCCGGCCATGGGGACCTTCATCGCGTTCATCGCCTCGAGGGCGCTGCCGATGTTCCGCGCCATGCAGGTCAAGCTCGACACGATCAACCGGATCCTGCGGGAGAAGCTGTCGGGCATCCGCGTGATCCGGGCGTTCGACCGGACCGGGCACGAGGAGCGTCGCTTCGCGGTCGCGAACGACGACCTCACGGCGACCTCGCTGCGGGTCACGCGCCTGTTCGCGCTGATGATGCCGGCGGTCATGCTGCTCGTGAACCTGTCGACCGTCGCGGTCATGTGGTTCGGGAGCCTGCAGGTCGGGAACGGCGACATGTCGATCGGGAACCTGACCGCCTTCCTCACCTACCTGATGCAGATCCTGTTCTCGATCCTCATGGCCTCGATGATGTTCGTGATGCTCCCGCGGGCGGCCGCGTCGGCGGACCGGATCGCCGAGCTGCTCGACGTCGTCCCGACGATCGCCGATCCCGCCTCCCCCGCACCGCCGCCGGAGCGGCTCGGCACCCTCGAGTTCCGGGACGTCGAGTTCCGGTACCCCGGCGCCGATGAGCCGGTGGTCTGGGGCATGTCGTTCTCGGCGGGCCGGGGCGAGGTGACGGCGATCGTGGGCAGCACCGGCAGCGGCAAGTCGACGCTGGTCACCCTGATCCCGAGGTTGTTCGACGTCACGGGCGGCCAGGTGCTGATCGACGGCATCGACGTGCGCGACCTGGCGCAGGAGGACGTCTGGGCCCGGATCGGCCTGGTCCCGCAGCGCGCGTTCCTGTTCTCGGGGACGGTGGCGAGCAACGTCCGCGATGGCCGCGAGGACGCCACCGACGAGGAGGTCTGGCACGCGCTCGAGGTCGCGCAGGCCAGGGCGTTCGTCGAGGAGATGGAGGGCGGTCTGGACGCCCCGATCGCGCAGGGCGGGTCGAACGTCTCGGGCGGACAGCGGCAGCGCCTGGCGATCGCGCGCGCGATCGTGAAGCGGCCGGACATCTACATCTTCGACGACAGCTTCTCGGCGCTGGACTTCACGACCGACGCCAGGCTCCGGGCCGCCCTGCGGGCTCAGACGGCGGACGCGACCGTCCTGATCGTCGCGCAGCGCGTAGGCACGATCATGCACGCCGATCGGATCGTCGTCCTCGCCGAGGGGACGCTCGCCGGCGTGGGAACGCACGCCGAGCTGCTCGAGACCTGCGAGACGTACCGCGAGATCGTGTACTCGCAGCTCACGCCCGAGGAGGCCACGTGAGCGTCGGCCACCGGGGCTCGGACCGAGCGGCGCGTCCCCCGCGCATGGGAGGGCCGGGCTTCCACCCCGGCATGATGGCGCCGCCGGCGACGTCGAAGGACTTCCGCGGCTCCGCCGCTCGGCTCGCGCGACGGCTCCAGCCCGAGCGCGCGATGCTGCTCGCGGTGATCGTCCTCGGCGCGCTGAGCGTGGTCTTCGCGATCGTCGGCCCGAAGCTCCTGGGCAACGCCACGAACGTGCTGTTCGAGGGCGTGATCAACCAGCAGCTCCCGGAGGGCGCCACGAAGGAGCAGGTGATCGATGGCCTGCGCGCCCGCGGCGACGACCAGCTGGCCGAGATGCTCACCGGCATGGAGCTCGACCCCGGCGCGAGCGTGGACTACGCGCGGATCGGGCGGATCCTCGCGACGCTCGCGGCCGTGTACCTGATCAGCTCGGCGTTCGGGTGGGCCCAGCAGTACCTGATGGCGGGGGTCGCGCAACGGACGATGTTCCGGCTGCGCGAGGACGTCGACCGCAAGCTCGGACGACTCCCGCTCCGCTTCTTCGACGACACGCCGCGCGGCGACGTGCTCTCCCGGGTCACGAACGACATCGACAACATCTCGACGACGCTCCAGCAGAGCCTGACCCAGATCGTGTGGGCGGTGCTCACGATCCTCGGCGTGCTGATCATGATGCTGTCGATCAGCCCCCTGCTCGCGCTGCTGTCCGTGATCGCGGTGCCGGTCTCGTTCTTCGTCACGGTCCAGATCGCGAAGCGCTCCCAGGTCCAGTTCGCGAACCAGTGGCGGATGACGGGTGACGTGGACGGCTACATCGAGGAGGTCTTCACGGGGCACAGCATCGTCAAGGTCTTCGGCAAGCAGCGGCGCGCCGCCCGGGAGTTCGACGGCATGAACCGTGAGCTGTACGAGGCCAGCTTCCGAGCGCAGTTCATCTCCGGGATCATCCAGCCGGCGATGATGTTCATCTCGAACCTGAACTACGTCGCGATCTGCGTCGTCGGCGGGCTGATGGTGGCGAACGGACGGCTCTCGCTCGGCGACGTCCAGGCGTTCATCCAGTACTCGCGCCAGTTCACGATGCCGATCACGCAGACGGCCGCGATCATGAACGTCCTGCAGTCCACCGTGGCGAGCGCCGAGCGCGTGTTCGAGCTCCTCGACGAGCCGGAGGAGGAGCCGGATGGTGCCGAGCCGGTCGCCCTCGAGACGACCGAGGGCCACATCACGCTCACCGACGTCTCGTTCCGGTACCTGCCCGACGTGCCGCTGATCGAAGACCTGACCCTCGACGTCCCGGCCGGAGAGACCGTCGCGATCGTGGGTCGGACCGGCGCCGGGAAGACGACGCTCGTGAACCTGCTGCTGCGCTTCTACGAGCTGGACGGTGGGTCGATCGCGCTCGACGGGGTGGACACGCGTCGCCTGACGCGGAGCGGCCTGCGGCGGCTGTTCGGGATGGTCCTGCAGGATCCGTGGCTGTTCCGCGGGACGATCCGCGAGAACATCGCGTACGGGCTGGACCGGGCGACGGACGAGCGGATCGAGGCCGCGGCCCGCGCGGCGCGCGTGGACCACTTCGTGCACACCCTCCCCGAGGGCTACGACACGATCGTCGACGACGACTCGTCGACCGTGTCCCAGGGTGAGAAGCAGCTGCTCACGATCGCCCGGGCGTTCCTCGTCGACCCGCAGATCCTGATCCTGGACGAGGCCACGAGCTCGGTCGACACGCGGACCGAGGTGCTGATCCAGGACGCGATGGCCGAGCTGATGCACGGCCGGACGAGCTTCGTGATCGCGCACCGGCTGTCGACGATCCGCGGGGCCCACACGATCCTGGTGATGGACCGCGGCCGCATCGTCGAGCACGGGAACCACACCGAGCTGCTCGAGCGCGGCGGCTCCTACCACGACCTGTACTACAGCCAGTTCTTCGAGCCGCTCGAGGAGGCGTCGTAGGACTCGGGGACCGGCCGCCGGTGTCGGGCGGCCGGTCCCCGTCGAGCCCTCGCCGTCCCTACGGCGAGATGGTCATCGAGTTGCCGTAGATGTTCTGGTCCAGCCCACCTGCGTTCGGGCACGTGTCGGGCTCGAGCGCCTCCTCGGTCCGACACTGGTGGACGTCGAACCCGTCCTGCGTGGCCTCCCGCACGTCATCGCCCGGGACGACGTCGCGGTTGTCGGTCCACGCGAAGTACGCGAAGACCTCCGTCCCGTCCTGCGCGAGCGAGATCCAGTTGTAGTCGCCCTGGAACGGGATGTTGCGGTTGCCGAACATCTCGTACTCGGGCTGGTGCCCGATATCCGAGACCTTCGTCGAGGCGCCGAACGCCTCCCCGTCGTCCGAGACCGCGACGTACGTGTTCACGATGTCGGTCTCGGGCGTGTCCGGATAGCCGCACGCCTCCGCGTCGGTGTCGTTGCCCATCGGCAGCTGCACGCTGTAGCAGGCATCCTCCCTCGAGTCCTGCCACACGACCGCGAGCTGGCCGGCGAACGCGTCGATGTCCGGGAAGAACTGGTGCCCGGCCTCCGCCGCGTCGACGGCGATCGGCTCCTCGGTCCACGTCGCCCCGTCGTCCGTCGTCGACACGACGTAGACGAGCGACTGCCCGACACTCCCCGCGCCGGCCGAGGAGTACGACGTCTCGGCCTCGACGATGCTGTCGGGGTCGACGGCGTTGTAGACGAGGTACACGCCGGGGAGCGCACCGCTCTGGTCCGCGGTCACGCGCGGCTCGAGCGGGATCCGGGCGAACACGTACCCGGTCGGACACTCGAAGGCGCCGTCACCGCAGTCGCGCGCGCCGTCGAACGGGAAGTATGGCGTGATCGACCGGATCAGCCGCGACCGGCTGAAGCTCGCGCCGCCGTCGGTCGAGCGGTTGAAGGCCAGGCCGGTCCGCGTGCCGCCCCCGCCGAAGGTCCGGTAGGTGACGTACACGTCGCCGTCCGCCTCGACCGCGATGTCGCAGCCCTGCACCGACAGGACCTGCCGCGACCTGGACAGCGGGATCGGCTTCGAGAACGTCTCCCCCATGTCCGTCGAGCGGCTGAAGTAGGCCTTGTTCTGGCCGTTCCCGGTGAACCGCGACCAGCACACGTACACGTTGCCGTCGTTGTCCCCGCCGGTGCGGTCCACCTCGAGCATCGGCTTGTCCTGGAAGATGCCGCCGATGTTCCGGGACGGCGTGCCGCGACCGACGATCCGCGTCCGCAGGTAGTCGACCGGGTAGCCGCTCTCGTGATCCTCCGCCGCGTACGTGGCGACGTAGACGTGGCCGTTGACGGCGCCCGCCCGGTTGAAGGAGATACCCCCGACGAACAGGTTGCCGCCCGAGTCGAACGCCGCGATCGGGTCGCCGGCGAACCGGTTCACGCCGAAGAGCGGCGACTCCATGCCCTCCTCGGACGTGTCCTGCGGGTAGCCGGGCACGAACGAGTTCGTCCAGGACTCACCGCCGTCGAGCGAGTAGCCGAACCCCTGCCATCCGGCGTCGAGGTCCGTCAGGCAGTAGTCGTTCCAGCCGGTGACCACGAGCAGCGGGTTCGTCGGGTCCACGACCGCGTACGGCTCGTTGTTCTGCCTGGCCGAGCCGCCGTCGTTCGGGTCGAGGTCACCGTCCGCCGGATCGGCCGGCGTTGGGTCGCTGGAGGAGTCGTTGCACTCCTCGATCGCGGCGTCCGTGCCGCCATCGTGGCGGACCCACCGCTGGCCCGTCACCTTGTCGTCGTCCGGATCGACGACGACCGTGGGTACGCCCGACGCCGTCGGTGGCGCGAGCGACAGCACCAGCAGCAGCGTCGCGGTCGCCAGGAGCAACCGTCGCATGGGCCTCCCTCCCTTCCGGTCGTGCGGGGAGCCGCGGACGCCCCCGCGCCTGCCTCGACCCCGCCCCTGCCCAACGGGCGCCAGCCCGGATGCCCGCAGGAGGGAGGCGGGGTCCCTCCAGGATAGGCTGGCGCAGGAAATGACGCTGGTCCGCGCCCTCGTCGTCGACTTCGACGGCACCGCATGCCTGCAGGACGTGTCCGAGGAGCTCCTGGAGGCGTTCGGCGACCCGTCCTGGCCCGCGTTCGACGACGCCGTCGACCGAGGCGAGATGGGTCTACGCGAGGCGGCCGGGCATCAGGTCGCGATGCTCTCAGGATCGCAGGAGGAGCTCCTGGCGTACGCGCTCGAGCACGCCGAGCTCGACCCGACGTTCCCGCCGTTCGTGGCGTGGGCCGAGGGGAGCGGCCTGCCCCTGGCACTGGTCTCGGACGGGTTCGCGTTCTACATCCGGCCGATGCTCGAGGCCGCGGGCCTCGGGCACCTGGAGGTCGTGACGAACGAGCTGGCGTTCGGCGACGGACCGCCGCGGCTCCGGCATCCGAACGGCCATCCCGAGTGCGTCGGTTGCGGGACCTGCAAGATGCTCGCCGTGCAGCGGTTCCAGGCGAGCCACGGGCCGGTCGCGTTCATCGGCGAGGGCCAGTCCGACCGCTACGGCGCGCTGAACGCGGACGTGGTGTTCGCGAAGCTCGCGCTCGTCCCGATCTGCCAGGCCGACGGCGCCCCGTACCTGCCGTGGGAGGACTTCGACGACGTCGTCCGCGCCCTCGGGACCCTCGAGCGGTTGCCGGGGGCGGTCGCGCCGGTACCCTGTCCCGGATGGACGCCCGCCTCGACCTCCCCGACGACCTGACCTCGCGGTGCGGGACCCCCGGCGACGTGCCGGCGATCACCGAGCTCATCGCGGCGTGCGAGCTGGACCTCGACGGCGTGGCCGAGATCGACCCCGGCGACGTCGAGATGTCGTTCGGCCGCGCTGGGTAC
>DASTPT010000048.1:0-45454 GCA_035762085.1 Actinomycetota bacterium | reverse complement strand
AGGCCGCTCGGCAGCGCGACGAACGAGAGCATCGACGAGAAGGCCCGCGAGAAGCCGGCGGCGAGCACCACGCTGTCGTACGTCTCGCCCTGGTGCCGAACGACTCCGTTGCCGCGCTTGCCCCACTCGGAGAGCTCGTCGGTGCCACGCTCGCCGATCACCCCGAACCCGTGGCCGTCGTCCAGGTACAGCAACGCCCCGTGCTCGCGAGCCAGCCGCGTGAGCTCCCGCACGTCGGGCGCGTTGCCGGTCATCGAGTTCACGCCGTCGATCGCGATGAGCCTGGGCTTCACCGCGGAGGCGCGCAGGAGGTCCTCCAGATGCTCGTGGTCGTTGTGGCGGAACCGCTGGACGGTGGCGCCGTGGCTGCGGGCGATCATGGCGCCGTCGTAGAGCGCCTTGTGGGCTCGCCCGTCCAGGAAGATCGTGCCGCCGCCGGCCAGCAACGGGATCACCGAGAGGTGGATCAAGGTCGTCGTCGGGAGCACGAGCGCGTCCTCCGCCCCGAGGAGCTCGACCACGCGCTCCTCGATCTGTCGGTACAGCACCGGGCTGCCGAGCATGCGCGTCCAGCTCGGATGCGTCCCCCACCTGGCGAGGTACTCGGGCACCGCGGCGGCGATCTCCGGGTCGAGGTCGAAGCCGAGGTAGTTGGACGAGGCGAAGTCGGCGAGCCACCGATCGCCGATCCGGATCCGCCGGCCCACCTGCTCGTCGATCTCGGCGTCGAGCATCGGGTGCGACGCTCGCATCCTGCCCAGATCGGCGACCTGTGCCATCCATCGCGACAGCCAGGCGTCGGTCCTGCGCCGGCGAGGGCGATCCGCGGCGTCGGGCTGGGCCTCCCCCGCCTCGGTCTGGGGCGGGTCGGCGTTGGGTGCGGCGGACTGGGCCGTCCCGTCGGCGCGGTCGGGCGTCGGCATGCCTAACGCATCGGCGGTGCCCGCCGGCCCCTTGAGCGGGCGGGGGTCCGGCCCGTGGCCGGGAGGGATCAGTCGGCGGTCGGGGCCGCGGTCGCGGGCAGCCAGCTCGGACGTCGGGCCTCGAAGGCCGTCACCTCGGCCTCGTGTCGGAGCGTGAGCCCGATGTCGTCGAGTCCCTCAAGCAGGCGCCAGCGGGTGAAGTCGTCGATCGGGAACGGCGCCTCGACGCCGGCGCCCGTGACGCGCCGGGCCTCCAGGTCCACGGTCAGCTCGGTCCCCGGATCGGCGAGGACGGCGTCCATCAGCTCGCGCACGGTCGGCTCGGACAGGACGACGGGAAGAAGCCCGACCTTCGTGCAGTTCGTGCGGAAGATGTCGGCGAACGACGGCGCCACGATCGCGCGGAACCCGTGGTCCTCGAGCGCCCAGACCGCGTGCTCGCGGCTGGAGCCGCTGCCGAAGTTCGGCCCCGCGAGCAAGATCGTGGCGCCACGCGCCTCGGGGCGGTTGAGCACGAAGTCCGGGTCCTTGCGCCACTCCGCGAACAGGAACGGCCCGAACCCCGTGCGCTCGATCCGCTTGAGGTGCTCGGCGGGGACGATCTGGTCGGTGTCCACGTCGGCGCGGTCGAGCACGACGGCCCGCCCGGCGTGGATCCGGAACGGCTGCATCACAGGTCCTCCGGCGTGCAGAAGTGGCCCGCGATCGCGGTCGCGGCCGCCACGGCGGGCGAGACCAGGTGCGTGCGTCCACCGCGCCCCTGTCGCCCCTCGAAGTTCCGGTTGCTCGTCGAGGCGCTGCGCTCGCCCGGCGCGAGCCGGTCCGGGTTCATCCCCAGGCACATCGAGCAGCCCGCGTCCCGCCACTCGAAGCCGGCCTCGACGAAGATCCGATCCAGACCCTCCTCCTCCGCCTCCCGCTTGACGAGCATCGAGCCCGGCACGACCATCGCGCGGAGCCCCGCGCGGACGGTGCGGCCGCGCACGATGCCGGCCGCCTCGCGCAGATCCGAGATCCGCGAGTTCGTGCACGAGCCGATGAAGACGGTGTCGGGACGGATCTCACGGATCGGCGTGCCGGGGCGCAGGGCCATGTATGCGAGGGCGCGCTCGGCCGCCTCGTCGGCGGGCTCGGGCACGACGTCGTCGATCGTGACCGTCTGCCCCGGATTCGTCCCCCACGACACGTACGGGCGGAGATCGGCGGCGTCGAGACGGACCTCCCGGTCGAAGGTCGCGTCGGCGTCGGTCGTCAGCGTCCGCCAGTCGTCGAGCGCGCGCTCCCACGCGGCGCCCCTCGGGGCGTGAGGCCGTCCCTCCAGGTACGCGAACGTCGTGTCGTCGGGGGCGACGAGGCCCGCGCGGGCTCCGGCCTCGATCGACATGTTGCACACCGTCATCCGTCCCTCCATGGGGAGCGACCGGATCGCCGAGCCCCGGTACTCGAGGACGTGGCCGACGCCGCCGTGGGTGCCGATCCGAGCGATGATCCCGAGGATCACGTCCTTCGCCGACACGCCGTGCGGGAGGTCGCCGTCGACCGTGACCGCCATCGTGCCCGGACGGGACTGCGGCAACGTCTGGGTCGCGAGGACGTGCTCCACCTCCGAGGTCCCGATGCCGAACGCGAGCGCGCCGAACGCCCCGTGGGTGCTGGTGTGCGAGTCGCCGCAGACGATCACGAGCCCCGGCTGGGTCAGCCCCATCTGTGGTCCGATCACGTGGACGATGCCCTGTCCGACGTGCCCGGTCGGGAACAGGCGGATCCCGAACTCCCGGCAGTTGCGGCCCAGCGCCTCCATCTGGCGGCTCGACACGGGATCCTCGGGTCCGGCGACGGTTGGGACGTTGTGGTCCATCGTCGCGAGCGTCAGGTCCGGACGTCGCACCGATCGACCGGCCACGCGCAGGCCGTCGAACGCCTGCGGGCTGGTCACCTCGTGCACCAGGTGGAGGTCGACGTAGAGCAGGTCGGGTTCGCCCTCGGCGCGGCGGACGAGGTGCCGGTCCCACACCTTCTCGGCGAGCGTCGAGGGCACCATGCGCGTCATCGTGGCACGTCGGCGAGGACGGCGTCCAGTCGAGTTCCGTATATCGGAACCCTGTGTCATCATGTGGACATGCCACACACCCGACGTCCTCCTCCGCCGAACCGGACCGACGTCGGGACCCTCGACCGGGCGCTGGCGGTCATCGGCGTCGTCGAGGCCGGCGCCCACACCTTCACCGCCGTGGCCGAGGCTACCGGCCTCCCGCGCTCGACCGCGCACCGGCTCCTCAAGGCCCTCGAGGCCCACGGCCTCCTCGCGCTCGACCCGGCCGTCGGGTACCGGCTCGGACCACGGCTCCTGCAGCTCGGGGCGAGCGCGCGTCGGGAGGCGCCGCTCCGGGATCTCGCGCATCCGGTGCTCGAGCGCCTCGCGGAGGAGACCGGCGAGAGCGCGCAGCTGTACGTGCGGATGGAGGACGTGCGCGTGTGCATAGACGCCGTCGAGTCGCGGAACGAGCTTCGGACGATCGTGCCGATCGGCGCGGCCCTGCCGCTCTACGCCGGCTCGGCGGCGAAGGTGTTCCTGGCATGGGACGCGCACCGGATGCGGCAGATCCGGCGCGCCGCCGACCCGGATCGGTTCGCGCGCGACGTGGACCAGGTGCGTGGGCGGGGCTGGGCCTCGAGCGTCGGGGAGCGCGAGGCGGGCGTGGGTTCGGTCAGCGCGCCGGTCGTCGCCGCAGGCGACACGCTACTCGCCGTCGTCTCGGTCTCGGGGCCGTCGTCCCGGATGGGGCGCGGGGGCGCGCGCCGCTCCGTCCCGGCGGTGCTCCGCGCCGCGCGCGACATCGAGACGGCGCTCGGGGAACCCTCCTAGTCCGCATCGCCCGGGTCGGCGTCGGGCAGGAGGATTCGGAACGACGCCCCGCCGCCCGGCCGGTCCTCGACCCACGCACGGCCGCCGTGGATCTCGGCGAACCGCGCGACGAGCGAGAGCCCGATCCCGGTGCCGGGCAGCGCCGAGGACTCGTGCCCGCGCTGGAACGGCTCGAAGATCGCGGTCTTGAGCTCGTCCGGCACGCCCGGCCCCTCGTCCTCCACCACCAGGAGCGCGCCGCCCTCCGCCTCCCGGACGCGGAGCCAGATGCGGCCCTCCCGAGGCGAGTACCGGACCGCGTTGGAGAGGAGGTTCTCGAGCATCCGCTCCACCTTCGGCGCATCCACGTTCCCGACGCACCGGCAGACGTCCAGCTCGACGGCGCGGCCCCGGAGCACGTGGGTCTGGCGCACCAGCTCCGTGGCCAGCGCGCCGAGATCCACGGGGAAGCGCCGCGGTTCGGCGATGCCGCGGTCCAGTCGGTCCAGGTCGAGGAGGTCGGTCAGCAGCGAGCTCATCCCGCGCGTCCGGTTCGCGAGCACGCCGAGCAGGCTCGTGCGCTCCTCCGCCGTCAGCTCGTCGTCCAGGCGCTCGAGCGTGCTCGCCGCGCCGAGGATCGCGGTGAGCGGCTCCTTCAGGTCGTGCGAGAGCGTGTGCAGCAGGGTGTTCTTCAGGCGGTCGAGCGCGAGGAGCCGTTCCTCGGCGCGCTTGCGATCGGTGATGTCGTACATGATGCCCTGCATGAACAGCGGCCGGCCGAGCTCGTCGCGGACCACCGAGGCCTCGTCGAGGATCCACACCCAGCGGCCGTCCTTCGCCTGCATCCGGTACTCGGCGCGGTACGGCTCGCCGGTTGCGAGCGAGCGCTCCTCGGCCTCGCGCGCCGCCGGGAGATCGTCGGGATGGGTGAACGTGTTCATCGGGCCCGGGTGCGCGAGCCACTCCTGCGGCGTGTAGCCGAGCACGTGCTCCAGCTGGGGGCTGATGTAGAGCCAGTCACCCTGATCGCCGTACTCGCCCAGGTACACGATCGCGGGCAGCGTCTCGACGAGGGTCCGGTACTTCGCCTCGCTGGTCGAGCCGGCCTCGGCGAGCCGCTTCTCCTCGGTGATGTCCAGCATCACGCCCTGCCAGAAGGACAGCCCGCTCAGCGGGTCCTCGACGACGGCGGCCTCGTCCCGGAACCAGACGGTCCGCCCGTCACGGGCGATCATGCGGTACTCGGACTGGAACCGGGATGCGTGCGCCGCGGCGCGCCGGTCCTCCTCCATCACGCGCGCCCGGTCGTCCGGGTGGGTCGCCGTCACCCACAGCGTGGGATCGGCGTGCCAGTCCTCGGGCGTGTACCCGAGGATCCTGGTCGTCTGCGGGCTGATGTAGACGTCGCGGAAGCCGGTCGGGCTGCTCGGGTCCTCCGCCTGCGTGTACGTGATCGCCGGGATGTTCTCGACGAGGGCGCGGTAGCGGATCTCGGCCTCGCGCATCTCGTGGTACCGAGAGCCGGCCGTCGCGCGCCCGTCCACGTCGGAGGCGCGGACGACGACCAGCGGGTCCTCACCCTGGAGCGTCTCGGCCCAGAACCGCACGAACCGGGTCTCGCCGGACGGCGTCTCGAGCGAGGCGTCGAACCCCTCGAGGACGCCGCGCGTCTCGAGCAGCTCGCGGGCTCGGCGCTCGCCGATCGTCTCGAACAGGCCCATGTCGAAGACCGAGACGCCGAGGAGCTCCCCGATCCCGCGACCGACCAGGTAGCAGAAGGCCTCGTTCGCCTCGAGGAACCGCCCGTCCTCGAGCCTGCACACGGCCATGCCCAGCGTGCTCCCGAGGAACACGCGCTCGAGGAGCCCCTCGCGATCGGGAGCCGATGCTTCGAGCCGAGCGTCCATCGCACCTCATCCATCGGCCGGATAGGGGACGCGCTTTACGGCCGAAGGGCCCACGCGATCGCCCGGGAGCCGGACGCCGGAGGTCCGATCAACGAGCCTGGTTCTGCAGGATCCGGACGATCTTGTCCTCGAGATCCGCCGCGCGGTACTTCGGCATCCCCTTGGACAGGATCGAGAACTCACCCCACGACTCGAGGCGCTCCAGCCAGACCCACCCGGAGAGCGCCGAGATGTCGGTGAGCGTCCCGGTCTTGGCCCGGACCTCGACCGTGGCCAGCCGGTGCCGGAGCGTCCCCTGTCCCCCCGAGGGCAGCGCGCGGAAGAGCGCGCGGCCCCAGGCCTCGGCCTCGGCCACCCACAGCAGGCGCACCATGCCGTGCGTCGAGACGCGGTTCGCGTACGAGAGCCCCGAGCCGTCGTTCACGTCGAACGAGACGCCGTGCGACCCGATCCACGCCTCGATCGCCGCCGCCCCCTTCGCGATCGTCCCGGGCGGCCCCGACCGTGCCGCGCCGAGACGCTTGCCCAGCATCTCGGCATAGAAGTTGTCCGAGGGACGGAGCAGCCGTCCCAGGACCGGCCGCAGCGGGCGCGAGGCCACCGACGCGAGCTCGGCCGCGTCGCTCGGCGGCCTGCCCGCGCCCGGACGGCCGCGGACCGCGACGCCGAGCTTCTCGAGCCTGCCGGTGAGCGCCCGGGCGGCCCGTTCCTCCGGGTCCGTGACGGCCCGTCCCCGACGGTCGACGTTCCCCTCGAACGCGAGCGCCGTCGGCATCGCCACGTAGTCGCGCGCGTTGTCGCGCCAGCCGGGCGCGTCCCAGTCGTGCAGGAAGTAGGTCGTCGCCCCCCGCACGCGGCCGGCGATCCGCGTGATGCCGTGCGCGGCCACCCGCCGCGCGAGCGCCGCCAGCGTGCCGGCGTCGACCTCGGGGTCGCCGCGTCCGAGCACCCACAGATCGCCGCGCAGGACACCGTGGCGGACCTCGGCGGCGGAGGCGACGCTGGTCGGGACGACGTCGTCCGGCCCGAACCGGTCGAGAAGGGCCATCGAGAGCAGGAGCTTCGTGTTCGAGGCCGGCGTACGCAGCGCCCGGGGAGCCTGCTCGTACAGGAACGAGCCCGCGTCGCCGACCGAGACGGACATCGATCGCGTGCCGATCAGATCCTCGATCCGCCGCATCCACCGTGCGAGCTCGATCCGCAGTCCGAGCGTCGTTCCCGTCCCGGTCGCGTTCACCGCGTCCTGCGCGGGCCACCGGACGCGGAGCTCGACGACGCCCAGGTCGTCCCACGCGAAGCAGGGCGACGCGCCGGCCCGCGAGGCGCCGTCGAGCGTGAGCGTCTCGACGGTCTCCCACGTGGCGCCGCGCCGTCGCTGGAGCTCGACCGTCTGTCCCGGCTTCGGCGGCGTCACGGCGACCGTGACCTCCACGCAGCTGCCCACGGCGAGCGATCCCGCCAGCAGCGTGCTGTCGACCCGGACCCGGACGCGCACCGGCATGGGGTCGGAGACCGCCGCCTCGCACGAGTCCGCGGCCGGGGCCGTCACGCGGTACCGTCCGGAGTGCTGCTGGGCCTGCTCGAACGCGAAGGTGCCGTCCGCATCGGTCGTGCCCCGTCCCACGGTCGCGTAGACGCCGGAGTCGGCGGCGCGCCACTCGAGCGCCAAACCGCGACCGCCGACGCACGCCGGCCCGGAGGACAGTGTCCCCGCGATCGTGACGTCGTCCCCGAGGTCGACCACCGTCGCCGAGGTCGTCACGTCGATCGACGCCGTCACGGCGCTCGCCGCCGGGACGAGGGCGGTCGTCGCGAGGGCGAGCGCGCCCGCGAGCGCCCAGGCGGCGCGCGCTAGCGACCGGACGGCTCGGATGGCGATCTCCCTCGGACGCGGACGTCAGGCATCGTCCCACGCGGCGCCGGGTGTCTCAAGGAGGGGTCGTCGCCGAGGGGAGCTCCGGGTCGAGCAGATCGGTGAGCAGGCGATCCATGTACCGTGCGCGGTCGGCCATCCCGGCCACGATCTCGGCGACGTCCTCCTCGCTGAGGCCCGGGCGCTCCAGGATGGAGGCGGCGACGAGGATCGTGGTGAGCGGACCACGAAGGTCGTGCGAGAGCCTGCGCAGGAGCGTGCCGCGCAACTCGTCCATCTGGCGCAGGCGCTCGGCGCCCTCGTGCTCCCGCTCCACCGCCGCCTGGAGCGCGAGCTCGGCCTCCCGCTGCGCCGTGATGTCCAGCAGGAAGCCCTGCGAGTACAGTGGCGTGCCGTCCTCGTCGTACACGATCACCGCCACGTCGCGGACCCACAGGATCCGGCCGTCGCGCGCCACGACCCGGTACGTCTCGTCGAACGGCTCGGCCGTCTCGACGTGGCGCGCCTGCGCGGCGATGCAGCGGTCGCGGTCCAGCGGGTGGAGGATCTTCGCCCACAGGTCCGGGTCGTCGTCCCAGTCCTGCGTCGTGTAGCCGAGCAGGCGCTCGGACTGGGGGCTGGTGTAGACGTTCGAGGCTCGCTCGTCGAGCTGGTCGATGAAGACGACGGCCGGCAGCGTCTCGACGAGGCTCCGGTACCGCAGCTCGGCCCGGCGGGCCTGCTCCTCGGCGACCTTCTCGGCGGTGACGTCGTACATCACGCCCTGCCAGAGGGTGCCCCCGGAGCCGGAGCGCTCCAGGACGACGGCGTCGTCTCGGAACCACAACTGGCGGCCGTCCCGCGCGGTCATCCGGTACTCGGCGTGGAAGGGCTGGCGGGTCACCTCGGCCGCGCGCTCGGCGGCCAGGACCCTCGGCCGGTCGGCGGGGTGACGGAGCGTGCGCCACAGCTGCGGGTCGTGCAGGAACTCCCTGGGGGCGTACCCGAGGATCCGGGCCGCCTGGGGGGAGACGTACGTCGTCCTCTGACCCGCCGGGGAGCCGCGGTCGTGGATCGTCGTGTAGGTGATCGCCGGGATCTGCTCGACGAGCCCGCGGTAGTCCACCGCCCCCGAGCCGTCGGCGCCCTCGAGGGGAGCTGCGGCCGCGCCGACGTCGGCGGGCGTGCTGCGTTGCCGTTCCGGTTCGATCACGCGTCCTCCCGGCGGGATCTGCCCTTACCGCATCGGACGAGCGGGGTGGGGGCTTGACGCCTCGCCCCGCGCCAACACCGGATCGCTCCGAGGGCCGCTCAGGCGCTCTTGAGCGCCGGGATGACCTCGCCCGCGAACAGCTCGACGGCCCGAGCCGCGGTCTCGAGCGCCATCCCCGGGTAGTGCAGCCGGACGATCAGATGGAACTTGGGTCGGTCGCCGTGCGCGTCGGCGAGCGGCCGCAGCGCGCGGGTCACCTCCTCGGGCGTGCCGACGGGCGTCCAACGGCGGAGCTCGCCCTCGTCCCGGACGGCCGGCTCGAGCGAGTCGTGGTCCGGCGTGTCGTGGTCCTCGTCCCACGCCGAGTACGCCCCGATCTGGTGCAGGACGCCGGCCCGCACCGTCTCCCAGGCGTCGCCCCCCTCGGCGACGAACGCGTTGTGCAGCAGCGCCAGGCCGAGGCTCCGGGGGTCGCGCCCGGCCTGTCGCGCTCCCTCCTCCGCGATCTGGACGGCGGCCCGCACCTCGTCGATCCCGGCATCGTCCGTGATGTAGCCGTCGCCGAGCCGCCCGGCCCGGCGAACCGCGCGTTCGGCGTAGCCGCCCAGGTAGATCCGCGGGCCCCCGCGCTGGGCGGCGGGCGGCGTGACGCGCACCCGGTCGTAGCGGAACGCGCGGCCCTCGAACGAGAAGCGGCGTCCGGTCCAGGCGCGCCGGAGGATCTCGACGGTCTCGACCGTTCGCTGGACGCGCTCGGCCCTCGGGACGCCGAACGCGCGGAACTCCTCCTCGCGCCACCCACTGGCGAGCCCGAGGATCAGGCGCCCGCCCGAGAGCTGGTCGACGACCGCGGCGTCCTCCGCGAGGCGCAGCGGGTCGTGGAACGGCGTGAGGACCACCCCCGTGCCCAGGGCGATCCGCTCGGTCACCGCGGCGAACGCCGCGAGCATCGGCAGGAGCGACGGCAGGTAGCCGTCGGAGGCTCCGTGGTGCTCGCTCACCCATGCCGAGTCGAAGCCGCTCGCCTCCGCCAGCCGGACGAGCTCGAGGGTGTCGCGGTACTCGCGCTCGAACGTGCGGTCCGAGCCCGCGGGAACCTGTCCCGTGAACAATCCGAGCCCGACGTGAACCGTCATCGCGCCACACGCTAGCCCGCCGGTGGCGTCGCCCTCAACCGCGGCGCATGATGACGTTGTGCGGATCGCCCTCGACCCTGCCTCGCGTGCGCCACTCTCTGCGCAGCTGCGTGACGGACTGGCGGCGCGGATCGAGCGCGGGCGATTCGCGCCGGGGGAGCGGCTGCCGCCGATCCGCGACCTCGCGACCGACCTGGGCCTGGCGCCGAACACCGTGGCGCGCGCGTACCGTGGGTTGGAGGAGGCGGGCCTCGTCGTCACGCGCGGACGTCACGGTACGTACGTGACCGAGCGGCTCCCCGAGCGCTCGGACGAGGTCGAGGAGCACCTGCGCTCGGCGGCGTCGGCGTTCGCGCGGCGTGCGGGGCAGCTCGGCGTCGATCGCGCGGAGGCGCTGCGGGCCGTCCACCGAGCGCTCGAGCCCTCGAGCTCTCACGGGGGAGCCCGTTCGATCTCGCGACGTTGACGCGCCGCCCTCGGCGCTCCTACGCTGCCACGGTGGGAAATAGGAATCGTTCTCATTCTCGGATCGGCGGGGGCGTCGTTGTCGTCGCATGGCCGATCGCGGTCGCCGTGACCATCGGAATACTCGCGCCGGCCTGCGCCCGCGACGCGAGGAGCGAGAGCGGGCGCCTGCGGGTGGTGACGACCGTGTACCCGCTCGCCGAGGCGGCGGCGCGCATCGGCGGGGACCTGGTCGACGTGGAGAACCTCGTGCCGCCCGGCGTGGAGCCGCACGACCTGGAGCTCGCACCCGACGACCTGGAGACGCTCCTGGTCGCCGACGTCGTCTTGTTCGTCGGCGGTGGGTTCCAGCCGTCGATCCAGGACGCGATCGGCGACGCCGAGGGCGTCGTGGTCGACGTCCTCGACGGGGTGGACACGCTGTACGCCGGCGGGTCGGTCGATCCGCACGTGTGGCTGGATCCGACCCGGTTCCGTACGGTCGTGGGGACGATCGCTCGGACCCTGGCCGAGCGCGACCCTCAGCACGCCGGGACCTACCGCGTGGATGCCGACGAGTACGACGCCGAGCTCCGGGCGCTCGACGACGAGCTCCGCGAGGGTCTCGCGTCGTGCGACCGACGGACGATCGTCGTGAGCCACGACGCGTTCGGATACCTGGTGGACGCGTACGACCTGGCGCAGCAACCGATCGTCGGGATCTCGCCCGAGGCGGAGCCGGACCCGGCGCGGCTGGCTGCCCTCGAGGAGCTCGTGCGGACGCAAGGGGTCACGACGGTCTTCACCGAGGAGCTGGTCTCGCCCGAGGTCGCCGAGGCGCTCGCCCGCGAGGCGGGCGTCGACACGGCGGTGTTGAACCCGCTCGAGGGGCTCACCCAGTCGCAGCTCGAGGCGGGAGAGGACTACGGTTCCGTCATGCGGCGGAACCTCCGGACGCTGCGGGGTGCGCTTGACTGCGACTGAGCGCGGCGACGTCGGACGGCGAGCCAGCGGCGAACTCCTCGTCCGGGCCGAGGGCATCTCGTTCGGCTACGGGCGGGCGTCGGTGCTCGAGGACGTGAGTCTGTCGGTGCGCGCCGGGGAGTTCGTCGCGCTCGTGGGTCCCAACGGCTCGGGCAAGTCGACGCTCCTGAAGGTCCTCCTCGGATCGCTCACGCCCGCGGCGGGCACCGTGCGCCTCCTCGGCGAGCGTCCGGGCGACGTCGACCGAGCGCGGATCGGGTACGTGCCGCAGCGTCCGAGGCTCGACTCGGAGGTGCCGGCGACCGTGGAGGAGATCGTGCTCGCCGGACGGCTCTCGCGCCGCGGGTGGTGGCGGCCGATGCGGCGCTCGGATCGCGAGTTCGTCCGGCACGCCCTCGGGTCCGTGGGGCTCGGCGACCTGGCCCACACGCCGCTGAACGAACTCTCGGGCGGGCAGCAGCAGCGGGCGTTCATCGCGCGAGCCTTCGCCTCCGAGCCCGACCTGCTGCTGCTCGACGAGCCGATCGCGGGCATCGACGTCGAGGCGCAGCTGCGGTTCCGCGGATCACTCGTCCACCTGATCGAAGAGCACGGCGCCGGCGTGCTGCTCGTGTCGCACGAGCTGTCGGCCGTGGTGTCGGATCTGGACCGCGTGGTCGTCCTGAAGCGCCGGGTGCTGTTCGACGGCCGGCCGGAGGAGCTCGCCGCCGCGGGCGTGAGCCTGGGCGTGCACCCCGAGGACCTCCCGCTCTGGCTCGAGGGGCTCCGCTGATGCCCTGGCCGCTCCCGTATCCGTTCGAGCTCGCGTTCATGCAGCGGGCACTCGTCGCCGGCGTCGTGGTCGGCGCCTTCGCGCCGATGATCGGCACGTTCGTCGTGCAGAAGCGGATGTCGCTGATCGGCGACGGCATCGGCCACATCGCCTTCGCCGGGGTGGGCGCGGGTCTGATCCTGGCGTCGTCCCCCGACGACCTCGGGATGTGGCCGGTCTGGGGGGCGCTCGTGTTCGCCGTCGCCGGCGCGCTCGGCATCGAGTGGCTCCGTGCGCGCCGGGCCGCCTCCGGTGACCTGGCGCTGGCGCTCTTCTTCTACTCCGGGATCGCGGGCGGGGTCGTGCTGGCCGGGCGCGGTGGAGGGCTGACCGCGAACCTGTTCGTCTACCTGTTCGGGCAGCCGCTCACCGTCGACGCGGCGGAGATCACGGTCATCGTCGGACTCGGCGTGACGATCGTCATCGGGACGCTCGTGCTGCGGCGCGCCCTCTTCGCCGTGGTGACCGACGAGGAGTGGTCGCGCGTCGCGGGTCTGCCGGTCGGAGCGCTCAACACCGTGCTTGCGCTCTCGATCGCGTTGTCGGTCGTCGCCGCCATGCGCGTCGTCGGGATCCTGTTGATCGCCGCGATGATGGTCCTCCCCGTCGCGAGCGGACAGCTGCTCGCGCGCTCGTTCCGGGGGACGATGTGGTGGAGCGTGGCGATCGGGGTCGGCTCGGTCGTGCTCGGCCTGGCGCTGGCCCGGATCTGGGCGCTCGTGCCGAGCGGGACGATCGTGCTCATCGCGGCGGCCAGCTTCGCCGTCGTGGCGATCGCGAAGCGCGGCGTTGCCCTGCGCCTGCGGACGGGAGTGACCGAACCGTGACCCCGGACCTCCACCACGCCGTCGAGGATCTCCTGCGCGCCGCGGGCCAGCGGTACACCCCGAAGCGCCGCGACCTTGTCGAGATCCTCCGGAAGGTCGGACGGCCGGCAGCCACCCAGGACCTCGTCGAGGGTCGCCGAGGCATGCCCCAGAGCTCCGTGTACCGCAACCTCGCGGTGCTCGAGCAGGCGGGCGCCGTGCGTCGCGTGATCACGGAGGAGGGCGTCGGACGCTACGAACTGGCCGAGGACCTCACGACGCACCACCACCACCTCGTCTGCCGGTCCTGCGGCGCGGTGGTGGACGTCACGATCCCCGCGCGCCTGGAGCGGACCGTCGAGCGTACGCTCGCCGCGGCGGCGGCCGCGGCGGACTTCGAGGGCGCCGTGCACCGGGTGGATCTGATCGGGACGTGTCGGGACTGCCGGGACGTCACGGCGTGAGGTACGGCTTGTCCGGACGTGGGACGCGCACGACGCTCGTGGCGTTCACGATGACCTCGCGACCGATCGGGTAGATCGCGCCGGTCACCTCGATCCAGTCGTTGGGCTGGAAGGCGCCCGGCGTCACGTTCACGACCCGCGCCTCCGCGATCGTGGCGTCGGCCACGCAGCAGGTCACGACGTAGCGCGTGAGGAACAGCTCGTCGGCCGGCGTGTCGTCGTAGCGGGTGACGAAACCGACGAGGTCGACGCGCTCGCCCGCTCGGGCCGCGAGCGCCGTCTCGCCCTCGGGCGTCGTCTGCCCGGCGGCGACGTCCACGAGCGTCAGGTCGCCCGAGCCGATGTCGGTCGCCGAGGTCGCCACACCGGCGCTCGCGAAGCTCGACCGCTTCCCGGCCGAGAACTGCCCGAGCGTGGCCGGCGGCAGCGCCATGATCAGGACCACCGGCGCCACCACCGCGCCCATGATCCACGCCTCGCGGCGGCGGAGCGGCTCGCGCTCGCGGGTGCGGAGCGTCGCCACCCGACCGAGCGCCGCGAGCGTCAGCAGCGTCGCGCCGACCGGCACGACCCACTGCGTCCGCGTCGAGAGATAGAGGTCCTGCCGCCCGGTGAGCATCAACCACCAGAACAGGACGGTCCAGCAGCCGAGCACCGCGGCGCCGGCCAGGCGGCTCGGGCTGAGGTGTCGTTCGGGCGCCCTCGTCGTCGGGGCGGGGGTGCGGCCACGGACGACGGTGGCGTCGCTCATCCGGTCACCACCTGGAGCCACATCGTCGCGACGAGGGTGGTCGCGAACGCCGCGACCACCACGGTCCGCACGAACCCCGGACGGAACGTCCCCGCGTACAGCGTCACGAGCTTCAGGTCCACCATCGGGCCGAACACGAGGAACGCCAGCTGCGCCGAGGGACCGAATTGGACGAACGACGCCGCGATGAACGCGTCGGACTCCGAGCACAGCGACAGCAGCGACGCCAGGATCATCATCGCCGCGATCGAGATCACCGGGAGCGAGGCCACCTGCGAGATCCACGACGCCGGCAGGAACGTCTGCACGAGCGCGGCGAACGTGGCGCCGAGCACCAGGTACCGCGCCATGAACAGGAAGTCGCCGCCCAGGTGGAGGATGAATCGTCGCCAGCGCGGCTCGGGCCGGCCGAGCTCCACCGCGTGGACGTGCCGATCGTCCGGGTCCGGTCGGAGCAGGCCATCCCGGCTCACCGCGCCGAGGACCCACCCGACGGTCACCGAGACGAGGATCCCGAGGAGGAACCGCCCGGCGACCATCGTCCACATCGCCTCGCGGCCTCGGTACGCGACGAACGTCGAGGCGATCACGACCGGGTTCACCACCGGCGCCGCGAGCATGAACGTCACGGCCGCCGCGGGAAGGAGTCCCTTCGCGGCGAGCCGCCGGGCCACCGGCACCGAGCCGCACTCGCAGATCGGCATCGCCACGCCGGCGAGCGCGGCGGCGGGTAGCTGGAGAGGCCTCGGGAGCGAGGCCAGGCGCTCGAGGGTCCCGAGGGGGACGAACACCTCGATCAGGGCCGAGGCGAGTGCGCCCACGAGCACGAACGGCAGCGCCTGGATCAGCAGCGAGCCGAAGATGATGAAGAACGTCTGCACCCACGCGAACCGCTGCGGCTCGGCGAGCTGCAGGACGAGGGCCAGCGCGACGAGGACGCCGACGACCGCCATCGCGGTCCGCGGCGTCGCCTGCCGGGCGGCGCGAGGCCCCGTTCCTCGGGCGGTGCGGGTCGTGATGAGATCGGCCAAGGCGGCTCCTAGCAGTACCTGGCGAACGAGACCGCGAACCCCTGGAACGCGTCCGCGAACATCGTCTCACCCTCGGAGGTCTGGGCGTCGAGGAGCGAGTCGACGACGGCCTGCCCGGTGACCGCCTGCTCGGTGAGGACGTCCTGGTCCAGGAAGAGCCCGCCCGCGACCTCGGCCGCCACGACCGGGCGCGAACCCGGGACGTCGGCCTCGACCCGGTCGACGATCTGGCTCGCCGGGACGGCGAGGCGGCTGCGCTCCCACGTCCCCGTGCCGGCAACCACGACGACGACGTTCCCTCCGGTGGCCCTGGTCGCCGCGGTGACGATCCGCCGCGTCCACCGGTCGAGCCGGTCGACGCCTCCCTGCAGGGCCACACCCAGGACGTCGGTGCGGACGTCCGCGCCATAGCCGGTCGCCAGGTGCGTCTTTACCGCGAGCGGAGCCGCGTCGGGGTCGCCGAGCACGACGTCGACCGGGTCCTGGCCCTCGTACCAGCCACCGCCGACGAGCCCTCGGTCGGCGTCCCCCGTGCCCACAAGCCCGACGAGCGTCCGCGGCTCGGCCTCCTCCAGGTCGTCGGCGAGCGTGGCGATCACGTGCACCGGGGCGCCCGGGCCGAACGCGGAGGTGACCTCGCCCCCCTCGCCGCGGACGAACGCGCCCGTCACGCCGTGCTGCGAGGGCAGTCCGCCGGTCCCGATCGTCGTCATCGTCGCCGCGGGGTCGAGCGGCAGGGAGCCGGTCTCGGCCGCGAGCGTGCCGGCTCCCTCGTCCATCAGGGAGCCGACGAACGGCCAGTCGTCCGGGAGGTACTCGAGCTCGGCGCTGCCGACCCCTTTCCATGCGACGAGGAGCACGAGCGCGGGTCGCCTGGCGTCCTCGGTGGGGCTCGGCGCGGCCGCCACGCCCTGGATCGCCGTGCCCGAGCGCACCTCGGGGAAGGGGCGCTCGAGGCCGATCAGCGCGGCGAGCGTCGGCGCCACGCGGTCGAGGGTGACGCCGTCGGGCAGCCGGGTTCCGGGGTCGACGCCCCTGCCGGCGAACACGAGCGGCACCCGGGCGTCGACGAACGTCCCGGTGGCCGGCCACGGGAGCCGGAGTCCGTCGGAGTCGGTGAACACCGCCGTGTCCCTTGCGACGGCGAGCACGTCGGGCGACCGGCCCTCGCGGAAGCCGTTCGAGATGGCGTCGCGCAGGCCCATGGGGAGCGAGCAGAACGGGATCCGGGTCTCGGCCCGGGTCGAGCGGTCGCACGCGTTGCCGACGCAGAGCGCCCGGAGCACGCCCGCAGGCACCGCGGCCGCCGCGAGCAGGGCCAACAGGACGAGGAGACGCCGTCCGGACACCTCGCCCCACGCTACCCCGCCGGCTGGCCGCGCGCCGGGCTGCTGCTATCTTGAGCTGGCCCGTCGTCGGGTCCCTATGCGTTCCGTGACGTCCAACCGCATCCTCGGCCTCTTGGTGACGCTCGTCGTCCTCGCCGCCGCGTGCTCCGGCTCCGCCGAGGGCGCGGCCTCGCCGACCGCGGCGGGCGGCTCGGAGGCCGGAGCGGCCACGGACGGCTCGGAGACGCGATCGCCGGGGGTCGTCCCATCCGAGGGCGACGCGGACGAGGGGGCGGATGTCGAGCTCGCGAGCGGGGACCTCGCGGACCTGGCGTGCTCGCTCCCGCACGAGTGGCTCCTGCGGACGTGGCGGGGCAACCGCGACGATCGCAGCGCCGAGCTGCAGATCCTGCCGATCGAGCCGAACTACGTCGGCTCAGGCCTGCCGCACGTCGGACCCTGGCCGTACGCGCAGGACATCCCGATGTTCTGGTACGGACCGGGGCACGTGGCGGCGGCCGGTGAGGTGGACCGGCCCGTGACGCTCGCCGGCGTGGCGCCGACGACGGCGGCGCTCCTCGGGTTCCCGTTCCGCGCGCCCGACGGGCTGCCGATGCGCGAGGCCGTCGCGGGGAACCCGACGCCTCCTCGGCTGGTCGTGACGATGGTGTGGGACGCGGCCGGCATGAACGTCCTCGAGCGGTGGCCGAAGGACTGGCCGTACCTGCGCTCGCTGATCCCGAGGGGGACGTGGTACACGCGTGGCACCGTGGGGACCTCGCCCACGAGCACGGCGCAGACGCATGCGACGATCGGCACCGGGTCGTTCCCGGACGACCACGGGATCGTCGCCCACCGGCTGCGGATCGGTCCGGAGCTCACGACGCCGTGGAAGTACGGGCCGACCTATCTGCTGGACCCGACGCTCGCCGACCTGTACGACCTCGCGATGGGCAACGAGCCGATCGTGGGAGAGCTCGGGACCGTCTCGATCCACCTCGGGATGCTCGGCCACGGGTCGCTGTGGGGGGGTGGGGACCAGGACATCGCCGCCGTGCGCGAGAAGATCGGCGCCGAGACGTTGGGCGCGGAGGGGTTCGAGTGGAACCTCACGCCGGCCCTGCAGCCGTACTACCGGCTCCCGAACTACCTGAACGACGTGCCCGGGTTCGAGAAGGACGTTCGGCAGATGGACGCAGCCGACGGTCAGCTCGACGGGCGATGGCGCACGAACGACGTCGACCAGCTCCTGTCGGGCTTCGACACGCCCGCCCGGATCCCGTACCAGACGCGTGTGCTGAAGACGATGATCGAGCGCGAGGGGTTCGGCGCCGACGAGGTGCCCGACCTGCTGTTCGTGAACTACAAGATGATCGACTACATCAGCCACGTCTGGACGGTGAACAGCCCCGAGATGCAGGACGCGGTCCGCGCGCAGGACGAGTCGCTGCGTGATCTCGTCACGTTCCTGAACCAACGGGTGGGACGGGGGGAGTGGGCGCTCGTCCTCACGTCCGACCACGGCTCGATCCCGGACCCCGACGTCACGGGCGCCATCTCGATCCCGGGATCGCCCCTCGCGGCCGGGATCAACACGACGTTCGACACCGACGGCGACGACACGCGGATCGTCGAGCTGATCCAGCCGACCCAGATCTTCGTGAACGAGGCCGAGCTCCGGCAGAACGGCGCCACGCTCGAGGACCTGGCCTGGTGGATCATGGATCTCACGAAGGGCGACGTGTCGACGACCGCCCTTCCGGCGTCCGAGGCCGACGACCCGATCTTCCAGGCCTCCTTCCCATCGAACCTGATGGCGAGCCTCCCGTGCCTGCCCGAGGCCCGCGAGTGACGCCTCGCCGGCACCTGCCAGCCATGGTCCTCGCGCTCCTCGTCTCGGCGACCGCGTGCACGACCGCGTCGACGTCGGCCGAGCCGACCTCGCCGCCGAGCGAGGGGCCGACCGCGGCCGCCGGTCCCACGGCGCCGACCGGCCCCACCGGGCCCGAGTCGTCGGCGCCGCGCGCGCCGGTGGATCTGGTCGACGCCGCCTGTGCGATGCCGCACCGGCACCTGGTCCGCGTCTGGCGGGGGACCGACCCGGATCGCTCGGGGCAGATCGCGATCGTCCCGCAGGAGCCGAACTTCGTGGGCTCGAACTTCCCGCACTCGGGGCCGTGGGACTACCTGCAGGACGTGCCCCTGTTCTGGTACGGGCCCGGCCTCGTCCCGGCGCTCGGCGAGGTCGACCGTCACGCCACGATCGCCGACATCGCGCCCACGCAGGCGACGCTCCTCGGTTTCGACTTCCCGGACGTCGACGGCCGCCCCCTGCCCGAGATCGAGACCCCGGCCACGCCGCCGCGCCTGATCGTCACGCTCGTGTGGGACGCGGGCGGCATGAGCGTCCTCGAGGAGTTCCCGGACGACTGGCCGGAGCTCCGAAGGCTGATCCCCGCGGGTACCTGGTACGCGAACGCGGACGTCGGCTCGTCGCCCTCGATCACCCCCGCCACGCACGCCACGATCGGGACCGGGGAGTTCCCGATGCACACGGGACAGACCGACGCCGAGTTCTTCCTCGGCGAGGACCTGGTCCGCGCCGGCGCGCTCGGCCCGCTCTTGATGATGCGCCCGACGCTCGGGGACCTCTACGACCGAGCGATGGGCAACGAACCGCTCGTCGGGAACCTGTCGAGCGTCACCTGGCACCTCAACATGACCAGCCACGGCGCGCTGTGGGGCGGCGGCGACAAGGACGTCGCCGTCCTCCGCGTCCCCCTCGACGAGGACAACGAGGGCGCCGAGGGCAAGGTCTGGAACCTCCAGGAGCGCAACAAGCCGTTCTTCACGTTCCCCGAGTACGTCGTGGACCTGCCCGAGCTCTCGGCGTACACGGAGGACGTCGACCGCGAGGACGGAGCGCTCGACGGCAAGTGGCGGGACAACTCGATCCAGCAGTACGAGGAGGGCTGGGCGACACCGGCGCGGATCCCCTACCAGTCGCGGATGATCGAGGAGGTCATCGTGCGCGAGGGCTTCGGCGCCGACGAGGTCCCGGACCTGCTGTTCATCAACTTCAAGGCGATCGACCACGTGAGCCACATCTGGAGCGTGAACAGCCCCGAGATGCAGGACACGCTGCGATGGCAGGACGCCGACCTCGGACGGTTCGTTCGCTTCCTGGACGAGCAGGTCGGGCGCGGCAACTACGTGCTCGTGCTCACGGCGGACCACGGCGCGCAGTTCGACCCCGAGGTCTCGGGCGCGTTCCAGGTGACGCCGGGCCAGCTCGCCGAGGACCTGGAGGCGGCGTTCCCGTCCTCCACCGGGGCATCGGTCTTCGAGGCCGTCCGCAACAGCCAGATCTACCTGGACGAGGACGCGATGCGCCGCAGCGGCTACACGGTGGAGCAGATCGCGCGGTTCGTCCTGGAGTACACGAAGGCGCAGGGAGCTGCGGACGTCCCGGATGCCGAACGCGACGACCGCGTCTTCGCGGCGGCCATCCCGATCGACATGCTGCCCACGCTCGAGTGCCTGCCGGAGGCGCGCGGATGACCTCCCGTCGGGTCGCGTCGCTCGTGCTCGCCCTCGCGCTCGCCGCGGCGGCGTGTACGACCGCCGCCGGCTCGGCCCGAGACGACCCGACCGAGACGCCGTCCGACCCCACGGGCCCCGAAAGCCCGCCGCCGCCCGAAACGGTGAGTGCTCGGGGGCTGGCGCGCACCGCGTGCCGGAACACCGCCCACGACGCCCTGCTGCGGACCTGGCGTGGGGTGCGGCTGGACCGAGGGGGCGACGTCCAGATCATCCCGAGGGACCCGAACTTCGTGAACGGCGGCCTCACGCACGCCACGCCGTTCGACTACTCGCAGGAGGTGCCGCTGCTCCTCTACGGCCCCGGCTACGTCCGCGCGGGCGAGTACGACCAGCCGGTCACGCTCGCGGACCTGGCGCCGACGCTGGGCGCGCTGCTGAAGTACCCGTTCGACACGCCCGACGGCGACCCGCAGGCGCAGGCGCTCCTGCCCGAGGCCGATCGAGACGTCCCCCGCCTGGTCGTGACGCTCGTGTGGGACTCGGCCGGGACCGACGTGCTCGAGCGCTGGCCCGACGCGTGGCCGTACCTGGGCTCGCTGCGGTCGGACGGCGCATGGTTCACGGACGCCGAGGTCGGCGCGTCCCCGTCGAACACCCCCATCGGGCACGCGACGATCGGCACCGGGACGTTCCCGATGCGCCACGGGTTCGTCGACGAGTACATCCGGATCAACGGCCGGCTCCAGAAGCCGAACGAGAACGGCCCGGGGTTCCTCCTGGATCCGACGCTCTCGGACCTGTACGACCGCGCGATGGACAACGAGCCGAAGATCGGCGCGATCGCCACGCTCGCCGCGCACATCATGATGATGGGTCACGGCTCGCAGTGGGGCGGCGGCGACCGGGACATCGCGATCACGCGCGAGAAGGAGTTCGCCGAGACCGCGGGCGCCGAGAGCGTGTCGTGGAACCTCACCACGGACATGGAGCCGTTCTACGACCTCCCCGGGTACGTGAACGAGCTCCCGCCCTTGTCGGACTACGTCGACGAGGTCGACCGCGCCGACGGCGCGCTCGACGGCAAGTGGCGGACGAACGACATCCAGCAGCTCTCGAACGGGTTCGACACGCCGGCGCGCACGCCGTTCCAGCAGACGCTGATCGAGACCGTGATCGAACGCGAGGGGTTCGGCGCCGACGACATCCCCGATCTCCTGTTCCTGAACTACAAGGCGATCGACACGATCGGCCACCTGTTCAGCGCCGACGGGATCGAGATGTCGGACGCCGTGGCGATGCAGGACCGGACGCTCGAGCGGCTCGTCCGGTTCCTGGACCGCACGGTCGGCCGGGGAGAGTGGGTGATGGCCGTGACGGCCGACCACGGCACGCAGCGCGACCCCGACGAGTCCGGCGCGTTCATGATCGACATCAACAAGCTCGAGGCGGGCCTCGTCGACACGTTCGACGACGACGACGACGTCGCGGTCGTCCAGAAGGTCCGTCCCACCGAGATCTGGCTGGACCGCGACGAGCTGGCCGAGAACGGCTTCACGCTCGCCCAGGTCTCGCAGTGGTTCCTCGACCTCACGCAGCAGGACACGTACAAGAACCAGAACGTTCCCCAGCCGGGGCAGGAGGACGACACGGTCTTCGCCGCGGCGATGCCGTCGTCTATCCTTTCGGCGCTCCCGTGCCTGCCCGAGGCGCGTGCGGGTCAGCGCTGAGGTAGGGGGATCGAGGTCATGGCGCTCACGAGGGATCGGACCGGAGAGACCGTGCGCATACCCGAGGCGCGCACCGGCGGCGTACTTGGCAGCCCGGTCGTGCTGCTGCTCGCGATCGCGGTGGTGCTCGTCGCGTTCGGGTGGACGTTCCTCGTGGACCCGTCGATCAGCGCGCCCACGCGCGACCCCGCCTGGTACACGTGGCGCGCGAACCTGATGATGACCGACTCCCCCGGCCTGATCGCGGGGGACTGGGGTCCGTTCCACATGTTCGGTGGGGGGTACCGGGTCGCCGTCCCGCTCTACGGCTCGATCCTCGTGCGCGTCGCCGGCATCGACCTGTACACGTTCAGCGCGTTCATGATGATCGGCGTCCCGGTCCTGACCGGGATGGCGCTCGGCGTGTTCGTGACGCGCGAGCGGCGCGATCCGCTGCTCTTCCTGCTCACGATGCTCGCGACGGCGGCGCTGTTCATGACGACGCCGTACGTCGGCTACCTGGACAACATCACGGTCCTGTTCGTGCTCTCGCTCCTGGTGGCGTTCTACGTCCCCGCGCGCGAGCACTGGGGGGCGCGCGTGGCCCTGTTCCTCCTCGGCATCGTCGCGGCGTACGTGCACCCGACCACGTGCGTGATCTTCGGCTTCTCGCTGATGCTGGTCTTCGTCCTGCACATCCTCACCAGCCGGTTCCGGTTCGGCACCGCGCTGTCGCGCGACGGCCCGAGCCTGATGTCGATCGGGTTCGGCATGATCTTCGGGTTGGCGACGTGGCTGTTGTCGCCGTGGGGCGTCGAGGGGTCGCTCGCGGACGCCGCGCTGCCGCCGCCCTACACCATGGAGGTCTTCCAGAAGCGGCTCGGCGGCTGGGTGGACTCGATCCAGCCGGCGATCACCGTGCCGCTGGTGCTGCTGGCGATCGGATGGGCGATCTACCGCTCGCGCAGGGATCGTGAGCCGGGCGACACGGCCGTCACGATCTCGACGATGTGGCTCGTCCCGCTGCTCGGGATGCTCGGCTGGGCGTTCGGGGCAGTCTACCCCTACTACCGGTTCATGAACGCGACGGCCGCGCTGATGGCCCTCCTCGGGATCGGTGCGTGGGTCGCCGTGGCCTGGCTGCTCCGGCGGCAGGGCGCCCTGAAGGTCGTCGCGTGGGTCGGCGTGGTCGCGATCGTCGCGTCGCTCGGCTTCGTGTGGGTGAAGGGGCGCGAGGCCGCGCGTTGGGCCGACGAGGACAACCAGTGGATCGACCAGCCCACCCGCACCGCGCTCGCCGCGGCCCGCGCGATCGTCGAGGAGGAGCCCGAGGGCAGCCCGGTGATCTTCGTCGTGAACTTCGGCGACACCTATCAGTCCTACGGGTGGTCGAAGACGTTCACGAACGTCTCGCGGACCGGCCTGCCCGGCGACGCCGTCGAGCGCTCGATGACCTTCTTCGGCGACGTGAACGACCTGCTGGCAGAGCGGCCGACGCAGCTCACCGACAGCACCTACAACAAGATGGCCCGCGGCTTCTTCCGCGAGGTGGAGACGATCCGGAGCGAGTCCACGGGCCCGCCGGTCGTGTTCCTCGTGCGGCAGTTCAACGAGGGCACGGCGAACGAGGATCTGCTCGACGCCGGCCGCGAAGACCTGCTGCAGCTCGGCACCGACATCGCGGTGGTCACCGGTCCGGGCCTGGCCACGCCCTCGCCGGAGGCGGTGGCCGCCGCCCAGGCCGCCGAGACCGAGGTCGCGGCGTTCTACGCCGAGCACCCGGGCCCGCTGGGCAACCTCGGGCACACGTTGTGGGTCGTGGTGGCGCTCGCGCTCCTGCTCGTGGTGCCGGGGCTGCTCTCGGCCCGGTTCTTCGGCATCGAGGGCGCGTGGCAGAAGATCGCGCTCGTCCCCGGGATGTCGATCGCGCTCACGATCCTGGCCGGCGTGATCGTCGTCGCCGTCACGCGGGCACCGTTCGGCGTGGCGCACGGATGGGCGACGCTCGCGCTCGCGACGGCGATCGGCGGCGGGCTCGCGCTCGGACGCAGCTGGATCGTCGGCGTGCTCGGGAGGATCGGGGACTTCTTCAACTCGATGTTCTCGGTCTTCCACAACGTCGACTTCGCGTCCCTGATGGGGGTGCAGTTCCTCGCGATGGCCGCCGACGGCCTGATCCGCGGGTCGATCGCGAAGTCGATCGCGTTCGGCGGGACCCAGGGCTTCGACGTCACCACCGTCCCGAGCGCCGACTACCTGCTGAAGGTGGTCCTCGCGCTCTACATCCCGTACACGTTCATCAGCCCGTTCATCGGCGTGTTCATCGACCGCTTCGAGCGCCGGCGCGTGCTCTCGGTCTCGAACGTCGTCACCGCGGTGATCGTCGGCATCGTCGCCGTCGGTGCGCTGCTGCCGCTCGTGGCGGGCTGTGAAGAGGGGGCGGAGTCGTGCACCTCCGAGGGACGCGTGGGCATCACGATCGCGCTCATCCTCGGCATGCTGGTGATGCAAGCGTGCGTGCGGATCGTGCTCGCCGTGAAGTCGGCCGCCATGCCCGACGTGCTGTCCGGCAAGGACCTGCTCCAGGGCAACGGGCTCTCGCAGGCGGGCGGAGCGCTGTTCCAGGTGCTCGGCGCCGGCGTCGCGTTCGGGTTCGGCGCGTTCCTGCCCTCGTGGCTCCTCGTGATCGGCGGCGCCGCCGTGCTGGTGGCGGCCGCGTTCGTCGCGCGCCGGATCCACCGGATGGAGGCGCGTCCGCACGAGATGACCTTCGCCCAGGAGGCCCGGCGGATCGTGCGTGACATCGTCGCCGGGCTGAAGGAGGTCGCGGGACGGCCCGCTGGCGCGCTCGGCCTCGCGTCGTTCCAGATGATCCGTTACCAGTTCTGGGGATTCACGCTGTTCGTGTTCGCCCTGTACGCGAAGAACCTCGTCGAGGGCGGCGAGGTCGACACGGTCGCGCTCGGCCTCGTCGGCGGCCTCGGGTTCGTCGGCGGCGCGATCGGCATGGTGCTCGCGCAGAAGTGGAAGGACACGGTGCCGCCGGTGCGGCTGCTCCTGGGCTCGATGGCGCTGCTCGGCGCCGGCACCGTCGTGTTCGGCTGGTTCGTGTCGCTCGCGGGGTTCGCCGGCCTGCTGTTCATCGGGTTCTTCTCGTTCTTCGTGGCGAAGATCTCGGCCGACACGGTGATGCAGCAGGCGATGCCCGACGACTTCCGAGGTCGGGCGTTCGCGCTGTTCGACATCGCGTACAACGTCGGGTTCATCGTGCCGGCGCTGCTGCTGTCGATCGTGTGGATCGAGGACGATCCCGATCGCGTGCGCCAGATCCTGCTGGCATCGGGCGTCGTGTTCCTGGTTCTCACGGCGCTCGTCGCGCGGTGGGCGCGCTCGATCCGCGACCAGTTCGCGCCGCAGGACGACGTCGTGGAGGTGGAGGTGTGATGCCGGGGCCGCAGAGCCCGGACCCGGTCGCCGAGGCCGCCGCGTACCAGCAGCACCTGCTCGGCCTGCTCGGCGACGACGATCCCGCCCGTGTGCAGACACAGACGCTCGACGCATGGCCAGCCCTCGTGGCCGAGGCCGGGGACGACGCTCGAACCCGGCCAGAGCCCGCCGAGTGGGCCGTCCTCGAATGCCTGGGTCACGCGTGTGACGCCGAGCTGATGGCCGCCGCCCGCTACCGCTGGGCGATCGCGCACGACGAGCCGCCGCTTCACGGCTACGACCAGGACCTGTGGGTCGAACGCCTCGCGCACGGGCAGGAGGACCCGGCGGAGCTGCTCGAGCTGTTCGCGGCGCTTCGGCGCGCGAACCTCTCGCTGTGGGCCCGGACCACGCCCGAGCAGCGCGCTCGCGTCGGGATGCACGCCGAGCGCGGTCGCGAGAGCGTGGACCTGATGTTCCGGCTCCTGGCCGGGCACGATCGGTTCCATCTGGCCCAGGCACGCCGCGCGCTCGACGCCGTCCGCGCCTGAGCGCCTAGCGGCCCTGGATCGTCCGCTCGAAGTCCGGGAAGTAGTCGCCGATCTGCACGACGTCGAAGGACGGCAGGATCGACTCCTTCGGCTCGCGCTGGAGCAGGAACTCGAAACACGCCCGCACGAAGTCCTCCGGTGTGGCGTAGGCGCCGCCGAGCCGTTCGTAGTCGCTCGAGGACACGGTGACGGTGTGGTGTGTCGAGGCGCCGTCATCGTCCAGCGTCACCTCGAAGCTGGACAGGAAGCGTTCCACGTCAGCGCCGCGGTTCACGGTGATGTCGGTCATGTCCGGGCCGGTATGGTACCGGCGCCGTCAGAGGGGCTCCGATGCCGCAGGTCAGGACCGAGGACGTGACGCTCCACGTGGAGGTGGACGGCTCGGGCGAGCCGGTCACCGTGGTGGCCCACGGCCTGACGAACAACCGGAACGAGCTCGCGGTGTTCACGCCGCTCGTGTCCGGCACGAAGGTCCGGTTCGACTTCCGCGGCCACGGACGCTCGAGCGCCCCGCCGACGGGCTACGCGTTCGTCGACTTCGCGCGCGACCTGGACGCCGTCGCGAGCGCGTACGGCGCCACCCGGGCGATCGGCACCTCGCTCGGCGCGGGCGCGATCATGAACCTGCTCTCCCGACAGCCGGACCGGTTCGAGCGGACCGTCTGGCTGATGCCCGCCGGGCTCGACGTCCCGTTCCCGTTCAAGGAGCGCTGGGACGCGGTGGCGGACCAGCTCGAGGGCAAGACCGCCGAGGAGGCGCTCGAGGCGATCCTGTCCGCCGCGGAGCGTGCCGGCGAGTACCTGCGGATGCCGTGGAAGCGCGAGATCGATCGCCTCCTGTGGGATCACGACCATCCCGACGGCGTCGCCCGGGCCATGCGAGGGGTCATCCGCGACTGGCCCGTCCCCGATCGCGAGATGCTCCGCACCGTCACGTGCCCGGTCCTGCTGATCTGTGTCGAGGGCGACGAGATCCACCCGGCCGAGCTCGGCCGCATCCTGCACGAGCTCATGCCGGCGAGCCACCTCGTGATCTATCCGAGCGAAGAGGCGATGTTCGCGGGGCTGCCCGAGCTGGTGCCGCGCGTGGACGCGTTCCTCCTCGGCGACGACGAGGCGGCCGACGACCTGGGGTAGGCTCTCGCGGATGACCGAGGAGCTCTACGCCACCGACGCGTACCTGCGCTCGTGCGAGGCGACCGTCGTGGCCGCGTCCGAGGAGGGCGTCGTCCTGGACCGAACCGTCTTCTACGCACGGGGCGGCGGCCAGCCGGGCGACACCGGCGTGCTCCGATGGGACGGGGGCGAGGCGCGCGTGAGGGACACCGTCAAGCAGGCCGGCGCGGTGCTCCACGTGCTCGAGGGCGCGCCCCCGTCGGTCGGGGTGCCCGTCACGGCGGAGGTGGACTGGGACCGTCGTCACACCCTGATGCGCACCCACACGGCGCTGCATGCGCTCTCCGGGATCGTGTTCCGCGACTACGGCGCGAAGGTGACCGGCGGCAACATGGAACCGGGCGTGGCGCGGATGGACTTCGAGCTCGACGCGATCAGTCAGGAGTTCGGGCGCGAGGTCGAAGGCAAGCTGAACGCCGCCCTCGCAGAGGACCACGCCGTGCGCGTGAGCTTCCTTCCTCGGGCCGAGGCGCTCGCCGACCCCGACCTGATCCGAACGAAGGTGAACCTGATCCCCGAGCACGTCGACCCGATCCGCGTGATCGACATCGACGGCCTGGACAAGCAGGCCGACGGCGGCACGCACGTGCGCTCGACCGCCGAGGTCGGGCGGGTCCGCGTCGCGAAGACCGAGAGCAAGGGCAAGGGCTTCAAGCGCATGCGGATCGAGCTCGCGTGAGGCGGCGCCCGTCGACGCGGAGCGGTACCGTGGAGGCGCCATGGCCCAGCCCGAACGCCTGACGCCGCTCGACGCGTCGTTCCTGTACCTGGAGCGGCCGGCGATGCACATGCATGTCGCGGCGCTGTCGGTCTTCGATCCCTCGACCCGACCGGCCGGGGACCTGCCGTTCGAAGACGTCCGCGGGGTCTTCGCCGACCGGCTCCACCTCGCACCGAGGTTCCGTCACAAGGTGCGCGCGGTTCCGCTCAACGTCGCCCTGCCGGTGTGGGTCGAGGATCCACACTTCGACCTGGACTTCCACCTGCGGCGGGCCGCGCTGCCCACGCCGGGCGGTCGTCGAGAGCTGACCGACTACGTCCAGCGGATCCTTTCCCGGCCGCTCGACCGGTCCCGGCCGCTGTGGGAGCTGTACATGATCGAGGGTCTCGAGGAGGGGCACGTCGCCACGCTGCTGAAGGTCCACCACGCGATGATCGACGGCCTCGCCGGCGTGCAGCTCGCCGCGGCGCTCTGGGACCTCTCACCCGAGGCGTCGCCGACGCCGCCCGCGCCGGCCTGGGAGCCAGAGCCCGAGCCCACCTCCGAGGACCTGCTCCGCGAGGCCGTCGAGGAGCTCGCGACGCACCCCGTCCGCGCCCTCACGGACGCGATCGAGACCGCGCGCCGGCAGCCGGCCCTCGCGGCGCTCAACGTGGGGTCCGTCCTCTCGGGGGTCCGGAGCATCCTCGACATGGGGACCCGTCCGACGAGCTCGCTCGACGTCGAGATCGGCTCGAACCGCCGGTTCGCGATCGCCGATGCGCCGCTGCAGCTGTTCAAGGACGTGAAGAACGCGCTCGGCGGGACGGTGAACGACGTCGTCCTGACCGCCGTGGCCGGGGCGCTCCACCGGCTGCTCCGATCGCGGGGGGAGCCGACCCGGGGGCGGACGCTCCGGGTGCTGGCACCGGTCTCGGTCCGCGCGTCGGGCGATCGCACGATCGGCAACCGCGTCGCGCCGGCGCTCGTCGACATCCCGGTCGGGACGATGGGCGCGAAACGGCGCCTGGCTCAGGTCCGCGCGGGCACCGAGCACCTCAAGTCCTCGATGATGGCGATGTCGGCCGACACGATCATCAGCCTCGGCGCCTACGCGCCCGGCGGGCTGCTCGCGGCCGCCGCGCGGGCGGCCTCGCTCGGGCCGTGGTTCAACCTCGTGGTCTCGAACATCCCCGGGCCGCAGCAGCCGATGTACCTGGCCGGCGCGAGGCTCGTCGCCAGCTACCCGGCGATGCCGCTCAACCGGAACTCGGCGCTGTCGATCGCGTGCTCGTCGCTCGGAGGCACGATGGCGTTCGGGGTGACGGCGGACTGGGACGCGATGCCCGACGTCGGCGTCGTCGCCGTCGGCATCGAGGAGGCGCTGGACGAGCTCGCGAAGGTGGCCGGCGCCTAGACGGATGCCGTCAGAGCGTGCGGCCCCGTCATGCCGGGCGCGCGCCGTCCAGCTCCGAGGCGAGCCAGTCGGCGACGTTGGCCAGCCAGCGATCGGGGGCCTCGAGCTGCGGGACGTGCCCGACGTCGGGAAGCACGCGGATCCACCACTCCGGGTGCGGGTTCGTCGCGGCCCACGCGAACGCGGCCGGGACCAGCCGGTCCTGCCGCCCGTGGATCGCGAGCACCGGACACTTCACCTGGTCGACGATCGCGCGGCCGCGCTCGGGCGAGCGGCCGAGCGACAGGAGGGAGCGGGTCGCCTGCAGGAAGGCCGGGGCGGAGTCGGGGTCCTCCTCGCGCTCGAGGAGCAGGTCGACGTGGGCACGGATCACGTCCTCGGGGATCCGGCGGATGTCCACGGTGGACAGGCGGAGGCTGAGCCGGACCAGCCGGTCCGCGTCCAGGCGCTCGAAGCGCTGTCGCATCACCCATTCGCCCACCCGCTTCATGCGGTAGGCCGCGAACCCGCCGATCACGACGGGCGAGGGGAACCCTCCGCGCGCCCACGGGTACACCGAGGCGGTGAGGATCAGCCCCTCAACCGATGAGGGTTCGGTGGCCGCCTGCATCATCGCGATGCCGCCACCCATCGAGTTGCCGGCCAACACGACGGGGGCGCCGACGATCTCCTCGACGAAGTGCGAGAGCAGCGCGCGGTTCGCCGTGAGCTTGCTGCTGCGGCCGGAGCGCGGCGTCCGCCCGAAGCCGGCCAGGTCGGGCGCGAGCACCCGCCCGTGCCGCGCGAGGCCCTCGCCGACCCGCACCCAGTTGAGGTGCGACCCCCCGAGGCCGTGGACGAGGACGAACGTACGCTCCCCTGGCCCTTCCCACTCGACGTAGTGCACCGGCCCGCCGAGGTCCACGTACCGACTCTCGGGGAGCAGGAAGGTGCCGGTCATGCCGCCAAGCCTACCCTCCGACGCCTCCCCGGTCTCCGCCCTCGGGGCGAGTCCGGCTAGACTCCCTCGCCATGACCGTCGTGCGGTTGCGGCCGCCGCTGCGTGAGCTGGCGGGCGGACGCGCCGAGGTCGTGGGTGAGGGCGCGACCGTGCTCGAGGTCCTCCGCGCGCTCGAGACCGCGCACCCGCGCCTTCGGGGGTGGATCCTGGACGACCGCGGGTGGATCCGCCGTCACGTCGCGGTGTTCGTGGACGGGGAGCGCGTCGAGGACGACGCGCCGCTCGGAGAGGCGGAGCGCATGGAGATCGTCGGCGCCGTGTCCGGCGGATCCGACGACGTCGAGCTGCTGGTCGGCACGCGCAAGGGGCTGTTCGTGCTCCGCGGCGACCGCCGACGGCCGCTCCGCGTGGCCGGGCGAGCGTTCCCCGGCCAGAACGTCGAGTACGCGATCCGCGACGCCCGCTCCGGCACGTACCTCGCGGCGGTGACGCACGGGCAGTTCGGGCCCCGCGTCTTCCGGTCCGACGATCCGACGGCGGCCGAGTGGGAACAGACCGACGGGCCACGGTTCCCGGACGGGACCGACGCGAGCGTCGAACGCGTCTGGGTGATCGCCCCGGGCGAGGAGCCGGGGGTCCTCTACGCCGGCGTCGACCCGGCCGCGCTGTTCGAGAGCCGCGACGGCGGCGCCACGTGGACGCTGAACCGACCGCTGTGGGACGAGCCCTCTCGGCCGCAGTGGCAGCCGGGCGGGGGCGGTCTGATGGTCCACACGATCAGCACGTGGCCGGATCGGCCCGGGAGGCTGCTGCTCGGGATCTCGGCCGTGGGGGTGTGGCTCACGGAGGACGGGGGAGCCACCTGGCGGATCGGCAACGACGGCATCGTGCCGCGGTACCTGCCCGAGGAGGCGCTCGCGCAGCCCCTCGGCCGGTGCGTGCACCACGTCGAGCGTTCGCCCGTTCGGCCCGAGCGCCTGTTCATGCAGTTCCACGGCGGCGTGTACCGCTCGGACGACGGCGGGTCGTCGTGGGTCGACATCGGGGACGGGCTGCCGTCGGACTTCGGCTTCCCGATCGTCGCCGACCCCGTCGACCCGGACGCCGCCTGGGTGATCCCGATGAACGCGGACCGCGACCGGGTGACCACCGACGGCCGGGTCCGCGTGTTCGAGACCCGGGATGCCGGCGCCACCTGGACGGCCCGGCAGGCCGGCCTGCCCGAGGAGGGCTACCTCACGATCCTGCGCCAGGCCTTCTGCCACGACGGGCGAGATCCGCTCGGCCTCTACTTCGGGGCGACCTCCGGCGAGGTGTTCGGGTCGGCCGACGCGGGCGTCACGTGGACGCCGCTGGCGCGCGACGTCGCGCCGGTGCTGTCGCTGCGCGCGAGCTGATCCTCAGGCTGCGACGCCCGTGTGGCCGTCGGCCCCTCGCGTCGGAGCCGGGCGAGCCGAGCCCGAGCCGCCCCCCCGCATCCATCCGCACTCGCGGTCGGCGGCCTCCGACAGCCGCGCGTACGCCCGGCGTCCCACTCGGCCGCGGAGGTCCGTCGCGAGCAGGTTCCGCACCTCGTGCGGATCGCGGCCGAGCGCGTACAGCTCCTCGTCGCGGGTCCCGTAGCGCACGTACTTGAACCGGCGCTCGCGGATCGCGCAGTAGGTCGGCGGGGCGGGCTTGCGCTCCCGGACCAGCCCCCGGTACTCGGTCAGGGTGTAGGTTCGGAACCCGCCCTCGCCGTCGAACAGCGACGTGAACGACCGTCCGTCGACCGATGGGACGGGGGCTCCTGCGGCGTCGGCGAGGGTCGGCGCGACGTCCACGTTCTGCACGAGGGCCCGCGACCGGACGCCCGGCGCGATGTGGCCGTCCCACCGAAGAACGAGCGCCTCGCGGATCGACGGCTCGTACGGGTCGCCCTTGTACGTCCACCGGTGCTCGCCCCAGGCGATCCCCTGGTCGGCGACCAGGACGTACAGGGTGTCGGACCGACCGGTCTCCTGCATCGCCGTCATGATCCGGGCGATCGCCTCGTCCACCGCGATCAGCGCCCTGGCCTCGCGCTGTGCCCGGTGGCGGAGACGCGCCATCCGGGCGCCGTCCAGGAGCGGCAGCTCGCGGATCCATGCCGGCTTGTCCGAGACATCGCGCTCGTTCACCCCCGCGTGGTTCGGGAAGCCCATGTCCACCTGGGCGTGGGCGTGCCGAGGCGCCGGCGTGGCCGGCCCGTGCGGGGCGAACGGGGCGAAGTACACGAACAGCGGCGAGGACGGGACCGAGTCCCGGATGAAGGCCTCGACGTGCTCGGCGAGCACGTCCGTCGAGTAGTCCTCGGGCGCGTCGCCGAACCGGAGGACCTCGCCGTCGACGGTCAGGTCGTACCGGAGGTAGGCCCCGTTGCGCTGGGCGAACGCCACCCACCGGTCCCAACCGGGAGGCACCCACTGCGGATCCCGGTACTGGTTCATGTACTTGCCGAACAGACCGGTCTGGTAGCCGGCGGCATCCAGCCACGTCGCGATCGTCTGGTCCTCGAGCGGCCGGAACGCGCCCCACCCGCCGGGAACGCCGGCTGCGCCGTTGCTCCAGACGCCGTTCGTGTGCTGGAAGGTGCCCGTCAGGAACGACGCCCTGCTGGGGCAGCACAGCGGGCTGCTCGCGATGGCACGCGTGAGCGACAGCCCTCGGGCCTTCAGCTCCCGCCGGACCGTGGGCATCGAGCCGAACAGGTCCCACCGCTGGTCGTCGGTCATGACCACCACGATGTTCGGTTCGGCGGACGGCGGCTCCGGCTGCGAGGCCGCAGGAGCCGGCGCGACGAGGATCCCGATCCCGAGGAGCCAGGCGAGGATGGATCGCACGGTCGTCGCTCCTCCTGTCGGTCCTGGGTCCGGCGGTTCGGAAGTGCCCCATGGTAGACCTGACGGATGGCCGCCCGTTCCCCCAGCCCGGAATACGCCGATCCGCGACGCGTTCTCCATAGCGGGGCCTTTACAGGAACGGCACCCCACGAGTAGCATGGCGTGTTGCTGGCCCGGCGGGGCCGCTTTCATGACGCCCCGCGGCCGCCACGATGCAACGGGTCCCGAAGACCTCGACGTGCGGGCGCGCATGCCTGCATCGGAGGCTTCGGGGTAAGAGAGAAGGGATACGATGCCAGAGCCCGCACGACCGCTCGGAACCGATGACGCCGACGACCTCAGGCTGTACCTCGAGGCCGCGGCGCGCGAGCCACTCCTCACCAAGGAGGAGGAGGTCGAGCTCGCCATCATCATCGAGCACGGCAAGGAGGCGGAGGAGCGCCTTCGCTCCGGGCGCCTGCGCTCGGAGAAGTCGATCGCGAAGGCCCGGCAAGAGGTCCGAAAGGCCGAGGCCGCGCGCCAGCGGTTCATCATGGCCAACCTGCGCCTCGTCGTCTCGGTGGCCCGCAAGTACCAGGGCCAGGGCCTTCCCCTGCTCGACCTGATCCAGGAGGGCAACATCGGGCTGATGCGGGCCGTCGAGCTGTTCGACTGGCGGCGCGGGTTCAAGTTCTCGACGTACGCGACGTGGTGGATCCGGCAGGGGATCACCCGCGCGATCGCCGACCGTTCGCGCTCGATCCGGCTGCCGGTCCACATCCACGACCGGCTCCGCAAGCTGAACCGTACGCGGTTCCAGTTCGCCCAGACGATGGGCCGCGAGCCGACGCGCGAGGAGCTCGCGAGGGCGCTCGACACCACGATCGAGGAGATCGACGACCTGACCGAGATGGGCCGGCGCGAGCCGCTCTCGCTGCAGTCGCCCGTCGGCGAGGACACCGAGCTCGGCGACCTGATCGAGGAGGTCGACTCGGAGTCCGCGTTCAACGAGGTCGAGGATGCGCTGCTCCGCGAGGAGATCGGCACGGCCGTCGACCGGGTCCTCGACGAGCGCGAGCGCCACGTGGTCGCGTTGCGCTACGGGCTCGAGAACGGCCAGCCCCTCTCGCTCCGCGAGACCGGGAAGGTGCTCGGCCTGTCGGGCGAACGCGTCCGGCTGATCGAGCGCGAGGCACTGCGCAAGCTCCGCGACTCGAACCTGATCTCCGCCGTCGCGGCGATGTGAAGCTCCCGACCCCAGGATCCCGGGCCGGCCCATGCGGGCCGGCCCCGATCGCGTCCGGCCCTTGCGCGGCGGCGCGCGCCGCGCCACGATCGGATACGGAGAGGGTCGCGCATCACGTCCCGCTCGGAAGGGGTGATCGCATGCCGATCTTCCGCGAGCGCCGGGCCGATCCGCCCGGCTCGGACACCGCCCGACCGGGGGCGACCGACGACGAGGTCGTCGTCGAGCTCGAGCGGGTACGCCTCCCTGGGGACCTGATCGTGCCGGACGGTGCGACCGGGGTGGTGGTCTTCGCGCACGGCAGCGGCAGCAGCCGGCTCAGCCCGCGCAACGTGCAGGTGGCGACGCGGCTGCGCGAGGCGGGCCTCGGGACCCTCCTGTTCGACCTGCTCACGCCCGCCGAGGGCGAGGATCGCGCGAACGTGTTCGACATCGGGCTGTTGGCCGATCGTCTCTCGGGCGCGGCGGCATGGGTACGCGAGCGCGTCGGCGAGATCCCGCTCGGCCTGTTCGGCGCCAGCACGGGCGCAGCCGCGACGCTCGTCTCCGCCTCCGGACCGGGACGGCAGGTGGGCGCGGTCGTCTCGCGCGGCGGGCGCCCCGACCTCGCCGGCGCGGCCCTGCCGAAGGTGACCGCCCCAACCCTGCTGATCGTCGGCGGCGACGATCGCGCGGTGCTCGAGATGAACCGCGAGGCGCTTTCCCGCATGCGGTGCGAGAAGCGCCTGGAGGTGATCCCTGGCGCGACGCACCTGTTCGAGGAGCCTGGTGCGCTGGAGCGTGTAGCCGAGCTCGCCGCGGCCTGGTTCGCGTCCCACCTGCGGCGCTCCGGCCAACGTCGTCTCGTGCCCACCGCGCCCGACGAGTGAGGGGAGGCCCGGTGACCCAGCCCGCGGGCTTCGAGCTGCTCGAGCACACGGCCGACGTCGGGATCCGCGCCTGGGGGCCGGACGCGCCCGAGGCGCTCACGCAAGCCGCGCTCGCCCTGGCCGAGATCATGGGGGTCCGCGTCGCCGGTCCGGGGACCCGACGGCGGGTCCACGTGGCCGCCCGCGACCGGCCCGGCGTGCTGGTCGCGCTGCTGGACGAGCTGCTGTGGATCCACGAGTCGGAGGGCGTCGGGTTCGTCGCACTCGACGTGATCGGCCTGTCCGAGCGCGATCTCGTCGGCGAGCTCGAGACCGCGCCCGCACCGGCAAACCCGGCCGGCATCGGTGTGAAGGCGGCGACGTACCACCAGCTCGCCCTCGAGCCGCGGGCCGGTGGCGGCGTCGAGGCCCGCGTCTTCCTGGACGTGTGAGGTCCGATGGAGACACGACAGGTCGGGCCGTTCGCGTGGGAGGTCCCCATCGGGACCGTCGACGGGATGCGCGTGCCAGGTCTCGTGTTCGGCTCGGACGAGCTGATGCGTAAGGCCGTCGACGACCGCGCCGTCCTGCAGGTGGCGAACGTCGCGACGCTCCCCGGCATCGTGCGGGCGTCGCTCGCGATGCCCGACATCCACTGGGGCTACGGCTTCCCGATCGGCGGCGTCGCGGCGACCGATCCCGAGGCGGATGGCGTGATCTCGCCGGGCGGTGTCGGATTCGACATCGCGTGCGGGGTGCGCCTGCTGCGCTCGGACCTGGAGTGGGAGCGCGACGTGCGGCCGGTCGTGCGCGAGCTCGTGTCGGCGCTCGGCGTCCGGGTGCCGCGCGGCGTCGGAACGAAGGGTCGGATGTCGCTCTCGCGCGCCGAGGTCGTCCGCGTCCTCCGCGAGGGCGTCCGGTTCCCGCTCTCGCGCGGGGTGGGCGACGAGCGGGACGCCGCGCTGTGCGAGGACGGGGGCGTCCTGGAGGACGCGAGCCCCGACGACGTCTCCGACCGGGCGATCGAGCGGGGGCGATCGCAGCTGGGCTCGCTGGGCTCGGGCAATCACTTCCTCGAGGTCCAGGTCGTCGAGGAGGTCCTCGACCCGTCCGCCGCGGGTGTGCTCGGGCTCTTCACGGGCCAGGTGTGCCTGATGCTGCACTCGGGCTCGCGAGGGCTGGGGCATCAGGTGTGCACCGACCACGTGAAGACGATGGACGGGCTGATGCGGCGGCTCGGCATCGAGGTGCCCGACCGGCAGCTCGCGTGCGTGCCGCTCGGCCACGAGGCGGCCGCGAGGTACCTGGGCGCGATGAACGCGGCGGCGAACTTCGCGCGTGCGAACCGCCACGTCCTTGCCGACGCCGCACGCGAGGCCTTCGAGCACGTCTTCCGGCGATCGGCCGCAGACCTCGGGCTCGCCCTCGTGTACGACGTGGCGCACAACCTCGCGAAGCTCGAGGATCACGTGGTCGACGGCCGTCGTCGCCGGCTGTGCGTGCACCGCAAGGGCGCGACCCGCGCGTTCGGGCCCGGGCATCCGGGGGTGCCGGCCGCCTACCGCTCGATCGGACAGCCGGTGCTGATCCCCGGGAGCATGGGCACCGCTTCGTACGTCCTGGTCGGGACCGAGGAGGCAGCCGAGCGGTCGTTCTCCTCCACGTGCCACGGCGCCGGGCGGGCGATGTCGCGGACGCAGGCGAAGAAGATCATGCGGGGCGCGGACCTGGCGCGCTCGCTCGAGGCCGAGGGGATCGAGCTCGCCCCCGCCCACTGGGGCCTGCTCTCGGAGGAGGCGCCGTACGCCTACAAGGACGTCGCCGAGGTCGTCCGGGCGTGCGAGGGCGCCGGCCTCACGCGCACCGTCGCCCGCCTCCGGCCCGTCGGCGTGGTGAAGGGCTGACCCAGCCGACCGGCGACGCCGCAGGTCAGCGGGCGGTCGCCAGGGTGCGGGCGACCTCGATCTGGTCGGCGATGCCGGCCATCACGCGCTCGAGGAAGCGGTCGACGTCCTCCTCGGACGTCGGGTCGCCCGCCGGCTCGATCGGCTCGCCGAACGTCACCGCGAGGCCCGGTCGCCACGGGCGTCGCCAGTGCAGCCCCGACCGCGGCCACCGATCCTGCGTTCCCCAGATGCCGACCGGGATCACCGGCGCCCCGGTCGCGAGCGCGATCCGGGCCACCCCGGTCTTCCCCGGCTGGAGCTCGATCGCACGGTTCACCCTGCCCTCGGGGAAGATCCCGGCGAGCGCGCCGCCGCGGACGGTGTCGATCGCCGTCTCGAGCGCCGCGACGTCCCGCGTCCCGCGCCGGACGGGGATCTGGCGGAAGGCCCGGAGCGACCAGCTGAACCAGCGGTGGTCGAAGAACTCGGCCGCGACGAGGAACCGGGTCACGCGCTTGGCTCGCTCGCTCACCACGGCTCCGAGGACCACTCCGTCGAGCGCGCTCACGTGGTTGCCGGCCACGATGCCGCGCCCGTGCCGGGGGACGCGTGAGTCCCCCGCGGAGCGCAGACGGAAGCAGATCCGGAAACCGATCCCGACGAACACCACGCACGCGCGCCACAGCAGCGTGCGCTCGTCGCGGCGGGTCCTCACGCCCGGATGCTATCGGACGCACGGACCGGCCCGGCCGCGGGACCCGCCGATAGCATGGGGCCGGCCAACCCGAGGAGCGACGGCATGACCCGAGGACGGACGACATGAACGGCGGCGAGGCCCGCGCGGAGGCGCTGAAGGAGCTCGCGGCCCGGCGTTACGACGACTTCGTCGAGGCGCTCGAGGAGGCGGTGAACGTCGACAGCGGCTCCTACACGCCCGAGGGCGTGAACCGGGTCGCGGACCTGTGCGAGGCGCGGTTCCGGTCGCACGGCTGGTCGGTCGAGCGGATCCCACACCGCCCGGGGGCGGGCGAGCCGCAGCTCGGCGACCTGTTGATCGGGCGACTCGACGGTTCGGGCGGCCCGCGCGTGCTCGTGATCGGCCACACCGACACGGTGTTCGACCCGGGCACCGCCGCCGAGCGCCCGTTCCGGATCGAGGGCGAGCGCGCGTTCGGCCCCGGGGTCTCGGACATGAAGGGCGGCCTGCTCGCTGGGTTCTTCGCCGTCGAGATCCTCCAGGAGGCCGGCTTCGACCGCTTCGAGCGGATCACGTACGTGAACAACCCGGACGAGGAAATCGGCTCGCCGTTCTCGCACGACGTCATCGTGAGGCTCGCGGCCGACGCCGACGTCGCGCTCGTGCTCGAGGGTGCGCGCGAGAACGGCGACATCGTCTCGGCGCGCAAGGGCGTGAGCGACTACGCGATCGACATCGTGGGGCGCGCGGCGCACGCGGGCGTCGAGCCCGAGCGCGGTCGCAGCGCGATCCTGGAGGCGGCGCACAAGACCGTGGCGCTCCAGGCGCTGAACGGGCGCTGGCCCGACGTGACCGTGAACGTCGGCGTCGTCCGGGGCGGCACCCGGACGAACGTCGTCCCCGATCGCTGCACGATCGAGGTGGACGTCCGCTCGCCGGCCGAGGAGACGCTCCGGGCCGTCGAGGCCGAGGTCGAGCGGATCGCCGGCGAACACACGGTGCCCGACGTCACCGCGGCCCTCCGGCAGGCGGCCGGCCACCGCCCGATGGAGAAGACCGCGCCGAGCGCTCGGCTCGCGGCCCTCGCGGTCGGCGTCGCGCGCGACCTCGGCTTCGAGCTGCGGGACGCCTCGACCGGCGGGGCCTCGGACGCGAACACGACGTCGGCGGCCGGCGTGCCGACGCTCGACGGGCTGGGGCCGGTGGGGGGCGACGACCACGGCCCGAAGGAGTGGGTCGACCTGACCAGCGTGGTTCCTCGCATCTCGCTGCTGGCGGGTCTAGTGTCCAGGCTCGGCAGCGTGTAGGCACCCCGAGCGAGATGGGAGCTTCCCCGTGGACATCTCGACCGTCGCGTTCGACAAGCCCGAGGACCTGAACGTCATCCTCGGCCAGTCGCACTTCATCAAGACCGTTGAGGACCTGCACGAGGCGCTCGTGGGATCCGCACCCGGCCTGCGGTTCGGCGTGGCGTTCTGCGAGGCGAGCGGACCATGCCTGATCCGTTGGAGCGGGAACGACCAGGAGCTGATCGACATCGCCGTCCGCAACGCGGAGGCGATCGGCGCCGGGCACTCGTTCGTGATCGCGCTCCGCGAGGCCTTCCCGATCAACGTCCTGAACGCCGTGAAGGCCGTCCCCGAGGTCTGCCGCATCTTCTGCGCGACCGCGAACCGGCTCGAGGTCGTCGTCGGCCAGAGCGAGCTCGGGCGCGCGGTCCTGGGCGTGGTGGACGGGGCATCGCCCCTCGGCGTCGAGACCGAGGACGACGTGACGGAGCGCAAGGCGATGCTCCGCCGCTTCGGCTACAAGCTGTGAACGCGTCGATGGACCACGTGCGCGTGACGCCGTGGCTGCGGCGGGGCGTCGAGGGCGCGCCGGGCGGCGGCACCGTCGTCGAGTGCTGGCTGCCGTTCGAGCCGGGGGCGCCGGCTCCGGCCTCGATGGGCTAGGGCGGTGCGGTGGCCGGTCGGCGAGCGCCCATGGCGGCACCCGTCTCCGGGTCGAAGAAGTGGAAACGCGCCGGGTCGACGGATAGGCGCATCGTGTGTCCTGGGCGGGCCCTCGTGCGGGCGTCCACGCGTGCACAGAAGATCGTCCGCTCATCGCCCTCCAACAGGAACGCGCCCTCCTCGCCGGGCTCGTCGGCCGCCGCCATCGTCTCCTCGAGCGCGACCGGCGGGGCGTCGATCCCGAACAGCACGTTGACCTCGGATCCGAGCTCCTCGGTCACGTCGGCCGTGACCTCGATCGTCGGCAGCTCGGGGTTCGACCAGACGTCGACGTCCTCGAGGTCCGAGGGGCGGATCCCGAGGATCAGCGATCGGCCGTCGTCCGCGACGAGATCCGCCGTTCCCTCGGCGAGCGGGACCTCGAAACCGGCGAACGAGACGCGGCCGCGCTCGATGCGTGCTTCTACGAGGTTCATCGGCGGCGAGCCGATGAAGGCCGCCACGAACAGGTTCGCCGGGTGGTTGTAGAGGTTCTGTGGCGTGTCGACCTGCTGCAGGACTCCGTCGCGGAGCACGGCAACGCGCTGCCCGAGCGTCATCGCCTCGACCTGATCGTGCGTCACGTAGACCGTCGTCGTGCCGAGCCGTTCGTGGAGCTGTGCGAGCTGGGCCCGCATCTGCACGCGGAGCTTGGCATCCAGGTTCGAGAGGGGCTCGTCCATGAGGAACGCGACCGGCTCACGCACCATCGCCCGGCCCATCGCGACCCGCTGACGCTGCCCACCGGACAGCGCTGCGGGCTTGCGGTCGAGCAGCGTCTCGAGCCCGAGGATCCGGGCCGCTCGCATGACCCGCTCGCTGATCTCGGCCTTGGGGGTCTTCCGTAGCCGCAGCCCGAACCCTACGTTCTCCTCGACGGTCATGTGCGGATAGAGCGCGTAGTTCTGGAAGACCATCGCCACGTCCCGGTCCTTCGGCGGCAGATCGGTCACCTGGAGATCGCCGATCGTGACCTCGCCGGCCGTGACCTCCTCGAGACCGGCGAGGATCCGCAGGATCGTCGACTTGCCGCATCCGGACGGGCCGACGAGGACCATGAACTCGCCATCGGCGATCTCGAGCGACAGGTCGTCGACCGCCACTACGGTGCCGCCGAAGATCTTCGTGACGCCATCGAGGGCGATCCTCGCCATCGATCACCCCTTCCTCGAGTGCGGGACGGCGTGCTCTGAGAGGCGTGCGTAGGTAAGGGCGTCCCGCGCCCTCGTCTTCGCGCTGCGCGACGCGCCGATCCGGTCGAGGGCCAGGATCGCGGCCCCCACCACCGGGGGGGCGTCGAGCACCACCATCCTCGCCCGCTCGGCTACGTCGTGCAGCCCAGTTCCGATGCGCTCGAAGAACGGCGGGAAGCGGTTGCGGAAGATGCCACCGCCCAGCACCACGTCGACGTCCAGCGCGCGCATCCCGAGCCGGCGGATCGCCGCCCGCGCCATGAGGACGATCTCGTCCGCCTGCCGGTCGACGAGCGCGCGGGAGATCGGATCTCCCTTGTCGGCATCCTGGAACACGACGGGCGCGAGCTCGGCCAGGCGTGTCGGGTCCAGTCGCCGGAAGTACAGCCGCTCCATCACCTGCCTCGGCGTTCGGAGCCCGAACCACGCCGGCACGCTCGTCGCCAGCGAGGTCCGCGGACCACGGCCATCCCGAGCGCGGAGCGCGTGCCACAGTGCCGCCTGGCCGATCTCGGACGCGCCGCCCCAGTCGCCCGACATGGCGCCGAACGCCGCCAGTCGGTACTGCCGTCCGTCCGGCGCGATGCCCGAGCAGTTCGTCCCGAACCCGCAGACGATGCCGACACCCCAGTCGCGCTCGGTTCCCGCTCGGAGGACCGCGAACGTGTCGTTGCGCAGGACGTCCTCCGTCGTGAAGCCGCGCCGCCCCAGCCCCCGCAGGATCCGGCGGTCGTCGGCTGGCAGGTCGGCGCCGGCGAGGCAGTAGACGCCGAGGTCGGCGATCGGGCGGATCTGCGCGTCGATGCCGGCATCTCGGGCAGCGGCCTCGAGCGCGGCGGCGATCGAGTCCATATGAAGCTCGTCGCCCGTGTCCTCCCATTTCGGGTCCGGCACGCGGGCGGCGCCGAGCACATCCCCGGCACGAGACAGCAGTACGGCGTCGACCTTCGAACCGCCGCCGTCGACAGCAACCACGGCAGGCCGGGTCACGACCCCACCCGCTCCAGCTCGTCGAGGGCCACGACCCTGCATCCTGCCCCGGCGAGCCCGTCGAGGATCCCTGGCAGCGCATCGGCGGTCGGTCCCGGCCACGCGTGCAGGAGCACGACCGCCCCGTCGCCATGATCGAGGGCGCCGGCCAGAGCGTCGCGGGCGATCTCCTCTGCGGTGCGCCAAGGCTCCCAGTCCTCGACCTCGACGTCCCAGCCGACGTTGCGGTAGCCGAGCCCCTCCAGGGCCTCGAGCACGCGGGCGTCGTCGGCGCCCTCCCCGAACGGGCATCGGAACCACGGCCGGGGGTCCACTCCGCAGATCTCGCGGATGGCATCCTGCGCTTCGGCAACGTCGGCCCGGATGCCGTCATCCGACAGGTAGGGCATACGAACGTGGTAGTTCGAGTGGTTCCCGACCAGATGACCGTCTGCGGGGATCCGACGGGCAACGTCGGGTTGCGAACGGGCCCATCGTCCCTGGACGAAGAACGTCGCGCGGACGCCGGCGGACCGCAGGAGATCCAGGATGATCTCGGCATTACCGGCTGGACACAGCGGTCGATCCGGGTGCTCGGCGTCGAACGTGAGCGCGACGCGCCGAGCCGTCTCACTCACGCGTGGTCACCTTCGACGCACGCGTGTACGCGCCGGGCGTGCGGCCGGCTTCCTGAGCGAGCTTCCACGCCAGCAGCTGCACCGGGACGATCGAGACCGTCGAGACGAGCGACCGGTCCAGGTAGCTCGTCGCGACCGCTTGCGTGCCCTTCGGCTGCTCGCCGTCCGGGGTGACGACGAGCACCGACGCCCCCGCCTTCACCAGGTCGGCCGCGAGGGCGAGGTCGAGCCGCCGTGTCTCGGGCTCGGTGGCGATGACGATCGCCGACATGCCCGGGCCGGCGAGCTCGAGTGGGCCGTGGCGGAACATCGCCGACTCCAGCGACTCGGCCATCACTCCGGACTCCTTCAGGATCAGGGCGCCCATCTCTGCGGCCGCGCGAGCGGGACCGCGCCCGAGCACGACCATCACGTCCCGTCCGGTGAGGTGATCCGCGAGTTCTGCCGCGTACGTCTCGGGGTCGTCGAGCAGGCGCTCGACGGCGAGCGCGGCGCCCTCGGCCGCGGTGCGCGTCCTGTCGATGGCCGTGTCGACGCCGTCTCCAGCCAGCAACCGGGCGAGCCCCGCGAGGGTGGTCATCGCCGCGGCGAAGGTCTTCGTCGAGGGGCCGGTCTCGACGCCGGCCCAGGTGTCCAGACGGATGTCGGCTCGGCGCGCCAGGTCGTTCGCGAGCCCGTTCGTGATCGACACGACGAACGGACGCATCCGCTGTCTCGAGATCTCCGTCGCGAGGCGTACGATCTCGGCGCTCTCCCCGGACTGGCTGACGATCACGACGAGCGTCTGCGCGTTCAGGATCGGCCGCCGGAAATGGAGCAGCTCCGCCGAGTCGATGAGCAACGACGCGACCCCGCGTCCCGCCAGGTCGTTCACGACGGGGTAGCAGGCGTCGTATGAGCTGCCCATGCCGGTGAACACGAGGGTGTGGGCGGAGGTGCTGGCCTCCCGGATGCGGTCAAGGACGTCTCGCTGCTCGTCCATCGCGGCCGCGGCGCGGCGGATCGCGTCGGGCTGGGCCGCGATCTCGGACAGGAATGGGTCAGGAAAGTTTCCTAACGATTTCATGGCTGCGAGTGTACGCTGTCCAAACCATGGGTGTGAAGGTAGCGGTCGTCGGCGCCGGCAGCACCTACACGCCGGAGCTCGTCGAGGGTTTCGCGCGACGCGCCGACCGCTTCCCTATGGACGTGCTCGCACTGCTCGACGTCGACCCGGATCGCCTCTCGGTCGTCGGCGCGCTCGCCGAGCGCATGCTCCGCAAGGTCGACTGGGCCGGGCAGCTCGTGCCGACCGAGGACCGCGATTCGGCGCTCGACGGGGCGGACTTCGTGATCGTCCAGCTACGGATCGGCGGCCAGCAGGCCCGCTACCTCGATGAGACCATCCCCCCGAGTTTCGGCTGCATCGGACAGGAGACCACCGGGCCGGGCGGCTTCGCGAAGGCGCTGCGGACGGTGCCGGTCGTGCTCGAGCTCGCGGAGGAGACGGAGCGCCGCGGGGCGGCGGGCGCCTGGTTCGTGGACTTCACGAACCCAACCGGGTTGGTGACGCAGGCGCTGCTCGACGCCGGCCACCGGGCGATCGGCCTGTGCAACATCGCGATCACGTACCAACGCGAGCTGGCGGCGCGGTTCGGGGTGGAGCCCGGGCGCGTCGAGCTCGAGCACGTCGGGCTGAACCACCTGTCGTGGGAGCGAGCGGTGAAGGTCGACGGGGTCGACCGGCTGCCTGAGATCCTCGAGACGTCGGCCGACCGGATCGCCGAAGACACCGGCACGCCCGTCGAGGTCATCCGCGCGCTCGGAGCCATCCCGAGCTACTACCTGCAGTACTACTACCTGACCGATGAGATCCTCGAGCATCAGCGCTCGGGTGAGCGGACACGAGCCGAGGAGGTCATGGAGATCGAGGCCGGCCTTCTCGACCTGTACCGGGACCCGGCGCTGGATGAGAAGCCGAAGCTCCTCGAGGAGCGGGGCGGCGCCTTCTACAGCGAGGCGGCCGCGCAGCTCGTCGCGTCGCTCCAGGCCGGCACCGGCGACGTGCAGGTCGTGAACGTGCGGAACGACGGCGCCATCCCGAACCTTGCGGACGACGACGTCGTCGAGATGGCCGCCCGCGTCGACCGGGAGGGCGCCCATCCGCTCCCCACCCGTCCGCTCCCGGCGGAGATGTTCGGCCTGGTCCAGCACGCGAAGGCGTACGAGAGACTCGCGATCGCGGCCGCGATGAGCGGCGACCGCACGCTCGCGCTCAGGGCGCTCCTCACGAACCCGCTCGGGCCCAGCGCCGACCGCGCGCACCCGCTGCTCGATTCCCTGCTCGACGCGAACCGAGCGTACCTCCCGCGGTTCTTCCCCATCGACTGACAGCGCTTTCCCGGCCGCGATCTCCTGCGTGTGTCGGCCCGCATGCTGATCGATGGCTTCGGCGCCCATCGGAGTCCCGGACGCGGAGGGCCGTCCGACCCGAAGCTCGACTTGACGCTCCTGTAGGGGGAGGTCCCAGGATGGGTTCCTGAGGAGGGACGGGCATGGAGAATCTGGTTCCGGTCGGGCGCTTCTCGAAGATGACGCGCCTGTCGGTCAAGGCGCTCCGCCACTACGACGCGCTCGGGCTGCTGGTGCCGGCCGTCGTGGATCGCTCGTCCGGCTACCGGTACTACACCTACGGACAGGCCAACCGCGCGGAGGCGATCCGGGTCCTGCGCTCGCTCGACATGCCGCTCGAGGAAATCCGTGAGGCGCTTGACGCGGACGACCCGCAGGTGGCTGCGAAGGTCCTCGACCGTCACCGCGCACGCCTGGAGTCCGAGCTCGATCGGCACGAACGGATGCTCGTGTTCCTCGGCAGACTCATCGACCGGAAGGAGGGTGTGATGCCGTACGACGTCACGGTGAAGGAGGTCCCCGCGCAACACGTCGCGGCGATCCGCAAGCACGCGACCATGGCCACGATCGGGCAGGACGTCTCGTCCGGGTTCGCGGCCGTGGGGGAGGCCGTGGGACGCGCCGGTGCGCAGATGGCTGGACCGCCCTTCATCGTCATGTTCGACGTGATCGACGAGGAGTCTGACGGCGACATCGAGATCGCGTTCCCGGTCGCCGTACCGTTCGCGGGTGCCGGGGACGTGGTGGGAGAGGAGCTGCCGGCGATGACGGTGGCCTCCACCGTCCATCGAGGGCCGTACG